>JBJMLD010000022.1:0-8008 GCA_045805545.1 Solirubrobacteraceae bacterium | reverse complement strand
GCGGCGTCGCTCGGCATCAGTGAGGAGTGGATCGTTTCCCGCACGGGCATCCGCGAGCGGCGGCGGGCGCGGCCCGATGAGCGGCTGACGGATTACGCGACCCGCGTCGGCGCGGATGCGCTCGAGCAGGCCGGGGTCGATGCCGCGGACGTTGACCTGGTCATCGTCGCGACGATGACGCAGGACGAGCTCACGCCGAACACGGCACCGCTGGTGGCCCACGCGCTCGGCGCCGAGCGGGCCGGCGCGTTCGACGTCGGTGCGGCGTGCACGGCCTTCATGTCGGGTCTATCGCTCGGCGCGGCGCAGATCGAGAGCGGCCGGGCCGAGATCGTGCTGCTCGTGGGAGCCGACTTCATCACGCGCATCACCAACTACGAGGACAAGCGGACGGCGCCGCTGTTCGCTGACGCCGCCGGAGCGGTCGTGCTGGGACCCGGCGGTGGCGAGCGCGGTGTGATCGGGCCGATCGTGCTCGGATCCGACGGCTCGCACGGGCAGACGATCTGCGCCACGCACGCCGAGCGCAAGCTGACGATGGATGGACCCGAGGTGTTCCGCCACGCCGTCGCGCGCATGGGCACGGTGACGCTCGACGCCGTGCAGCGCGCCGGGCTGGCGCTCGAGGACATCGACCTGTTCGTCTACCACCAGGCGAATGCGCGGATCACGCGCGCGCTCGGCGAACGGCTTGGGCTTCCGGTCGAGCGGGTGGTCGATTGCATCGAGACGCTCGGCAACGCCTCGGCCGCGACGCTGCCGGTGGCGCTGGCCACCGCCCAGCGCGACGGCCGCCTGCAGCCCGGCTCGCGCGTGCTCGTGAGCGCGTTCGGCGCCGGGTTCACGTGGGGCGGCGGAGTACTCGAGTGGGGTTCGGGGCGTGTCTGATGGTGAACGCCAAGGCTCAGCACTCATCACCGGCGCCTCGCGCGGGATCGGAGCCGCGATCGCGCGCGCGCTGGCTGAGGACGGATGGCCGATCGGTGTCAACTACCGGGCCGACCGCGACGGCGCGGAGGCGGTCGTGAAGTCGATCGCGGAGAACGGTGGCCGCGCTGTGGCGCTCCAGGGCGACGTGGCCGACCCGGGTACCCCCGACGTGCTGTTCGGTGCCCTCGAGGCGGAGTTCGACGGACCCGTCCTGGTGCTGGTCAACAACGCCGGCATCAGCCGCGACGACCTGACGCCGTCGCTCGGCGACGAGGAGTGGTCCTCGGTGATCGAGACCGATCTGAACGGGGCGTTTCGCATGACACGCCGCGCGCTGCGCCCGATGCTGCGGGCGCGCGCCGGGCGGATCGTCAACGTATCCTCGGTCGTCGGATTGCGCGCGAATCCCGGCCAGGCGAACTACGCGGCGGCCAAAGCAGGACTGATCGCGCTGACCAAGACCGCGGCGGTCGAGGTGGCGCGGCGCGGGGTCACGATCAATGCCGTGGCGCCGGGCTGGATCGACACCGACATGACCGCGTCCGTCGACCAGACGCTTTTGCAGGCCGTTCCCGTGCGCCGGGCAGGCACCCCGGAAGAGGTCGCCGCCTGCGTACGCTTTCTCGTGTCCGATGCTGCGAGCTATGTCACCGGCGCGGTGCTATCCGTCGACGGTGGACTGGCCGCATGAACACCAACGACTAAGGAGTCAATCCCCGCATGTCAACCACCACACCCGCTCAGATTGAAAGCCGCGTGGTCGAGGCGCTGGCCAGCTTCGGCCCGGACGCCAGCCAGATCACGCGCGGCGCCACGTTCGAGGAGCTCGACATCGACTCGCTCGATCTCGTCGAGCTGGCCCAGATCGTCGAGGACGAGTACGGCGTCGTGCTCAAGGGCGAGGACATGAAGGAACTGAAGACCGTCGGCGACGCGATCGACATGATCGCCTCGAGAGCTTCTTGAAACGACGCGTCGTCATAACCGGGGTTGGCGCCGTCACGCCGCTGGGCGTCGGCGCGCCAAGCCTGCACGAGCGCTGGGCGGCCGGCGAGGTCGGCATCCAGGACGGCATCGGAGCTTGTCGGTCGTTTGACCCCACCGAGCACCTGTCCGTCAAGGAAGCCCGGCGGCTGGATCGCTTCTCGCAGTTCGCCCTGGTGGCGGCGGCCGAGGCGCTCGGCCAGGCCGGTTGGACGTCTGACGAGCTGCCCTACGATCCGCTCCGCGTCGGCTGCGTGATCGCCACCGGAATCGGCGGCATTCAGACGGTCGAGACGCAGCACGACGTGATGCGTGAGAAGGGCGCGAATCGCGTCTCGCCACTCGGAATCCCACAGTACATGCCGAACGCTGCCGCGGCGGCGGTGGCGATGAAGCACGGGCTTCAAGGCCAGATGTACGGTGTCGTCTCGGCCTGCTCGAGCGGCGGACACGCGATCGGCTCAGCGCTGCGGATGATCCAATACGGCGACGCCGATGCGGCTGTCGCCGGCGGCTGCGAGGCGACGCTGACGGAGTTCGGCTTCGCCTGCTTCAACTCGATGCAGGCCCTCTCGCCGACCGGGATCTCGCGGCCGTTCGACCTGCACCGCGACGGATTCGTGATGGGCGAGGGAGGCGGAATGCTCGTGCTCGAGGAGGAGTCGGCAGCGCGGGAGCGCGGCGCGACCATCCTCGGCGAGGTGGCCGGCTACGGCTCAACCTCGGATGCCTACCACCTGACCGCGCCCGAGCCGACCGGCGGCCCGGCGTCGCGCGCAATACAGCTCGCCTTGGAGGACGCCGGCGTCGAGCCGGACGGACTCGACTACGTCAACGCCCACGGGACTTCGACCCAGCTCAACGACGCAGCCGAGACCGCGGCGCTCAAGCGCGCGCTGGGACCCGAGCGCGCGAAGCAGATCCCGATCAGCTCGACCAAGTCGGCCATCGGGCACTTGCTCGGCGCCGCCGGAGCGGTCGAGGCCGTGGCCACGGTGCAGACGCTGTCGACGCGGATCATCGCGCCGACGCTCGGATACGAGGTGCCCGATCCCGAGCTCGATCTCGACTACGTGCCGGGCGAGGCGCGGCCTCTGATTCTCGGTAACGGCCGTCCGCCCGTTGCGATCTCGAACTCGTTCGCGTTCGGCGGGCACAACGTGGCCCTCGTGTTCAGAGGTGAGCCGAAATCGTGAGCGCGACAGTCGCCACCCGCCCCGAGGCGCCGCGCCGTCTGTCGCCGTTCGAGCGACTCGAGGCGCTGTGCGATCCCGGCAGCGTGCAGGTGCTCCGCTCGCGCGTGTCCTCCACGCGTCTTGGTGCGCGGGCAGTGGACGGCGACGGCGTCGTCGGCGCGACCGGCGTCGTCGCCGGACGCCCGATCGCCTGCTACGCCCAGGACGGCGCGTTCCTCGGCGGCTCGCTCGGTGAGCGGCACGCCGAGACGATCGTGCGTGTGCTGGAGCTGGCCGGACGGGCGCGGATCCCGGTGGTGGCTTTCGTCGAGTCCGGCGGCGCCCTCATGCAGGAGGGATCGGCCGCGCTCGGCGGCTACGGGCGGATCTTCCGCGAGACGGTGGCGCTGTCCGGTGTCGTGCCGCAGATCTCGGTCGTGTCCGGTGCGTCGGCCGGCGGCGGCGCGTACTCCCCGGCGCTCACCGACATGATCCTGATGACGGACGACGCGGCGATGTTCCTCACCGGCCCTGCCGTTGTGCGCGAGGCGCTGGGCGAAGACATCTCGGCCATCGACCTCGGGGGCCCTCGCGTGCACGAGCGCAACGGCGTCTGCCATCTCGTCGAGCCGGACGAGGCCGCCGCGGCCGCCCGTGTGCGCGACGTGCTCTCCTACCTTCCCTCGAGCGCCGGCGAGTCGCCGCCGCAGGCCGAGGTCGTCGAGCCGTCACTTGCCGATCCGGGCGCGGTCGTTCCGTCCGAGGCGCGACGCGCCTACGACGTCCGGGAAGCCCTGGCCGGGATCGTCGACGGCGACTCGCTGCTCGAGCTGTGCCCGCGCTGGGCGCGCAACGTCGTGACCGCGCTGGCCCGGATCGACGGCCGGCCCGTCGGCGTGGTCGCGAACCAGCCCAAGTATTTGGGCGGCGTGCTCGACGCCGAGAGCTCGGAGAAGGCAGCACGGTTCGTTCGCCTCTGCGACTCGTTCAACGTGCCGCTGCTGGCCGCTGTGGATACGCCCGGGTTCATGCCCGGGAGCCGTCAGGAGCAGGCCGGCGTGATCCGCCACGGCGCCTCGCTGGTGCGAGCCTTCGCCGCGGCACGGGTTCCGAAGTTCACCGTCGTGCTGCGCAAGTCCTACGGCGGCGCCTACATCACGATGAACTCGCGTGACCTCGGCGCCGATCTCGTGCTGGCCTGGCCCGAGGCCGAGCTCGGGATCATGAGCGCACGGGCCGCGGTGGGGATCGTGCACCGCCGCGAGCTGCACGCCGCCGATGACGTGGAAGAGGCGCGCGCCCGGCTCGCCGACGAGTACGCGGATGAGCATCTGCGGGCACACGTGGCCGCCGCCGGCGGACACGTGGATGAGATCGTCGCGCCGGCCGACACGCGCCAGCGCCTGGCCTGGGCCCTGCTGACGCACGCAGGTTCCAGCCGGTGATCCTCGCCGGCAAGCGGCTGCTGATCACCGGCGTCATCACCAAGGACTCGATCGCCTTCCACGCCGCGTCGCTGGCCCAGCAGCAGGGCGCATCCGTGGTGCTGACTTCGTTCGGTCGCGTTCGCCGGCTGACCGAGCGGGCGGCGGCGCGGCTGCCCGAGCCGGCCGATGTGCTGGAGCTTGACGTCAACAGCGCCTCCGATCTCTCGGAGGTCGCTTCCGAATTGTCATCCCGCTGGGGCGGCGTGGACGGCGTTCTGCACGCGATCGCGTTCGCGCCTGAGGACGCCCTCGGCGGCCGGTTCATGCAGACGCCGCCGGAGAGCGCGGCGCAGGCGTTTCAGACGAGCGCGTTCTCGATGAAGGCGCTGGCGGGCGCGGTGGCGCCGCTGATGTCGTCTGGTGGATCGATCGTCGGCATGGACTTCGACGCCTCGGTGGCGTGGCCGATCTACGACTGGATGGGGGTGGCCAAGGCGGCCCTCGAATCCGTGTCGCGCTATCTGGCGCGCGATCTGGGGCCCCAGGGCGTACGTGTGAACCTGATCGCGGCCGGGCCGCTCGGCACGGTGGCGGCGCGCGGGATACCCGGCTTCGACGGGCTGGCCTCGCTGTGGTCGCGGCAGGCGCCGCTCGGGTGGGACGTGAGCGACCCGGAGCCCGTGGCGAACGCGATCTGCTGGCTGCTGTCGGATTACTCGCGAGGGATCACAGGCGAGATCGTGCATGTCGACGGCGGGTTTCACGCCGTGGGCGCGCCGGCCGAGCTGTAGCCGCCGGTCCGCCGGACGCCGTGGGGTGCTCCGGGTTGCGCCCGGGGCGGTGGCCTACCCTGAGACGACGATGAGCGACTGGCTGCTCAACGAGACGAACGTGCGCATCTGCGCGCTGCTCGGCGCAGTGGCGATCGCGTTCTCGAGCATCCTCGTCCGCCTCAGCCACGCCTCGCCTTCGACCGCGGCGATCTTCCGCTGTGTCTACGCGCTTCCGGTCCTCGGCCTGCTCGCCTGGTGGGAGGACCGGCGCCTCGGCCCGCGCCGGCGCCGGGATCGCTTGTTCGCCATCGGCGCAGGCATCTTCTTCGCCGTCGACCTGCTCCTGTGGCACCACTCGATCGGCGATGTCGGCGCCGGCCTGGCCACCGTGTTGGCCAACATCCAGGTCGTGCTGGTGCCGCTGATCGCCTGGGCGGTCCTGTCCGAGCGGCCTGGCCGGCAGGTGCTGGCGGCGCTGCCGATCGCCCTGATCGGGGTCCTGCTGATCTCGGGTGCACTCGAGCACGGTGCCTACGGCCGCGATCCCGCCCGCGGCACGCTGTTCGGCCTCGGCGCCGGCGTCGCCTACGTCGGCTTCCTGCTGCTTCTGCGCCGCGGCGGCGCCGATCTACGCCGGCCGGCCGGGCCGTTGTTCGAGGCGACGGCCACGGCGGCGATCATCTGCACCGTGGCCGGGGTGATCATCGGCGACGCCCGACTTGGCCCGAGCTGGCCCTCGGCGGGCTGGTTGGTCGTCCTGGCCCTCACCTCCCAGGTACTCGGATGGCTGCTCATCACGATGTCCCTGCCGCGTCTGCCGGCGGCTTTGACGTCCTTGCTGCTGACCGTGCAGCCGGTCGGATCGGTGGCGCTCGGGGCGCTGATCTTCGCCGAGAGCCCGAGCGGGCTGCAGCTCGTCGGCGTCGCGCTGGTGCTAGTTGGCTTGCTCACCGCGACCCGGCCGTCGTCGCGCCGGGCGGGCAGGTCGGCGCCGGCCGTGGCGGTCGCCGACCCCGAGCGCGCTACCTGAACAGATCTTCTTCTGCCGGCCGGAGCAGGGCGGCCGCGCCCGGGCCGTCCTCGCTGACCACATGCCGCGCCGTCCCCCGGACGACGACCACGGGCTGGCGCCCGTCCTTCGTGCGGGCCAGGTCGGCCGCCGCGGCCAGTTCGTCGGCGATGGCGATCCAGGTTGCGTGGAGCACACGGCCCTCGCTGTCGCGCCGGCCGCGCCAGTCGTCCAGCGGCGCCAGCCCGGCGCAGCCAACCGCCACGTCGAGCTGGCCATGACGCCACGCGCGTCCGAACGAGTCGGTGATCAGCACAGCCGGCGCGACGCCGCTCAGCTCGCGGATCCGCCGCCGCAGCGCGCGAGCCGAGGCGTCGGGATCGACGGGCAGCGTCACCACGCAGTCATCGCCAGGAACGTTGGACGCGTCCACACCCGCGTTCGCACACACGAACCCGTGGTGAGTGACGGCGATCAGCACGCCGCGCTCGCTGCGCAGCACCTCAGAGGATTCGTCGAGCACGACCTGGACATGGCGGGGGTCATCGCGGCCGAGCTCGGCCGCCAAGGCCAGCGCGCGCGGGCTGGGCGTCACCCCGGCCAGCGACCGCACCCGGCCCTCGGCCTTGGAGATGATCTTGTGCGCGATCACGAGCACGTCGTCGTCGCGCATCTCGCCGGCGCAGCGCGTGATCGCGGCTGCCAGGTCCATGCCGGCGAGCACCTCCGGCAGACCCGGCACCGCGGTCGCCGTGACCGCCATCAGGTCCGGCTGCGGAGCATCTGGTTGAGCATCCCTCGCGTGTGCGCGGCGCCGCCGCGCGTCGTCCCGAGCAAGGAGATCAGCTCTTGCAGGTCCTCCGGCGTGTCGATGTCGAGGGCGAGCGAAGGGACCTCGACAACTTCGTGCTCTGTGCCCGCCAGCCGGGCCTGCTCGGCGTGGCGGCGGCAGCTGCCCGGGCCGAACGCCGGCGTCAGCGCGTCGGGCGGCCTCAGCAGCAGCGCGTTCGTGCCCGTGCCGTGGCGATCGGGCACGATCAGCGCAGAGCGGGCCGGCGCCGGCCGGGCCAGGAGCCCGTCGAGCTCGGCCGGGTCGAGCAGCGGGCAATCGCCCGGTATGAGCACGACACGCTCGATCCCGTTCTCGAGCGCTGAGCGGATGGCCAGCTGCGCCGCCTCGCTGTGACCCTGCCGCTCGTCGTCGAGCACCAGGGCGCCGTAGCCGGCGCCGATCTCCTGCGCGCTGTTGTCATCGCTGACCACGAGCATCTGCTCTACGGCCTTGCTGCGGCGAAGCGCGACCAGCACGTCGGCGAACATCGCCTCGGCCAGCGCGCGCCGGGGGCCGGGGGAGAGCTCCTCGGCCAGGCGCTGCTTGGCATCGGGGAAGCCCTTGATCGGAAGCACCGCGAGGGTCGACATGGGCGGGGAACGCTAGCCGGTAGCCCTGTTCAGGCGAGGCCGCTCGCGAAGTCCAGCGTTTCCTCGGCCACTTGCCGCCGGCGCTCGGGCGTGTCGAGCAGAACGTCGCTGCGGTGCGTGGTCACCCGCGTGGCCGATTCGTCCGCCACCAAGCCGCGGATGATCCCGTTGTAGGCCGCCGCGATCCCGTCGCTGGTCAGCGGATGGCCGGCCCAGGCCATGAACACCGCCGTCGGGCCCTTGAGGACCTCGCCGCCGACGAGCGGACTGATGGCCACGATCGGCGCT
>JBJMLD010000021.1:0-14023 GCA_045805545.1 Solirubrobacteraceae bacterium | reverse complement strand
TGACCGCGTCGGCGTGCACGCGCTGCGCCGCCGCGATCAGGTCACGCACGGCCTGGACGTCGCCGGCGCGCAGCAACTCGATCGGATCGGGATCGCCGTTCACGATCGACTCGAAGACCTCCTTGCGATCCTGGTAGGTCGGCAGCGTCGCCTTGGCCCAGCCGCGGACATCGTTGAGGAGGATGGCCAGCGTCGCGTACGGGTCGCCGAACAGATCGGCGATCTCCCGCTTAATCCGCTTGGCCAGCGCCGGCGAGGCGCCGGCGGTCGAGATGGCGACGGCGAGCGGGCCAGTGCGGACGATCGCCGGGAGGATGAAGTTGCACAGCGGCGGGACGTCGACGACGTTGACGAGCATCGCGCGCTGCTCGGCGTCCTCGAAGACGCGGATGTTCACATCGGTGTCGCTCGTGGCCGCGATCGCGATCAGGCAGCCGTCGAGATCGCCTGCCTCGTAATCGCGCCGCTCCCAGCGAATTGACCCCTCGAGCGAGAGATCAACGAGTGAGGGGTGCGCCTCAGGCGCGACCAGCGTCACATCGGCATCGCACGCCAGCAGTCCCTCGACCTTTTCCAGCCCCACGTCGCCGCCGCCGACAACCAGCGCGCGTCGACCCTTCAACCGAAGGCAGGCGATGTAGAACGGCGTCTCGAGCATGTCCCTGACACAGGACTGATCGCAGATCCCCTTGCGGAACTGGCAGACGCACTCTTTGCCGCTGTAGGCCTGCGCTGGCATCGTCTACAAGGGTACGACAGGCGCGATCCGCCTCCGCCGCGCGTCGAAACTTCAGCCGGCGGCACGGGTTCTGGTCGTCGATGACAAGCCTCCGCCTGATTCGAATCTCCGCGCTGACGGCGCTCGTGCTCCTGATCGCCACGGCGTCCGCGTCGGCCGATCTCGTCGCGCCGCCGGTGGGTCCACCGCCGCTGCGCTACCGGGACGCGATCTTCCCCAGCCTGACGATCACCAAGGGCCTCACGTACGGCTCGGCGCCCGACGGAGTTGGCAACCCGGTCACCCTCACGCTCGACATGTTCCGCCCCACCGGCGACACGCAGACGAGCCGACCGGCAATCGTGCTCGTCCACGGAGGCGGCTTCTCCGGCGGAGATTCCAAGAACGGCGCCATGGTCAAGATGGCAAACGCCTTCGCCCAGCGCGGCTACGTCGCCGTCTCGATCAACTATCGCCTGCTCAACACGGCGCACGAGAAGTGCGGCGTCGAGGCTCAGCCCTCGCAGATCTGCATTACCGCGGCGCTCGCCGCCCAGCACGATGCCCAGGCCGCAGTCCGGTGGCTGCGCCGCAACGCCGCGACCTACGGCATCGACCCGACGCGGATCGCAGTCGGCGGTGGGTCAGCCGGAGCGGCCACGGCGCTGACGGTCGCGGTCAACTCGACCGACCCCGGAACCAGCGGGAACCCCGGGTACTCGTCCAAGGTCGGCGCCGCGATCTCCATCTCCGGCGCGCTCCCGGGCACGTTCGCCAAGTCGTTCTTCGACGCCGCGGACTCGCCGACGCTGATGTTCGAGGGCACGGCCGATACCGTCGTCCCGTACCCGGCGGCGGCGCAGACCGCGGCCGAGATGCGCAGTGCCGGCATCAATGTGGTGTTCGAGGCGCTCCAGGGCGGCGGCCACGTCCCCATGGCCGCGTTCGGCGACGTCATCATCAGCCAGTCGATCAACTTCGCCTATGACCAGCTGAATCTGGCGCGTGCCGCCGGGCAGCGAACGGCCGCCCCGACCGCGACCATCACCGCCCCGCGTAACGGCGGGACCTACGCCGCGGGGCAACTCATCAAGACGAGCTTCTCCTGCACCGAGGGTGCCGGCGGTCCAGGCTTGGCCTCGTGTCGCGACAGCAAAGGCTCGGCTGCCCCGGGCGGTCGCCTCGACACGACGCACCCCGGTCGGCACACCTACCGGGTGACCGCCACGAGCGGGGACGGCTTCCAGGGCACCGCCAGCATCACGTACCGAGTGAAGGCTCCGCAGCTCTCGCACCTGACGATTTCCCCGCGACGGTTCCGCGCCGCTACGCACGGACCCACCTTGCTTCGCAGGGGCGGCGCCAAGATCGCCTACCGCGATCCGATCGCGGCCGCGACGCGCTTCCAGGTGTTCCGGCAGGCCACCGGCCTCAAGCGGCGCAAGCGCCTGATCGGCATCGGGTCGTTCAGCCAGCACGACCACGCCGGGACGATGACGCTGCACTTCAGCGGCCGCCTCAACGGGCACGCCTTGGCGCCCGGCAGCTACGTGCTGAAGGCGAGCGCCAGGCTTGACGGCCAGCGAGGGCGAACGCTGACCACCGCCTTCAGAATCCTGGCGCGCTGAGGAGACCCCTGAAAAGGCCGATCCGCCGGATGCGATCGGACCGTCCTATTTTTCAGGGGCCTCCTAACGCTTGATCGCGTCGCGGGCGAGGCGCCCGCCGAGCTTCAGCAGCGGCCCGAGCCCGTCCTTCAACGCCCCGGCGCGGATCGAGGGTCGGCCGTAGAGGATCGTCGCCGTCTGACGAAGCGCGCGCCCGAGCGTCTCGTCGTACGGGTGCCACCACGGGTTGCGGATGGCCGAGGACTCCCACACACGCAGCTTGACATTGACGCATTCATAAAGCCCGAACTTGGAGTGCGTGCGGCCGAGACCGGACTGCTTGACGCCGCCCCACGAGCACTGGCAGGCGCCGTGGCTGAACATGTGGTCGTTGATCCAGACCATGCCGGCGTCGATCTCGCGGGAGACGCGCTCGCCCTTGCTGCGGTCCGAGGTCCATACCGAAGCGCCGAGACCGAAGTGGGAGTCGTTGGCCAGGCGCACGGCCTCATCCTCGGAGTCGACGACGATGATCGGGAGCACGGGCCCGAAGATCTCCTCGCGCATGATCCGCATCTCGTGAGTGACGCCGGTGAGGACCGCCGGCGCGTAGAAGGCCCCCGCACCGGTCTCAGGGCCGGCTATGCGCACACCCGCCGGCGGCTCGCCCAACGGCCCACCGCAGCGCAACTCCGCGCCGGCTGCGACCGCGTCGTCGACGAGCTCGCGCACGGTCTCGAACTGTTCGTGGGAGATCATCGGACCGATCTCGGTGTCCCAGCTCATCGGGTCCCCGACGCGCAAGCCAGACGCGCCCGCGATCACATCGGATATGAACCGGTCCGCGACTTCGCGCATCACGTAGACCCGTTCGATCCCCGAGCAAGTCTGGCCGGCATTGGCGAAACCGCCCCACAATGCGCCGGCGACGGCATGGTCGAGGTTGGCGTCGGCCAGCACGATCATCGGGTCCTTGCCGCCGAGCTCTAGCACCGAGCCCTTGAGTCGCCGAGCGCACTCGCTGCCTACGCCGCGTCCGACGTCAACCGAACCGGTGAAGAAGATCTTGGCCACGTCCGAGGAGACCAGCGCCGGCCCCGTGCCGGGGCCGTGGACGACGCGAACGAGGCCCTCGGGCACGCCGGCGCGCTCAAACACCTTGCCGATCCGCTCACCGATCAGCGGCGTCAGCGACGCCGGCTTGAGGACCACCCCGTTGCCCGCCATCAGGGCCAGCGCCACCTCGCCGAACGGGATGCTCCAGGGGTAATTCCAGGGCGAGATGACTCCGATCACCCCGAGCGGCTCGTACACGAAGGCCGAGCGCTTGGTCTTCAGGAAGAGCTGCGGCATCGGGATCTTCTCGTCGGCCAGGATGTCCATGCCGGCGCGCCCGATCCACTGCAGAGCGTCGATCGTGGGCAGGATCTCCATCGTGAACGCCTCGTTGCGCGGCTTGCCCTGCTCGCGCACGATCAGGTCGCGGATGTCGTCCGCTTCGTCGATCAGCACCTGGGCGGCCCGCTCCAGGTAGCGCGCCCGGTCGCCCAGCGTCAGCTGGGCCCAGAACGGCTGCACCTTCGCCACGCCCGCGACGATCGACGCCACTTCGTCGGGCGGCGTAGCCGGCACCGCTCCGATGCGCTCGCCGGTGAGCGGGCTGAACGACTCGAGCTGCGCGGTCGCGGTGGCGGCCTCCACGCGCCCCAGCTTACGCCGCGTGTGCCCGTGCGCGGCTCATCAACGCATTTGCGACGAGCTGCCGCAGCCCCTCGCCCACTCCAGCATCCGCGATCACCATGTCGGGCGACTGCGCATCCAGATCGATCGAGCCCAGCGCGACGATCGTCTCGGTCGGACCGATCAGGGCGCTGGCGCAGACGACGGCGCGGCAGCGGGGGTCGAATCGCAGCAGTCGAGCCAGCTCCAGGTCGTCCACCTCGAGGCCCTGGCGCTCCAGCAGGGCGCGCACCCCCGCCGCATCCCGCGGCCCGACCATACGCAGGCGCGCGCGCAGACCGTCCTGGAGCTGGTATGACCGACCGACGGCCGGGTCGTTTTCCACGCGAGAAACCACTTCCTACAGCGTAGAAGCTTCAACTCCCCGGCTCGTGAAGTGAACGTAAATTCTCAGTCCGAACGCCCGCGGGCGCGCCGGATCTCCTCCAGGCGCTCGCGCAGGGCGGCCTCCGCCTCGTCGGGCTCGTAGAAACGCCTCCCGATGGCGCGGTCCGGCATCAGCTCCTGCGGCGAGAAATGACCCGGCCGCTTGTGCGGATTGTCATAGCCGCCGTCGCTGCGGGTCGAGGAGCGAAGCCACGGTGGCGGCAGGTCCGCCCCGTGCTCGGCGATGTGCCCCCGCACGGCCAACACGGCTCGCTTGGCCGCATCGGATTTCGGCGCCAGGGACAAATAGATTGCGGCCTGGGCGAGCGCGAACTGGCACTCAGGCAGACCCACGTGCTCCACCGCGGCCGCCGCGGCCGTCGCCACGACGAGCGCCTGGGGGTCGGCGTTGCCGATGTCCTCGGAGGCGAGCACGACCATCCGGCGGACGATGAAGCGCGGATCCTCCCCACCCTCCAGCATCACGGCCAGGTAGTACAGCGAGGCATCGGGGTCCGATCCCCGCGTCGCCTTGATCCAGGCCGAGATCGTGTCGTAGTGGCGGTCGGCCTGGCGGTCGTAGCGCAGCGCCCTTCGCTGGAGCGCATCCTCGGCATGGGCCAACGTGACGGCCTCATCGGCCGGCGCCACCTCGGCGGCCAGCTCGAGCGCATTCAGCGCTGTGCGGGCATCGCCGCCAGCCCGCGAGGCAAGGAACTCAAGAGCCTCAGAAGAAACGCGCTCGGGCGGCCCGACCTCGCCACGCGTCACCGCCCGATCGAGCAACACCCGGATGTCCTGCGGGCGAAGCTCCTCCAGCTCGTATACGTGGGCGCGGGAAATCAGCGCCGAGTTGACCTCGAAATAGGGGTTCTCAGTTGTGGCACCGATCAGCGTCACCAGCCCATCCTCGACGGCCGGCAGCAGCGCGTCCTGCTGGGCCTTGTTGAAGCGATGGATCTCGTCGAGGAAGAAGATCGTCTTGCGCCCGCCCCCGCGGAGGCGCTCCCGCGCGCGCTCCAGCACGGCGCGCACCTCGGCGCGCCCGGCCTGCACGGCGCTCTCCTCCTCGAAGGCCGCTCCCGAGGTCTCGGCGATGATCCGTGCCAGCGTGGTCTTGCCGCTGCCGGGCGGACCATGCAGGATCATCGAATGCCGGCGTCCCTCCTCGATCGCCGCGCGCAGCGCGGAGCCGGCGGCGAGCAGCCGCTCCTGGCCCACGAACTCCTCGAGCGTTCGCGGGCGCATGCGCGTGGCAAGCGGCGCGTCGGGGGCGGCCGCCGACGCCGACCCCGTGGCAGCCTCGTCATCGCCGAACAACTGCTGCATATAGGCACAGTATGGGCGCTCAGCGCCGGACGATCGCGAGCGCGGCCTCGTGCAGCGCACCGTTGGTGGCGATTGCGTCGCCCCCCGCCGCGGTCGCCACCCCGCCGAGGTCGGTGAACCGCCCGCCCGCCTGCTCGACTATCACCTTCGGCGCGGCCAGGTCCCACAGCTCGACGGTGGGCTCGCACGCGATGTCGACAGCGCCCTCGGCCAACAGCATGTAGCCCCAGAAATCGCCGTACCCGCGCGAGCGCCAGCACCGCGCGGCCAGCGCCCGCAACCGCTCGGCGCCGTCCGGCCAGTCCTCCAGACCGGCGAAGCACAGCTGCGCATCGTCAAGCGAGCGCACGCCCGACACGCTGATCGCGCGCGACTGACCGCCTCGCAGGCCATCGTTGACGAACGCTCCCACCCCGCGCGCCGCCCACCACCGCCGGCCGAGCGCGGGCGCGGAGACGACGCCGGTCACGATCTCCTCGCCCTCTTGGAGCGCCAACAGGGTCGCCCACACAGGGATCCCGCGGACATAGTTCTTGGTCCCGTCGATCGGATCGATGATCCAGCGACGCTCGCTGTCCGGCGCGGTCGAGACGCCGTATTCCTCGCCCAGGATCGAGTCCCGTGGTCGGCTCTGCTCCAGGCGCTCGCGGAGCGCCTGCTCCACGGCGCGGTCGGCCTCGGTCACCGGGGTCAGATCCGGCTTGGTCTCGATGGCCAGATCACTGGACAGGAACCGGTCCACGGTGATCGCGTCCGCGACGTCGGCGAGCGACAGGGCAAGCGATAGATCGTCCGACACGGCGCGGGATGGTATTGGCCGGGGTAGGTCCGCCGACGCGGGAGGTCCACTAGGCTGGCGGCCATGGCGATGCCCGATCTCCAGCAGGAGACGACCGACGTCCTGCAGCGCCTCGTCCGCTTCAACACGGTCAACCCACCTGGGAACGAACGTCCGGCGATCGAATACCTGGCCGAGTACCTGAAGCAGGCGGGGTTTGAGACCGAGCTGTTGGCCGCAGAGGACGAGCGGCCCAACCTAGTCGCGACACTCAGCGCCGAGACCAATGGGGACGGTCCGACGCTGCTCTACCTCGGGCACGTCGACACCGTGCTGGCCGAGCCGTCCGAATGGCGGCACGACCCGTGGTCGGGCGACGTCGCCGACGGCTACCTATGGGGGCGCGGCGCGCTCGATATGAAGTCACAAGTCGCCGCCGAGGCAGTCGCGGGCGCGGCGCTGGCACGCGAAGGCTGGCGACCCGCGTCGGGCGCCCTGAAGCTGGTGTTCACCGCCGACGAGGAAACGGGCGGCGACGTCGGCGCCCGCTGGCTGTGCGAACAGCATCCAGACAAAGTCCGCTGCGACCTGTTGCTCAACGAGGGCGGCGGGGAGGCGTTCGCGTACGACGGGCGCCGGGTGTACGGGGTTTGTGTCGCGGAGAAGGGAATCTTCCGGTTCAGGCTGACCGCGAATGGCGCAGCCGGCCACGCGTCGCTGCCCAAGACCGGCGACAACGCCCTGCTCAAGCTCGGCCCGGTTCTGACCAAGCTGGCGGGAAGCGAGACCTCGTTCCAGGTCACGGAGGGGCCCGCCGCCCTGCTGCGCGGTCTCGGCTATGACCCGGACGATCCCGCCGATGCGGTGAGGCGCATCGCCGAGATCGAGCCCGCGCTGCTCGTCTTCCTCGAGCCGATGCTGGGCGTGACGCTGACGCCGACCATGGCCCAGGCCTCGCACAAGATCAATGTGATCCCGTCGCGCGCGTCGCTCAAGATCGACTGCCGGGTTCCGCCCGGCCTGGGCGAAGACGCCGCACGTGCCCGCATCGCCGAGGTGCTCGGCGAGGACACTGAGGAGTTCGACATCGAGTTCACGGAGACCGTGACCGGCAACGCGTCGCCCGTCGCGACGCCGTTCATGGAGACGATCGATCGCTGGGTGCGCGCCCACGACTCAGGTGCCGAGACGGTCCCGGTGATCCTCCCTGGGTTCTCTGACTCGCGCTGGTTTCGCGAGGCGTTTCCGGACTGCGCCGCGTACGGATTCTTCCCCCAGCGGTTCATGAACCTGTTCGAGGCCGGTCCGCTCGTGCACAACGCGGACGAGCGCATCGACGTGCGCGACCTCGGCTACGCGGCCGGGTTCTACTTCGACGTCGCTCAGGAGATCCTCGGCTGAGGGCCCAGCCGGCTCGCCCGGCAGCTCGCGGACCGAGCGTGACAGCAGCGCCAGGCCGAGCAGAGCCAGTCCTATCAGGCAGCCGACGCCGAGCACCGTCCGAGCGCCGAGCGCCTGGGCCAGCGGTCCGGCGAGCAGGAACCCGAGCGGTAGCAGCGCCAGCGATCCCATCCAGTCCCAGGCGCTGACGCGGCCGAGCGCGCGCGGCGGAATGTGGCGCGCCAGCGCGGTCTCCCAGAAGATCATGAGCAGCGAGAAGCCGACCCCGGTACCGAATGCGGCCACGGCAACGATCGCGACCGGCGCTCCGAGCGCGAACAGGCCGTCCTGCACCGGCCAGGCCATGACAAGCAGCATGCCGACCAGGAGCGGGCGCGCTGGCCGCCAGCGAAGGCCGATGAGCGCGCCGAACACCGCGCCGGCTCCCGCCACGCCCTCGAGCATGCCGAATACGCCGGCGCCGCCGTAGAGATCCCGGGCGATCGATGGGGCGAGTGCGTACCACTGGGCGTAAACACACAGGACGGCACCCGTGAACACGAGGATCGTGATCCACACCCAGTTGCGTGATCGGACCTCGCGCCAGCCATCGTGCAGGTCGCGCAGGATCGACGGCGACGCCGAGGCGTGTACCACCTCGCCACGCCGGCGGGGATGCACGCGCGCCAACAGCAGCGCGCTGATCACGAACGTCGCGGCGTCGAGCGCGAATGCCTCGCCGGCACCGACGCCCAGCACGAGGGCGGTGGCGAGCAGCGGCCCGATCAGGAAGGCCAGGTTCGAGGTCGTCTCGCTCAGCGCCTTGGCGTCCTGGATGCGGGCCTCGGGCACGGTCTGCGGGATCAGGCCCGTGTACGCGGGTTGGAAGAACGCCTGGGCGGCGCCGAACCCCGCCTCGATCAGGACGATGTGCCAGATCCGGACGGCATCGGTGAAGATCAGCACGGCCAGTGTCGCGTGCAGCGCGGCCCGGGTCAGGTCGGTGGCGATCATGATCCGGTGACGAGGCAGACGATCTGCCCACACGCCGCCGAACAGCAGCAGCACCACGAGTGTCAGCGTCTGGGCTCCGAGCACCAATCCGAGGTCGGCCGGCGAGCCGGTACGTAGCGTGATGAACAACGCCAGCGCGACGACCACGACGCGGTCGCCGATCATGCTGGCCGCCTGGCCGAGGAACAGATATCGGAAGTCTTGGTGGCGCAGAACGCCTAGGTACGAAGTCATGAGACACACTCGAGGGGACGGAACGACGGGACGACGGCGGGGGCGCCGCGGGCCTCAGAAGGCGGCGGCGAGGGTGGGGCGCGAAGTCACGGTCGAGTGCTGAGCATCTCGCCTCCCAGCCTACCAACCGGCGCAAGCCGTCAGCCAGAGCAGCTGAAGCGCAGCGAGAAGTAGTCCAGCGAGCGCGGGAGCGGCTTGGCCGGATCGAGACTCGGCGCCAGCAGTTTCACGTCGCGCTCGCGCAGCAGCGTGACCAGCATCGTGCGCCCCACGAGCAGCGCCAGGGCGACCCCTGGACAGCCCTGCGGTCCGTGGCTGAAGTGGTTGAACTGCCAGTCGTCGAGTCCGCCGGTCGCGATCCATTGCTCTGGCGCGAAGCGGTCCGCGCGGTCGCCCAGCGCGTCGGGGTCGCGGTGGTTGAACGTGTTGACGATCAGCACCTGCGTGCCCGCCGGCACGTGCACGCCGCTCCAGTCGCTGTCGCGCACGGCCGCGCGGGACAGCATCGGGGTCGTCGGCCACAGCCGCATCGCCTCGTGAAGGCACGCATCTAGCCAAGCCTCGTCCTCGATTGCCCGAGCCCCTGCTTCGTCGTGCGTGGCGAGGAGCGCCAGGCAGCGGGCGGCGTTGATGGCCAGCGTGTCGCCGAGCGCGAACAGCCAGTGGGTCACCTGATGCGCGGGCTTGGTCGTCTCGGTGACCGGCGCGTCGGCGAACAGGCTCACGAGACTGCCGGCGGCGGCGCTCTCCACGTATGCCTTCAGACGCTCGCTGTACCGCTTCAGAAGCTCGTCGTCGCCGCGCCCAGGCGGGTTGGCCTTGTCCATCAGCTCGCCGAGCATCGTCGAGAGCTCGGCGTCATCGGCCGCGCCGTCCCCCAGGATGATCCGCCTCGCCGCGCGCCGCACGGCGTCGTTGAAGCGCTCCCAGTCGACCTCGGCCGGCAGCCGATGCACCTCCTCGGCTGCCACCTCGGCGAAGCGATCGGCGAAGCGATGCTGCGGCTCTCTCGTGTCGAGGACCGCCTCGGTGAAGCGCCGGCGGTCTTCCCACTCGGCGCCGCGGGAGATCGTGAGCGCGTCGGGCTGGAACTTGGCCATCGCGCTCTTCTTCGGCTCGGGGTCGGCCGCGAATGGGTCGGGCGCCGCTTGCAGGGCATGGCGGATCGCGTCACGGCCGAGCGCCAGCAGCGCCTCGTCCTTGGCCACGCGGATCCACAGCGGGCCTTCGCCATAGGAGCGCTTCAGAGAAGCCATGAAACCGACGGCGAACCCGTCGGCGTTCGTCTTGGCCGCCGCCGTCGTGGCGATCCGCCGACGGCGGAACAGACCCTGGATCACGTTCGGCACGGCGACCTGCGCGGTGAAGCGCAGACCTTCCACGATCGAGGCGCGAGGGAAGCCGGGGTCTGCCACGTCCGCCGGCGACCCTACCAGCCCAAGGGTCCGTAGGATCTTCGTATGTCGACCGAGGTATCGGCTCGTCTTGACCCGGAGATCTTCCGCCTCCCCGTCGAGCGGATCCGTGAGGGCTACTACTCGGACGCGTATTTCGTCTACACCAAGCAGCTGCTCGAGGACGAGGGCCGCCACCCGCATGTGACCATGCAGGTCTTCCAGAAGCAGGAGTCGCTACTGGGAGGAATCGACGAGGCGATCGCCATCCTCAAGCTGTGCTCGGGGCACTACGAGGACGGCGCCTGGGTGCCCGGCTGGGACGCGCTCGCCGTGCAGGCGCTGCACGAGGGCGACCGCATCGCTCCGCACGAGACGGTGCTGACGATCGAGGGCGACTACAGCTTGTTCGCGCACCTGGAGACCGTCTACCTCGGCGTGATGGCGCGCCGCTCGCTGATCATGCGCAACGTGCGCGAGGTGGTCGAGGCAGCCGGTGGCAAACCGATCTTCTACTTCCCCGCCCGCCACGATCACTGGCTCGTACAGACGGGCGACGGCTGGAGCGCCCACGTGGCCGGGGCGATCGGCGTGTCAACCGACGCCCAGGCCTCCTGGTGGGGCGGCACCGGGATCGGCACGGTTCCGCATGGCCTGATCGCGGCGTATGGCGGTGACACCGTGGGTGCCGCGCGCGCGTTCGCCGAGCGCTTCCACGAGGAGATGAACATCACCGTGCTCGTCGACTTCGACAACGACTCGGTGCAGACGGCGTTGAAGGTGGCCGAGGCACTGGGCCCGAAACTGTGGGGCGTGCGGCTCGATACCTCGGAGACGCTGGTCGATCGCTCGCTGTTCGACGAGATGGGCGGCTTCAAGCCGACCGGAGTCAACTACCGGTTGGTCGAGAACGTACGCGGGTCGCTCGACGACGCCGGATATACCGGCGTACGGATCGTGGCCAGCGGCGGCTTCACGGCCTCGCGCATCCGCGAGTTCGAGACCGCCGGCATCCCGGTGGATGCCTACGGGGTCGGCTCATCGCTGATCCGCGGCCAGAACGACTTCACGGCCGACGTCGTGTTGCTCGAAGGCCGGCCGTGCGCCAAGGTGGGCCGTGGGTATTCGCCGAATCCGAGGCTGGAAAAAGTTGAGTGATTTCGGTTCGCTGCCGATGACCGGATAAGGGCTAATGGTTTTCGCGAATTTCCTCTGGGAGCCGGACATGCAGACATTCATGCTGCACTGGATCCCGATCCTGTTCATGGGCGTGCTGTGCATCTCAGTGCTGATGCTGATGCGCTACATGCCGAAGACCAAGCCGGTAGAGATCAAGCCGGAGAAAGCTCCCTCGCTTGGCTGGACCGAGATCGCCGGCGCCGACGAGGCCAAGGAAGAACTGCGCGAGGTCGTCGATTACCTGCGTGACCCCAAGCGCTTCCGCGAGCTCGGAGCCAAGGTGCCGAAGGGGATCCTTCTACACGGGCCGCCCGGGACCGGTAAGACGCTGCTGGCCAAGGCGGTGGCACACGAATCGGGCGCGACCTTCTATTCGCAGTCGGCCGCCTCGTTCATCGAGATGTTCGCCGGCCTCGGCGCCGCGCGCATCCGTCGGCTCTTCCGGATCGCGCGCAAAAACGCGCCGGCGATCGTGTTCATCGATGAGCTCGATGCCGTCGGCGGGCACCGCGGGATGGACATCAGCGGCGAGCGCGATCAGACGCTCAACCAGCTGCTGGTCGAGATGGACGGCTTCAGCTCGCGCAAGGACGTGGTCGTGATCGCGGCCTCGAACCTGCTCGAGAAGCTCGACGCCGCGCTGCTGCGCCCGGGCCGCTTCGACCGGCAGATCTTCGTCTCACCGCCCGACATCGGCGGCCGCGAGCGGATCTTCGCCGTGCACTCGCGCAACAAGCCGCTGGACAGCGACATTGACCTCAAGCTGCTGGCCCGGCAGACGAGCGGGCTGACCGGCGCCGACCTGGCCAACATCTGCAACGAGGCGGCGATCTTCGCCGCCCGACGCAACGCGACCACAGTAGCCATGGCCGACTTCGACTCAGCGCTCGAACGCGTCGTGGCTGGGATGCAGTCGCGGCGAGCCCTGACCGACCACGAGAAGCGTGTCGTCGCCTACCACGAAGCCGGTCACGCGCTGTGTGGCGAGCTGCTCCCGTCGGTCGATCGGGTGCACCGCATCTCGATCGTGCCTCGGGGCAAGGCCCTCGGCTACACGCTCAACCTGCCCGAGGAAGACCGCTACTTGAAGACGCGTGAGGAGCTGATCGACTTCATGACGATGCTCCTCGGCGGCCGCGCCGCCGAACAGATCGTGTTCAGCTCGATCACGACCGGTGCCTCGGACGACCTGAAGCGCGTGGCCGACATCGCCCACGCGATGATCCACGAGTACGCCATGGGGACCGGAGTGCGTTCGCAGAAGGTGCTCTCGGACAGCACGGCCGAAGCCACGCGCCGGGTACACGACGCCGAGGTTCAGGACCTGGCCGACGAGGCGTTCCGGGCCGCCATCTCGATCCTCGACTCGCACCGGCCCCAGCTCGACGAGCTGGCGCGGACGCTCCTCGCCAACGAGGTCCTGGAGCGACCCGACATCGACCGGATCATGGGCGACACTCCCAAGGCCGCGCCTGAGCGGATCGGCCGTGGCGAGCTTGGAATCGCCGCCGCGACCGCGGTCAAGCCGTCCGAGCACCAGCGCTCGGCCTAACCGCCTGCCTCTACCGGCCCGCGTCGAGGCGTCAGTATCCTCCCGGCCCGGATGCTGTCGATCATCGACCATGTCGGCGTGGCCGTCGAGGACATCGACTCGGCGCTCGCGCTCTACCGCGACGCGCTGGGCATGCCGCTCGTACACCGCGAGACGGTGACCGAGCAGGGCGTCGACGCCGCACTGCTCGACGTCGGTGACGGCCACGTCGAGCTACTTCAGCCGCTCGGACCGGATACGGCTGTGGGCAAGTTCCTGGCCAAGCGCGGTCCCGGCCTGCACCACGTCGCCTACCGGGTGCAGGACATCGACGCCACGCTGCAGCAGCTCGGTGGCGCCGGCTTGCGCCTCATCGACGAGCGACCGCGGACGGGAATCCGCGGCAGCCGCGTGGCGTTCCTTCACCCGGGGTCGACCGGCGGCGTCCTGACCGAAATCGTCCAGCCCGCCGAGGAGGGTCACTGACATGGCCGACGTCAAGCCGCAGAAGATCAGCATCGGATTCCACGGCGGGCAGGTGCTGAGCGCCCGGGTCGGAGCCGATGAGTTGAGGCGCCTGCGCGAGGCGCTGGGAACCGAGGGCTTTCACGACCTCACGGCCGAGGACGGCGTGGTCGCCCTTGACCTCGGACGCGTCGTCTATGTCCTGCTCGACGCCGAGGAGCACCGCGTCGGCTTCGGGACCTAGTCGCTCGAGTAGCGCCGCTGGCAAAAATGAACGGTCGCGCGCCG
>JBJMLD010000020.1:0-7331 GCA_045805545.1 Solirubrobacteraceae bacterium | reverse complement strand
TGGCGATGGCTTGCGCTCGAACACGACGACCACGTCCTCGCCCTCGGCCGCCGCCCAGCGCTCGATCAGGTCGACGAGGCGCAGCATGGCCGCATCACGGTCGCGCCACCAATTGTCCGGGCGCGTGCCGATCACGTTCATCCCGTCGACATACCAGCGCATCAGTACTCGTCCCGCCCCCGGGCCTGGCGGTCGCGCTTGCGGGCGCCGTGGCGGCGTTTTGACTCGAGCCGGCGCTGGGTGGCGGCACGGCTCGGCTTGGTTGGCTTGCGCGTGCGCCGTACGGCCAGCCCGGTGGTCAGGCGGCGCTGCAGGCGCTCGAGCGCGAGCTCGCGGTTGCGCGCCTGACTGCGGGCATCCTGAGCCACCGCCGTGACGCGTGGCCCGAGCCGAGCGATCAGCCGGCGCTTCTGCTCATCGCTGAGTGCCGCGGATGCCGCGATGTCGAAGCTGGCTTCGATTCGCGACGCGGTGACGTTGGCATGTTGGCCGCCCGGACCGGACGAGCGCGAAGCGCGCACGGTGATCTCGCGCAACGGAATCGCGGCGTGCCGACCGAGGGGCATCGGATCGTCCATCGTCCGCACAGGATGCCGTGTGCGAGCGTCGTGAACATCTTGCGCGCCGGCGACCGGTCCGAGAAGCCGCGTGCTACCGTGCCGCCCCGTAAGGCCGTCCTCGCGGGGCGGCGAGAATGCTGGTGCAGGCCTCGGTGGACGATCCTCCGCAGGAGCAGCACTTCAAGCGACGGAGGAGAAACTCCACAATGCCAACCGGAACGGTGAAGTGGTTCAGCGACGAGAAGGGCTTCGGCTTCATCACGCCCGATGAGGGCAGCCGCGACTTGTTCGTCCATCACTCGAGCATTCAGGCGGACGGCTACAGGTCGCTGGCCGAGGGCGCCAAGGTGTCCTACGAGGAAGAGGCCGGGCCCAAGGGGCCGAAGGCGATCAACGTCCAGAAGGTCTGATCTGAAGTCTTGGTCGTCGCGCATGCCGTGGGGCACCGCGGCATGCGCTCCGGCCGGCCGGATGTAGGCGGGGCAGCGGAGGGGCGGAGGGGCCGTGGGGAGAGGCCGTGGGGAGGCCGTCCAGTCTCCGCGTACAATTCGTAAGCGGGTGGGTAGCTGAAGTGACACCATGACCAAGGCGGTTGAAGAACGCGAACGCGTGATCGTTCGCTTCGCTGGGGATTCGGGGGACGGCATGCAGCTGGCCGGCGGTCGGTTCACCGATGCCACGGCCGTGCTCGGTAACGACCTGGCCACGCTGCCGAACTTCCCGGCCGAGATCCGCGCTCCCGCCGGCACGCTGGCCGGCGTGTCCGCCTTCCAGATCCACTTCGCCTCGCGCGACATCCTCACGCCCGGCGACGCGCCGAACGTGCTCGTCGCGATGAACCCGGCCGCGCTGCGCGCCAACCTCGCCGAGCTGCCGCGCGGCGCCACGATCATCGTCAACGAGGACGCCTTCTCCAAGCGCAATCTGGAGAAGGCCGGATACGAGTCCAACCCGCTCGAGGACGGTTCGCTGCGCGAGTATCGGGTGCACCGCATCCCGATGACCTCGCTGACGGTGCGCGCCGTCGAATCGGTCGAGGACGCTTCCACGCGCGACGCCGGCCGGGCCAAGAACCTGTTCGCGCTCGGCGTGCTGTCGTGGCTCTACGGCCGTCCGGCCGACGTGACGCAGCACTGGATCGAGCAGAAGTTCTCCCGTAAGCCGGCCGTGATGCAGGCGAACCTGGCCGCGTTCAACGCCGGCTGGTCGTTCGGCGAGACGACGGAGCTGCTCGACGTTCAGTACCACGTGGCCCCGGCCACCGATGTCCCACCGGGCGTGTACCGAAACATCAACGGGACGACGGCGCTGTCGCTCGGGCTGATCGCGGCAAGCGTGCGCAGCCGACTGCCGCTGGTGTTGGCTTCGTATCCGATCACGCCGGCGTCCGAGCTGCTGCACGAGCTCTCGCGCCACGCCAGCTTCGCCGTGCACACCATCCAGGCCGAGGACGAGATCGCCGCGGCCGGCATGGCCCTGGGCGCCGCCTTCGGCGGACGCCTCGGGGTGACGGCGACGAGCGGGCCTGGGATGGATCTGAAAGCCGAGACCATCGGGCTGGCCGTGGCACTCGAGCTGCCGATGCTGATCGTCGACGTCCAGCGGGCGGGTCCCTCCACCGGGATGCCGACCAAGACCGAGCAGTCGGATCTGCTGATGGCGCTCTACGGCCGCCACGGTGAGTCACCGCTTCCGGTGATCGCGCCGAGCACCCCGGGCGGGTGCTTCGACGCGGCGTTCGAGGCGGCGGCGATCGCGGTCCGCTACCGGACGCCGGTGATCCTGCTCTCCGACACATTCCTCGCCTCCTCCTCAGAGCCGTGGATGATCCCTGACGTGAGCTCGCTGCCCGATATCGATCCGGGCTTCGCGGTGGCGAGCGAGGTGGCCGACGGCGACCCGGCCGGCGGCGACGCGGCCGGCGGCGACGCGCCCGGCGCCCCCTTCATGCCGTACGCGCGCGATGAGCGGCTGGCGCGGCCGTGGGCTGTCCCGGGCACGCCTGGGCTGCAACACAGGATCGGCGGCCTCGAGAAGGCCGACGGCACCGGCAACATCTCCTACGACGCCGCCAACCACGCGCGGATGACCGAGCTGCGGGCGGCCAAGGTGGCCGGCATCGCCCGTGAGCTGCCGCCGCTGACCGTCGACTCCGAGCCGGGAGCGCGGTTGCTGGTGCTCGGCTGGGGGTCGAGCGAGGGCGCCATCCGCGCCGGCGTGCGGCGTGCCCGTCTGGCCGGCCACAAGGTGGCCAACGCTCACCTGCGTCACCTGAATCCGCTGCCGTCGAACACCGGCGACGTGCTGCGCTCGTTCGATCGGGTGCTGGTGCCGGAGATGAACTCGGGCCAGCTGGCCAAGGTGCTCCGGGCCAAGTACCTGGTTGACGTTGAGTCGTTCTCCAAGGTGCAGGGCCAGCCGCTGTTCGCCGGCGAGATCGAACAGCAGATCGAGGCACGGCAATGAGCGCGGTCACGGCCAACGGCGGCAACGGCGGCGCGTCGCCGGAGCTGACCAAGGCAGATTTCCAATCCGACCAGGAGACGCGCTGGTGCCCCGGCTGCGGCGACTACGCGGTCCTGTCCGCGATCCAGCAGTTCATGCCCGAGCTCGGCATCCCGCCGGAGCGGATCGTGTTCATCACCGGCATCGGCTGTGCCGGGCGCTTCGCCTACTACATGGACACCTATGGGATGCACGGCATCCACGGGCGCGCGCCGGCGCTGGCCACCGGCCTCGCCACCGCGCGTGAGGATCTGTCGATCTGGGTCGTGAGCGGCGACGGCGACTCGCTTTCGATCGGCGGCAACCACCTGATCCACGCTCTGCGCCGCAATGTCCCGGTGAAGATTCTCCTGTTCAACAACCAGATCTACGGCCTGACCAAGGGCCAGGCCTCGCCCACCTCGGAGCTCGGCAAGATCACCAAGTCGACGCCGTTTGGCGTCGCCGATCAGCCGTTCAACCCGGTCGCGCTGGCGCTCGGCGCCGAGGCGACGTTCGTGGCGCGGACGATCGACCGCGACCGACGCCACATGACCGAGGTGCTGCGCGCGGCGGCCGAGCACGAGGGGGCTGCGCTGGTCGAGATCTACCAGAACTGCCCGGTCTTCAACGACGGCGCCTTCTTCGCATTGACCGAGAAGGGGGTCAAGGACGCCAACCAGATCCGGTTGAGCGCGGGTCAGCCCGTGCGCTTCGGCGCCGAGGGTGAGCGCGGCGTGGCGATGGGCACCGACGGACGACTGCGCTTCGTCGAGGTGGCCGACGTCGGCGAGGACGCGCTGCTCGTCCACGACCCGGCTCGCGCCGACTCCGGTCTCGCCTTCTCGCTGGCGCGGCTGGCCGAAGACCCGACCGGGCCGACGCCGATCGGGGTATTCCGGAACGTTCAGCGGCCGGTCTATGGACGCGGTGGCCTCGTCAGCCCCGAGCCGGGTGGCGACGGCGAGCTGGCGGAGCTGCTGGCCGGCGGCGAGACCTGGACCGTCGGGTAGACGCGCGGACCGTCCGGGCACCCCCGGCGCGCACTCGGCGGTTGTCGTTGGCGGTCTGCGTCGGACGCGAGGGGTGCCCGAACGGCACCGCGCGTCCCTTTGAGCCGCGCCAGGCGACCGCCCCCGAACGCCAAAAACGTAAGTCAGCGACGGGCCGGCGAGGCGCTTGCATGCATTGTTGGCGATATTTGCCCAAAGTGCATGCAAGCCGTCTGAAAGGCGGGCGCTGGCATACGTTTTTGGCGCTGGGTCAGAGATTTTTGGCTAACCAGCCAACCAGCAGACTGGGCGTGCGTTTATTTGGGTCAAAGTCTTCCGATGCCCCCGGAGGATGGCCGAGACACCCGGAAGCGTCGTTGCCCCCCGACGCCGTTGTCCTCGCCAATGATCGACGAGGCCGCCAGCAAGGCGGCCTCGTCGCCTTAACGACCCGACGTTCTAAGCTCAGATGCAGTGATGCGTACGCCGGAACTGGAGCTCCTGTGGTGGGAAGGCTGTCCGTCGACCGACAAGGCGTTGGCCGAGCTGCGAGCCGCCCTGCGCGACGTCGGCCTGCCGGACGCCCACGTCGAGCTGCGCGAGATCCGCACCGACGAGGAAGCGGCCAGCACCAGCTTCCGCGGCTCGCCGACGATCCTGCTTGACGGCGCCGACTTGGTGCCGGAGGCGGGCGAGGCGCCGATCGGCTTGAGCTGCCGGGTCTACCGCCGGCGCGACGGTCGCATTTCACCGACGCCCGACCCGGCCGATCTGCGCGAGGCGCTCGCCGCCGCGGCGGCCGCCACCCGCCGCGCTTCGGAGGTGGGCTCGTGAGCGTCGCCGTCGGCACTCGCGCACCCGCCTTCACGCTGCCGGACACCGACGGAAACGACCTTTCGCTGAACGCCGAGCAGGCCGCGCCCGCCACCGTCGTCGTGTTCACGTGCAATCACTGTCCTTACGCGCTGGCCTGGCATGAGCGGCTTATGCAGGTCGCGCGCGACTACGCCGATCGCGGCGTCCGTTTCCTGGCCATCAGCTCCAACGATGCGTCGCGCTATCCGGCCGACTCGTATGAGGCGATGCGACGGCGCGTGAGCGCCGAGCCGTGGCCAATGCCTTACCTCTACGACGAGAGCCAGGAGGTCGCCCACGCGTATGGCGCCAGGACGACGCCCGACGTGTTCGTGCTCGACCCTTCCGGGGACCTCGCCTACCGCGGCGCTCCGGACGCCGACTACGACGATCCCAGCCAGGACGCCGCCTGGCTACGTGACGCGCTCGATGCCGTCCTGGCCGGCGAACGGCCGACGCGCGCCGAGACGCGCCCCGTCGGCTGCTCGATCAAGTGGAAGAGCTGAGTTAGCCCGAGGCGACGTGGCCGCCCGGCGGGTCGAGCGGCAGCCCGGCCGCCTCCCACTCGAGTAGCCCGCCGAGCATGTTGTGGGCGTCGTAGCCAGCGCCGACAAAGGCTTGTGTGGCCATCGCCGATCGGCTGCCGCTGCGGCAGTAGAAGACGACGGGCTTGTCGCGCTCGATCGTGTCCGCCTGCGAGGAGAGCTCCATGAGCTCGATCAGGCGGTCGCCGGCGATCCGGCCCGCCTCGTGCTCCTGCGGCTGGCGCACGTCGATCAGTTGGATCTCCCCGCGAGCGTGGAGTTCCGCGACTTGTTGGGGCGTGTAGTCCGACGCCATCGCCGTCCAGGGTAGCGGCGCGTCACGGGCGTCCGATCTCCTGCCACAGCGCTACATAACGCGAGCCGTGACATAGATCCTGCAGTTTCTGTAGTCTGCCGTGCCGAAATACCCAGCCGAGTCCCCGTACGCATGTCGTGTGGGGAGCGGGGAACCCACAGGGACCCACCCAGGTCCCCGGGGCGAATCGTCGAGAGTCTTCGACGTAGCGCAACTCTTTCAGCGCGAGCCCGCCAGCTAACCCCGTAGGCATCAGAAAGAGAAAGGGTTGGTTTGGCGTACATCACGGCACGACGGTTTTCCCGGTTGGGCGGTGCCGCCGCGTTTGTCGCGGCGTTGTCGGTAGGCACGCCGGCGCTGGGAGCCACGCAGACCTCGCAGAGGCAAACGACGACAACGACGTCGACGACCTCGCAGACCTCGACGACCGCCAAGCAGTCGTCAACCACGAAGACCAAGGCTCACACGGCCTCCTCATCGGGCAGTGGCGGTGGCGGGCTCGGCGCGCCGGCAGCCGTCGTGAGCGACGGGCATCACTACCCCGGTGACTCTCAGCACATGGGCGATCGGCCGCTGTGGCAGGGGATGAGCGGCCACGACGTGCGCGTGCTGCAGGACTACCTCACGCGCGCGGGTTATCGCACGAGCGTGACGGGCTATTTCGGCTCGGTCACGAAGGGCAACGTGGAGCGCTTCCAGCGGGCGCACCATCTGCACGCTGACGGCGTCGTCACCTGGACCGTGTCGCAATCACTGCGGGCGGTCGTCGCCGCGGTCGAGCGCAACGCGTCCACGAGCGGCCCGATCACCAAGGCGACGATCAGCCACGGGCGGGCTATCGCTCCGTCCAACGCACCGTCTGCCGTCAAGGCCGTGATCGCGGCCGGTAACCAGATCGCGTTCAAGCCATACATCTACGGGGGCGGTCACGGGAGCTGGAACGACAGCGGCTACGACTGCTCGGGCTCGGTGAGCTATGCCCTGCATGGCGCCGGCCTGCTGTCCTCGCCCGAGGACTCGACCGAGCTGGAGTCCTACGGCTCGTCCGGTGGCGGCCGCTGGATCTCGATCTGGGCCAACTCGGGCCATGTCTACATGTACGTCGCCGGCCTGCGCTTCGACACGAGCGCCCAGAGCTCGACCGGCGGCTCACGCTGGACGTACTCGGGCCGGTCGAACAGTGGATTCGTAGAGCGGCACCCGCGCGGGCTCTAAGCCCCGTCAGGCGCGGACCGATGCTGGTGTCCGCGCGGGCTCACCCAGCCACCTCGAGCCCGCGCGGACCCGGCCCAATTTTGGTGTCGCGGCACTACTTGCGCGTCACGACGTAGCGCTTGTCCGCCCGTGCGATCGGCTGGGTCGGATCGCTCGCGTGGGTGAAGCGCGGATACAGGTATGTGCAGACGTGTCGCGTACCAGCCGAGTTGGCTCTCAGCGTGTCGCTGCGGTCAAACGGCGACTTCGGTTCGGATAGGCCGACGCCTCCACGTGCCGGATCGCTCCCCGGCGCGAGGTAGAACTCGATGTTGGAACCGGTCCGGATCGCCCACTGGTTCTCGTCCTGGGCGCTGCCGCGGCAGCGGATGTCAGCGAACTGGAT
>JBJMLD010000019.1:0-10486 GCA_045805545.1 Solirubrobacteraceae bacterium | reverse complement strand
CTCAACATGGAGACGGCTCCCCCGCACACGCGGGGATCGACCCGTAACGGCGTGAAAGCGCCGGCGCAGGGCCCTCGGTGCAGTCAAGCGACCGGTAGCAGATCAGGATGTGTCATTCTTGCCGCTGCTTCCTGTCGGGCGAGGGCCGCAGGACGGGCTTCTGGCCGGTCGCGCCGACCCCTCGTTCCCGCTCCCCGCTGTTCGTATATCTGATAAAGGAGCTTATCAGATGTAGGAGGGGGCGGCAGAGCTTTGACTCAGACCAAGATGGCAGGAATAATAACAAATGGACGGGCTTCCTGGTGAGCGAGGGTAAGCGCGCCGAAGGCGTGCTCCATCATCGTCTCGACGTCCTGCCGCAGCATCGTCATGTCGAATGGCAGGTGGGCCGCGAAGGGATCCCAGTCGAAGCAGCTCACTACGCAGGCGTTCAGTGCGTCATGGGGCAGCCCCGCCGCGAACTCGACCGCGCCCTCGAGGGCCGAGATTGAGTTGATGAACAGGCCGGCCGGCAGGCGACCGTGCCGGGCGAAGTGCGCCGCGAGCGCGTCGCGCGCGCGCGCCCGCGAATAGCCGCAGAGGGCCATCCAGTCGGGATCGAGATCGACGCCGTGCGCGCGCAACGCCTCGACGAAGCCCGCCACGCGGTTGTCGGTCGCGTATTCGCCAGCGACCCCGCCGAGATAGAGAAAGCTCTCCAGCTCTCCTCGGCGTGCCGCGACCTTGCCGATCAGGATCTCGGTCAGGCGCCGGGCGCCGCTGCGATTGTCCGACACAACGGAGGGGGCGCCCGGGCCCGGCAGGTCCAGATTGACACAGGGCACACCCACCTCGGCGCAGAGCTGGTTGAGCGGGTCGGGCTGGGGCACGCCGGCGATGAACAGGAACTCGACCCGCTGCGCCAGCAGCGTTCGGGTCACCTTGGCTTCGATGCCGTCGTCGCGCTGCGTGCTGACCACGATCGGGCATAGGTCGCGGCGCCGCGCCTCCGCCTCGAACGCCTCCGCGAGGTCAGCGAAGAACCGATTGCGGTAGTGCGGCAGGATCATGCCGGCGAGGCCCGATTGCGACAGTCGCAGGCCGCGCGCCGTGAGGTTGACGTTGTAGCCGAGCCGCCGCGCGGTCTCGAGGATGCGGTGCGCGGTGTCCTTTTTGATGCGATAGCGCGCCCAGTTGCCATTGAGTACGAGGCTGACCGTCGCGGCGGAGGCCTCCGCCGCGGTGGCGATGTCGTAAATGGTCGTCTTGCGTCCGGCGGCGCGCACCATCCGACCCTCCTAGAGGCCCGTATTCCTCTCGTCGAGTCCGCCGCGTCCGCAAAGCCGCGCGCGGCCGACGGGCCAAAATAGGCGTTGACAATCAGGCTAAATGGATTTAGCCGCCGTTTAAGGGCCGACAAGCTGGCTCATGAACGTACGAAGCATCGCATGTCGCCACGCAGCGGTGCGAAGAGGGAGGAAGAGGGTGATCAATCAGTACCGTCGCGCGTTGTGCGCCGGCGTCGTTGCTCTGGCCTTCACCGGCCCCGCATGGGCCTCACCTGAGAAGCCAGTCATCGGCGTCGTCGTCAAGATCGGCGGCATCCCATGGTTTAATGCCATGGACATGGGCATCAAGAAGAAGGGCGCCGAACTTGGCGTGAAGGCCTTCATGGTCGGCCCGACCAGCGCCGATCCAGCCCTCCAGGTCCGCGCCATCGAGGATCTTATTGCCCAGAAGGTCGACGTGATCGGCGTCGTGCCCAACGACGCCGAGGTGCTCGAGCCCGTGCTGGAACGCGCCCGCGCGGCCGGCATCAAGGTCATTACGCACGAATCGCCCAAGCAGAAGAACGCCGATTACGACTTCGAGCTCGCCTCCGCCAAGGGCTTCGGTGAGGCGTATGGCAAGCGCCTCGTCGAGGCGCTCGGCGGCAAGGGCGAATATGCGGTGTTCGTCGGCTCGCTGACTGTTCCGCTCCATAACGCCTGGGCCGACGCTGCCAACGCCTACATCAAGGCCAACGCGCCCGGCATGACGCTTGTCGGCGAGCGCTATGGCGTCGCCGAGAACGTCGACCAGTCGCGCAGCACGGCGCTCGACCTCATGCGTGCCCATCCTGACCTCAAGGGCTTTCTCGCCTTCGGCAGCCAGGGCCCGATCGGCGCGGCCCGCGCGGTTGCCGAACGGCACCTCGGCGGCAAGGTCGTCGTCATGGGCCCGTTCTCGCCCGGCCAGGGCAAGAAGCTGGTGCACGACGGCGTCCTCACGGGCGGCTACATGTGGAACCCGGAACTCGCCGGCGAGGTGTTCGTGTCGCTCGGCACCATGGTGGCCAAGGGCGAGCCCATCAAGGATGGCACCACGGTCCCTGGTCTCGGCGTGGTGCATCCGGACGGCCATAACCTGATCGTCGACGAGTTGGTCGACCTGAACAAGGACACGGTGGACGACCTCGCCAAGATGGGCCTCTAGCCTCGGCGCGAGTCCTCGCCCCCTTTGAAGCTCGACATGTCCGGCCGGCCGGCCGGACACGTTCCTCCTCCGAACCAGTCGCGCCACGCGGACCGCCATGACCGCTCCAGCCCTGTCCAGCATCGCCGGTGACCCGCATGTCGAGGCCGGTGGCCCGCTGCTGCAACTCGAGCACATCTCCAAGCAGTTCGGCGGCGTGAAGGCCCTGGACGACGTCCGTTTCGATATCCGGCGCGGCGAGGTCCTGTGCCTTGCCGGTGAGAATGGCTGCGGCAAGAGCACCCTGATCAAGATCATCAGCGGCGTGCACCAGCCCGAGCCGGGCGCCACCATGCTGTTCGACGGCCGCTCGATCGTGGGGCTCAGCCCCGCGACGGCGCGCGCCCTCGGCATCCAGGTGATCTGGCAGGATCTCGCGCTGTTCCCCGAGATGTCGGTCGCCGAGAACATCGCCTTCGAGAGCAACCTCGGCGCGCGGCCCCACCTCGTGAACTACGCGAAGATGAAGGAGGCGGCGGCCCGTATCCTCGAGCGGCTGGGCGTCAGGCTCGATCTCGACGCACCCCTGCGCAGCCTCCCGATCGCCCAGCGCCAGATCGTGGCCGTGGCGCGGGCGCTGGTGGCCGAGGCCACAATCGTGTTCATGGACGAGCCTACCGCCTCCCTCAGCCAGGCCGAGACGGACGCGCTGCTCGTGATCGTGCGGCGCCTGTCGGCCGAGGGGATCGCGGTGGTGTTCGTCAGCCACCGGCTGGCCGAGGTGCTGGACGTCTGCAGCCGCGTCACCGTGCTCCGGGACGGACGCTACGTCGGCACCTTCCCGACGGAGGGCATGACGCAGACGCGTCTGACCGAGCTGATGACTGGCACGACATTCAACTATGAGGTGCAGAAGAGAGATCTCTCGGCCGCACCGGTCATGCTCGCGGTCGAGGGCCTGTCACGCGCGCCCGATTTCGAGGACGTGTCCCTCACGATCCGCCGGGGCGAGATCGTCGGCCTCACCGGCCGGCTCGGCTCGGGCCGCACGGAACTCGCGCTCAGCTTGTTCGGCATGGCCCCGCCGACGGCCGGAACCGTCAGCCTCGAGGGCAAGCCCGTCCGGTTCGCGAACAACCGCGAGGCGATCCGGGCCCGGGTCGCCTACGTGTCGGAGGACCGGCTGCAGCTCGGCCTCGTCCAGCCGCAGTCGATCTCTGACAACACGGTGATGGCGGTGTTGGACAGCCTGCTCGGCGTGGGCAACCTCATCTCGGCCCGCCGGCAGGATACCCTCGTCGACACCTGGGTCCGTGACCTCAGCGTGAAGATCGGCCATCCCGATCACGCCGTGTCCACCCTGTCAGGCGGCAACCAGCAGCGGATCGTGCTCGCGAAATGGCTGGCGACGAAACCGAAGCTCCTGATTCTGGACTCTCCAACCGTGGGCGTCGACGTCGGCGCCCGCGCCGGCATCTTCGCGATCGTGCACCGGCTGGCGGAGGCCGGGATGGCGATCCTGCTCATCTCGGACGAAATTCCTGAGGTCTACTTCAACGCCGACCGCATCCTGCACATGCGGAACGGCCGCCTCGTCGGCAGCTACGTGCCGGCCGAGACCGACATCGACGAGATCGAGGAAGCCGTCCATGCCTAAGCTCGGGATCGGTCTCACGGAACTCTGGCTCATCGTCGTCATCCTCCTGATGGCGGTCGGGCTGAGCCTGCTCACCAGCACCTTCCTCACCCTGCCCAACCTGTTCGACCTGCTGAACGCCAGCTCGGTCAACGTCATCTTCGGCGTCGGCCTGCTGGTCGTGCTCATCGCGGGTGGCATCGACATTTCCTTCGCGGTGGCGGCCTCGGTCGTGCAGTACCTCACCGCGATCACCGTCATGTCGCTCGGCGGGGGCGACTGGGTCGTCGGGCTGCTGCTGGCGGCCGCCTTCGGGACGCTGCTGGGCTGCCTGAACGCCTTCTTCATCTACCAGTTCAGCATCGTGTCGATCGTCGTCACCATCGCGACCTTCAACCTGTACTTCGGCCTCCTCATGTTCTGGTCCGGCGGCGTGTCGATCTACGATCTTCCCGACTGGTGGACCACGCGCATCGTGATCTACGGAACAGAGACGGCGAGCGGCCACGCCGAGCTGACCTTGTTGGTGCTGGTCATGGCCGTCTGCGTCCTGGCGACCTGGATCCTGCTGCGCAGGACCAGCACGGGCCGGCAGCTCTACGCCATGGGAGACAACCCAGAGGGTGCGCGGCGCGTCGGCATCGACATCGGTGCCATGCACTATCTCGCCTTCGGCTGGCTGGGGCTGATGGCCGGCATCGCCGGGCTCATGCAAGCGCACTACGCCCAGGAGGCGGTGCCGAACGCGCTCTACGGCCGCGAGCTCGACGTGCTCGCCGCGGTGGTGCTGGGTGGTGCGCGCCTGGGCGGCGGGCGCGGCACCATACTGGGCGTGTTCCTGGGCATCATCCTGGTCGCCGTCACCCAGAACGGCCTGAACCTGCTGGGCATCTCGCCCTATGCCTTCAAGATGATCATCGGCGCCATCATCCTGCTCGCCATCACGCTGTCCAGCGAGGGCGCGAGCCGGCTGATCGGCTCCTGGCGCTCGCCCGCCGAGCGGAGGACCGTCTGATGTCCACCAAGATCGTGGGCCGCAACGAGCGCAGCCGCTTCGCTCACCTGATCGATGGGGACGTGGCCGGGCTGCTCGCTTTGCTGCTCGTCGTCGTCGTCCTGTTCGGCGTCACTGCCGACGGCTTCCTGTCCGCCAGCACCTTCACCTCCGTCGCGTTCCAGCTGCCCGAGCTCGGCTTGCTCACTCTCGCCATGCTGATGCCGATCATTTCCGGCGGCTTCAACCTCGCCATCACCTTCACGGCGAACCTGGCCGGGCTCGCCATGGCCTACGTGCTACAAACCCACGGCGGCGTCGACGCGGGCGTGGTCACCTTCGTGCTGGGCGTGCTGGCGGCGCTCGCGACCGGGGCGATCGTCGGCTGGCTGCTGGGGACCATCATCGCCTACACCGGAGTACATCCGATCCTGGTGTCGCTATCGATGATGATCTTCGTGCGCGGGCTTGGTGAATTCCTGACCCGGGGCGGCGACATCTCCGGCGTTCCCGGCTACGTGCAGGCCATCGGCCAGGGCACCGTGTTCGGCGTCCCCGCCCCGCTACTCGTCTTGGCGGCGGCCGTGCTGCTCTGGTCCGTCGTCCTGTCGCGCTCCCGGCTCGGCTTCGCGACCCGGATGATCGGTTCCAACATCGAGGCGACCCGCTTCTCCGGCGTGCCGACGCGGCGCTCGCTGACGCTGATCTACACGCTGTCGGGCCTGATGTGCGGCATCGCGGGTATCCTCATGCTGGCGCGGTTCAACTCGGTCCGCGTCGGGCACGGCGAGTCCTACCTCCTGATCACCGTGCTGGCCTGCTTTCTCGGGCGGATCGACCCGTTCGGCGGCTTCGGCCGGGTGCTTCCCGTCGCCATCGCCTTGGTGATTCTTCAGGTGATTGCCTCCGGGCTGAACCAGCTCGGCGCCAACCAGCACCTCGCGACGGCGCTCTGGGGCGGGTTCCTGCTGTTGATCATGGTCGTCCGCTCGCTCTGGGCCAGCCACTTCCGGGGGATCCTGTTCAGCAGGCGTTAGGGCGTGCCCGCGGCCGATCTTCCCCGCGCTCTCATCCGTGGATGGCCGATGTTCATCGGGATCGATATCGGGACCTCGGCGGTCAAGCTCGTGTTGGTCGACGCCGGCCAGCAGCCGGTCGCGACCGTCGAGGAGGCCCTGCATCCCCGCCAGCCGCGTCCGGGCTGGTCCGAGGACGATGCGGAGGCCTGGTGGACGGCGGTCGCGGCCGGCCTGGACCGCCTCCGGGGCGGGCATGCCCAGGCCCTTGGCCGCGTCCAGGCCATCGGCCTCTCCGGCCAGATGCACGGTGCGCTGCTGCTGGACGCGGCGGACCGCCCCGTCCGCCCCGCGATCCTGTGGAATGACGGCCGGAGCGCTGCCGAGGCGGACCGCCTCGCCGACCTCGGCCTGCCGCTGCAGAACAGCCTCGGCGTCAGGCCCATGCCGGGCTTCACGGGGCCCAAGCTCGCCTGGCTGCGGAGCCACGAACCCGAGGTCCTCGACAGGACGCACCACCTACTGCTGCCCAAGGACTACGTCCGCCTTCGCCTCACGGGCGAGCGGGTGACCGACGTCAGCGACGCCGCGGGCACGTGGCTGTTCGACCAGGCACGCCGGACGTGGTCGGCCGAGGCGCTGGAGGCGTGCGGGGTCGAGCGGGCGTGGCTGCCGCGGCTCGTCGAGTCGAACGCCGTGTCGGGCACCCTGCTGCGGGAGGTGGCCAAGCGCTGGGGTCTCCCGCCTGACATCCCCGTCGCCGGCGGCGGGGGTGACACGGCCGTGGGCGGAGTCGGTATCGGCGCCGTCGACACGGGGCATGGCTTCGTGTCGCTCGGCACGTCGGGGCAGGTGTTCCTGGCCGACGCGCGATACCGCCCGGACCCCGAGCGCCTCGTCCACGGCTTCTGCCATGCCGTGCCCGGCCGGTGGTACGCCATGTCGGCCCTCCTCAACGGCGCGAGCCCGCTCGCCGCCGCCGTGCGCTGGACCGGCGGCGGCGACATCGGCGCCACCCTGGAGCGGGTCGAGGCGCGCTTCGAGGGCCCCTCGCGCCTGCTCGCGTTGCCCTACCTCTTCGGCGAGCGCACTCCCCACAACGACCCCTACGCGCGCGGCGCGATCATCGGTCTGACCGGATCGACGGAGCCGGCCGACATCGTGCAGGCGGTCCTCGAAGGCGTCGCCTTCTCGCTCGCCGACGGCTTGGACGTGCTGGCCGCCTCCGTCGGCCGCCCGGATGCGCTCGGCTTCATCGGTGGAGGCGCGCGATCCCTGTTCTGGGGACGCATGATCGCCGCCGTGCTCGACACGACCCTGGTCCGGTACCGGGGTGCCGACCGAGGGCCGGCCTTCGGTGCGGCGCGGCTGGCGCGGCTCTGCGCCACAGGCGAACCGGTCGGTGCCGTGGCGACCGCCCCGCCGGTCGAGGGCGTGATCGCATCCGATGCGCGCCTGCGCGACCTCTACGCCCCCCGCCTCGCCGCGTTCCGCGCGCTCTATCGCGCCCTGCGGCCGGAATTCGCCCGCGACGAGGACGGCCGACCTTGAACGAAGCCCGCTTGCCCTCGATGAGGGCGCGCAATTCATGAGGAGAGAGACGATGAACAAGCTGGGTGTCCACGCGCTGGTGTGGGAGAAGGGCTGGAGCCACGAGGAATGCGCCCGCGCCATCGGCAAGACGGCCGAGGTCGGCTACGACCTGATCGAGATTCCCGCCCTCGATCCGGGCTCGATCGACGCCGACTTCACGCGCCGGCAGCTCGAAAGGGCCGGCATCGGGGCGACCTCCTCGCTCGGCCTCGACGCCGAAACGGACATCTCCAGCAACGACCGCGAGAAGGAGAAGCGCGGCCAAGCCCGCCTCGAAGCTGCCCTCGCGGTGGCGCGCGACTTTGGCGCGACCCACGTCTGCGGGATCCTGGAATCGGCGTTCCAGAAATATGCCGTGCCGACCACGGCCGAGGGAGTGAAGCGCTCCGTCGAGGTGCTGCAGCGAGTGGCCGAGGTCGCCGCGCGGAGCAATATCACGCTCGGGCTCGAAGTGGTGAACCGCTACGAATCCAACGTGCTCAACACCGCCAGCCAAGCGGTCGAAATGTGTAAGCGGATCGGGGCGCCCAACGTCAAGGTGCATCTCGACGTCTACCACATGAATATCGAGGAATCCGACATCGGGCAGGCTATTCTCGAGACCGGTGACTATCTTGGCTACTTCCACACCGGAGACTCGCATCGCGGCTACATGGGCTCGGGCTCGATCGACCTTGCGGGCGTGTTCAGGGCCGTGGTGAAATCCGGCTATGCGGGACCGATCACATTCGAGTCCTTTTCCTCCCGTGTCGTCGGCCAGCCGCTCGAAGGCATCCTCGGCATCTGGCGCAACCTGTGGGAGGACGGCCACGACCTCGCTGCGCATGCCCTCATGTACACCAAGGCGCAGCTCAAGGCGGCGCAAGAAGCGCAGAAGCAGGCGGAGCGTAGCCGGCTTCCTTGATTAAAATCGAGCGCTTCACGAAGAATGTAATATCAACGATATCTGGTGAGATCCTCCATGGCTGACCCGAACAACCCGCTGCGCAAGCTGAACGCCACCGGCCAGAGCGTCTGGTGCGACAACATCCACCGGGCGATGCTGACCTCGGGCGGTCTTCTGACTATGATCGAGGACGACGATCTGCGCGGCATCACCTCCAACCCCGCGATCTTCGACAAGGCTATCAGCACCGGCCACGAGTACGATGCGATTCTCGAGCGCGAGCTCAAGCGCGACCGTCATCAGTCGCCACGCGCGCTGTTCTTCGCGCTCGCGATCGAGGACGTCCGCGACGCCGCCGACGCGATGCGCCCGGTCTACGACCGGACGGACGGTGTCGATGGGATGGTGAGCTTCGAGGTCTCGCCCGACCTCGCCTACGACACCGAGGCGACCTTGCGCGAGGCGCGCGAGCTGCACGCCCGCCTCGGCCGGCCCAACGTCATGATCAAGGTGCCCGGCACCATGGCCGGCCTGTCCGCGATCGAGCGGCTCACCGCCAACGGCATCAATATCAACGTCACCCTCCTGTTCTCGGTCGAACGCTACGAGGCGGTGGCCGAGGCCTACCTGCGCGGCCTTGAGCGCCGTAAGGCGGACGGCCAGCCGCTCGACCGAATCGCCTCGGTCGCGAGCTTCTTCATCAGCAGGGTCGATTCGCTCCTCGATCCGATGCTGGCCGGGCAGCGCCCCGACCTCCAGGGCAAGGCCGCGATCGCCAACGCCAAGCTCGCCTACCAGCGCTACAAGCGGATCTATGGCGGTGAGCGCTTCGGGGCTCTGCGCGCGGCCGGCGCCCGACCGCAGCGCCTGCTCTGGGCCAGCACCGGGACCAAGAACCCGGCCTATCCCGAACTCCTCTACGTCGAGCAGCTGATCGGCCCCGAGACGGTCAACACCATGCCGCCCGCCGTCTACGAGGGTTTCCGCGAGAGTGGGCTCGTCGCCCAGACCCTGGAGCAGGCCGTAGCCGAGGCCGAGCAGCAGGTCGCCGCACTGGCCGATGCCGGCATCGATCTCGTGGCCGCCACCGAACGGCTGGAGCGGGAGGGGGTGGAGCTGTTCGTCAAGGCCTTCAACAACCTGCTCCAGCATCTCGAGGCTAAGGCCGCCCGCCTCGCCGCCTGAAGCCGCCCTTCCCTCACGCTGGTCGAGGAGCACCTCATGACCTCGCATCAGGAGCTGGTCAACGCGATCCGTGCCTTGGTTGCAACGTAACATGTAGCCGCTCGATGTAAATGTCAGTCGCCCTCTCGATAGAGGGCACCGACCCCCAACCTCTCTATCGAGGTTGAACACGACACCGACACGCCATGTGGATGCGTACCAGCCGATTATAGTTTGGAATGACTTCGAAGCTAGGAAAACAACGTCACACCCAGCTGGATGCGCACCAGCGAGTCTTGTTGCGAAAATCTGATTTTTGTAACGCTGACGTACCGCAAGCGCCTGAGAACGCTAAGCATTTCCGACCGGATAGCTGATAATGGAGTCATTATCAGACATAATGGTGAGTGGGAACGAGGGGGTCGGCGCGACCGGCCAGAAGCCCGTCCTGCGGCCCTCGCCCGACAGGAAGCAGCGGCAAGAATGATGTGGGGTTCGCCGAGAGGGTTGCATCTCGCCGGGCCGGCAGCGGCTGGCTATAGCCTGACCTGATCACGTCAGGGTTGTAGCCGTGGTGGCGGCTGTGGGAATGTGGGCGACGCGCAGCGTCGCCCACATTCCCACAGCCGAGCCGACCGGGAGGGACCATGGACGCGGACGCGCGCACGCGGCTCGGCTGGATCAGGCTCTACGAGCAGGTCGGCGACGCCGGCCTGGTCCGCCGAAGGTGCGGCATCTCCCGCCCGACCCTGCGCAAGTGGTGG
>JBJMLD010000018.1:0-16077 GCA_045805545.1 Solirubrobacteraceae bacterium | reverse complement strand
GGGAAGCCCCAGGATCCGTCAACTGACCCTTTAACGAACCGGGCCGGCAACCGCTCGTCTACTTCGGTCACCGGCTCTGTGGTCCGTGTCGGTCAGGTTGTCGCGCGGCAACCGGAATGATGGGCGACGCTCGACCCCGTTCCATCCGATAATCGGCGCAGCATGCCCGCGGAGAACTACTGAAAAGTGGCAGGCGCCTTATGCCGCCCGCGCCCGCTGACGCCTCATCCCGTCCGCGGGCGCTCGCGCCTTATGCCGCCCGCGCCCGCTCGCGCTGCGCCGGCAGCTGCGCCCACAGGTGCTGCATCGCGTAGGCGCGGTACGGCCGCCACCGTTCCGCCAGCGCCACCGCTGCGCACGGCGCCGGATCCTGACCCAGCGCCACCAGTGCGTGCCGCACCCCGAGATCGGTCGGCATGAACGCGTCGGGATCGCGCAGGGCGCGCATGGCGATGTATTCGGCCGTCCAAGTGCCGATGCCAGGCAACGCCTGAAGCCGACGCCGGGCTTCCTCCCGATCCGCTCCTGGGTCGAGTGGAACCTCGCCAGCGGCCAGGGCGCTTGCCAGGCCGACCAGCGCCCGCCCACGCGCCGCCGGCATCGGCAATTGCTCAGGGTCGGCGGTGGCGAGATCCGCCGCCGAGGGGAAGGCGTGCGTCACGGCGCCGCGTGGATGCTCCAGCGCGTCACCATGCGCCAGCACCAGGCGCGCGGCCAGCGTCGCCGCCGCGCTCAGCGAGACCTGCTGCCCGAGCACGCCGCGCACGGCAAGCTCGTGTGGGTCGACATGTCCTGGCACGCGCCGCCCCGGCGATGCCGCCACGAACGGCGCAAGCAGCGGATCGCCTGCGAGCAGGTCGCAGACCGATTGCGGGTCGGAGTCGAGGTCAAGCAGGATGCGGGTCCGCTGCACCGCGGTCCCCAGGTCACGTACGTCGTCCAGCCAGAACCGCGCGCGAACATGGCCTTGGGTCGTCGTCCGCTCTGCCACGTGGGACGGCGTCCGGTCGGCCACGTGGGACGGCGTCCGCTCGGCCACGTGGGACGGCGTCCGGTCGGCCATGCGGGAGGGCGTCAGCTCGACCACGCCGGCGCCGTGCGGCAGCCGAAGGCTTCTCCGGTACAGCCCATCGGCGATCTCCTCCACGTGCGGAACCGCCCGCCGAGCGAAGAACGCGAGCAAGGCCTCGCCATCGAACGGCGCCCGATACGGCAGCCTAAGAGCGATCCCGCCACCGTCGCCACCGTGCCCATTGCGTCGCGCCCGCTCGCGCAATGACCGCGGCGTCGTCGCGAACACGTCCCGAACGGTCTCGTTGAATTGGCGGACGCTGCGGAACCCCGCACCAAACGCCACCTGCGTGATCGGCAGCTGCGTCGTTTCCAGCAAGACGCGCGCCGTCTGCGCCCGCTGCGCCCGCGCCACCGCCAACGGTCCCGCCCCGACGACGGCGACGAGCTCGCGATGCACGTGACGCTCGGTGTACCCGAGCCGCCGCGCCAGGCCGGCGACGCCCTCGCGATCGACCACGCCGTCCGCAATCAGCCGCATCGCGCGGCCGACCAGATCGGTCCGCCGATCCCACTCCGGCGAGCCGGGCGTCGCATCGGGCCGGCAGCGCTTGCAGGCGCGGTAGCCCGCCGTCTGCGCCGCCGCAGCACTCGGGAAGAACCGCACGTGCTCGCGCTTCGGCCGCGCCGGACAGCTCGGCCGGCAGTACACCCCGGTCGTCGTCACGGCAGAGAAGAACCAGCCGTCGAAGCGCGGATCGCGCGCCTCGATCGCACGCCACAGCCGCTCGTCGTCGGGCCCTCCGTCCACGCGTCCATCGGACCGGATGCGGGCGACGGTGCGGTCGAGGGGGCGGTCAAAGGGCTCGGTCGCCATGCGTCCACGATGACACAGCTCGTCGCGTATGTCTGGCGGAAATCGGAAGTGTGCGAATCAGCCTGAGGCGCCCTCCTGCTCGGTCTCATACATCCGGACCCATTTCCGCACAGCGTTGCCGGAGACCCCGTAGTTGCGACCGACCGCGGAGTAGCCGAGCAACGCGATCTCATCCAAGAGCTGCGGATACGGCGGCCGCTCCACGACGCGCCGGTCCGGCTTCGGGACGCCCCGAAGTCGGCGCGAGTTCACGACGTTCCAGCACAACTGCGAGCAGTATCGATGGCGCGCGTGGCGTGGCTCAAAAACCTGGTCGCATCCGGGACACGTGCGTTCCCGAGGTACGTGCCGGCCGCAGTGCGTGTCGAGTGTCGCGGCGCAGTTCGGGCAGACGATTCGTAGGTTCCAGATCCGATTGTCGGTCGAGGTTCCGTTGATGTGGTCGAGGACCAGCGACATCCGACGGCCATTCCAGTCCTCACCTTGGCCACACATCTCGCATGCGCGCTCCTTAAGGCCTAGGGCGAATAGACGCTGCTTGAGTTTGTCGCGGCTGTACGTGGAGTTCTCGACGAGAACGTGCTCCATCGGCAGTTCTTGGCTGCGCGCGGCGCGACGGCGTCCGGCATGTGGGTCGAAGTGATCGGTGCAGATCCCCCAGATCCCGGCCCAGCGTTGGAGCGTGCGGTGATTGTGGCCACGAGGCACGTAGCCAAGTCGGCGCAGCGCATCGGACCAGCAGATCGAGTGCTCGATCGCCTCGCGCGCGGCATCTTCTGAGAATGGAGGACGCTGCGGCATACGAACATACGTTCGCATACGAGCCGGACGGAATCATGCTGGGGAGCCTGGATTCGAACCAGGATCGCACGGCTCCAAAGGCCGGCGTCATACCATTAGACCACTCCCCAGTAGGTTGGGCAGACGCTCGGTCCTCACGTTATCTAATCGATCGCGCGGCGCCGTGATCGCAGCTCGATCGACGTTAGCCGTTCGGAATTATCCGGAACGTGTTCTTCGCCAGCTCGGGCGTGGCGATGGCGCGGATGCCGCTGAACGCGGCGGAGTCGAAGTTGATGTCGAGCTTCTGATCGCCGGCGTCGACCATGCCGCACTTGTCGACGAATACGCCGCCGTACATGTTGCCGCCGCCGTGAACGGTGAACACGGGCGTGGAACCGAGTTGAGCCGCCGTGCACGGGCCGCTCGTCGGCGTCAGACCTTGGCCGTTCGCCATGTAGACAATTCCGTAGAAATTGAGCGTGCCGTTGAACTCCACGGTGCCGCTGCCGAAGATGAGCGCGCCGGGCGCGGCGTTCGAGTTCCACACGGTGTTCGCCTGATACACACAATCTGCGTTCTCGACGTACACGACGCCGGCAACTCCAGCTGGCGGACAGGTGCCGGTGGCGTAGTACGTCCCGGCCGCGATCGCGGTCTGCTTGAGCGAAGCGAGCTGAGTGGCCGTCAGTGTCGAATAGCCGCCGTTTGGGTCGACGTAGCTGGCTTGGTAATCGGAGCCCGGATCGAGCTGTCCCTTAGCGGCGTTCCAGCCAAGACAACTGCTCCCGTACGTCACGACGGTGGCGCTACAGCGCACCGCGACGAGACCGGTCAGGCCCGAGGTCGAATCCTTGCCCTCGATGATGATCTTGTTGCCGCTGTTGCTGGTGTAGACGCCCCCCGCCGTGATCAGGTTCTCGGGCAGCGCGACGATGTTGCTCTGGCGGACGACCTGCGCGACCACGATGCGCTTCTGGCCCCAGATCGTCGCCTGCGCGCGAACCCACAGCCGGCCGTCCGCGTTGGAGTCCCAGGTCGTCGCTGACGCAGCCAGCGAATCGCTGTAGTAGCTGGCGCCGCCGGTGTCGTCGATGACCTGCAGAGTCCAGGCCGGCGACGCGTAGCTCGGGCCGGAATAGGCGGCAGCGTAGCTCGAGGTGAACGTCGTTCCCGAGCAACCCGTGACCGGGCTAGAGGCCTGGTTGCAGGTCGCGGGGTAGGCGGTGACGGAGCTGCCGGGCCACGTCTGCTCGAGTTGCAGCGCCTCGGCATCGACCGCGCTCTCTGCCAGGTTGAAGGCGGCCTCGCCGGCCACCTCGTGACCGGTCAGGTGGGTCTGCGCGTTGACGGTCTGGAGAATCGCCAGCCCGATCAGCGAGGTGAGGAGCAGGACGATGACCGCGGAGACGAGCGCGAATCCGTCTTCATGACGATCCCTTCGCAAGTGCGCACTCATGACACGGTCACCGCCTGGGTCACGGAGGCGGAGAGCCCGCTCGTGTCGGTGACGGTAAGGACGACCGTGTAGGAGCCGGCACCCGGATGCCACACGACGAGACCGGTCGTTGAGCCATCCAATGCGCTGGCCGCCGGGCAGCTCGGAGTCGTGCAGGACCACGCGTAGTTGAGGTCCGACCCATCGGGACTGTAGGACGTGCCGCCGTTGAGAAGGACGCTGCCGCTGCCCATGTCGGTCTGGGTGAAGCTCGCCTCGGGCGCGTGCACCTGGTTGCGCAGGAACACGGCGCTGCGTAGGTCGGTTTCCGCGGCAGCGACGGTCGGCGTCGGGTTGACGAATAGATCGATCTGTACCGAGGTGATCTTCGTCAGGTCGCTGGGCGCGGCTCCGTTGTCGTAGGTGAAGCCGGGACGGTCCGCGCGCTGCAGATAGCGGTTCATCAGGGCGGGGATGACGGTGCGGTATGTGCCGCTCGAGCCCGACGGTGAGGTATCAGGGCACGAAGTCGAGTTCCAGGGGATCGCCGGGGGCGTAGCCGTGCTCCACGTCTGCACCTGTCCGATCAAGGCCTCGTTGGCGGATGACCCGCCGGCCGTGTCGTTCGGGATGCAGTAGCGGACGCGCTCGGCGCCGCCGACGTTTGACCCGCTCGGGGTGTCGACGGTTTGGAAGACGAGGTCGTACGGCCCGGCGCGTTCGACGAGCTTCGGACTCGAGATCGGGCTCGAGATGTTGCGCAGCTGGCGGGCGATCAGATCTATGGCGAGTCGGCCTTGGTCCTGCGCGCTGTTGCGCTGCGTGCTCGCCTGCTCGCTGTGCAGAGAGCCGACGACGATCGCCAGCGTGGCGCCGAAGATGAGCGTGGCCATCGACAGCGCGAGAAGAATCTCGACCAGCGTGTACCCGTCCTGCCGCCGCGGGAGTCTCATCCGCTCACCACGCTCGAGCACGGAGATTCATCGAGGTGCGTATCGACGGCCGTGACGCAGTAGCCCTGGGTCACTCCACCCGGGTCCGGGGCATTGTCGGTGTAGCTCGTGACCGCGTTGCCGGAGCTGTCGAGCGCGCCGACGAGGTCAAGGCGGCTGCCGGGAAACTGCGCACTGCCCGACGCGTTCCAGCGATAGATCCGCCAGGCCTGGATCGAGTCGCCCGAGTCAGGGTCGGTTGGCGTCGAAGGCGCCGACCACGTCAGCTTGAGGCTCGAGCCGATGACTGCGCCACTCAGTCCGGTCGGCGCAGACGGAGCGTGATCGCACAAGTTCGCGTCGAGCTTTGGTGACAGCGACGTGCTCTGGCGAGCCTGGCCGGTCGATGGATCGGTGTCCACGCCGACGACCCAATACTGGTTGGCCGTCGTGTAACTCTGCGGCGTGGTGTTGCACGTCGGGGTGGTGGGCGGGTGCGGCGACGGCGCGCTCAGATCGGTGCAGGTCGTGCCGGTCACCTGGGCGCAGGCGCTGACGAGAGTGGCGGATCCGTTGCCGTACTGGTGGTAGACGCGGTAGTAGAGGATGTCCCGGTCGATGCTCGGCACCCATTGCACATCGACGCCCTGGATCTGATCGTTCCAGCCGGCGTTGACGGTGGCGGGCGGATTCGCCTGGTGTCGGTTGAGCGAGATCTGCAGCGTCGAGCGCGTTCCGGTGTTGCCGTTCTGGTCGAAGCTCAGCGCGGCAATCGTGTACGTGCCGTCGGCCGCCGGGAAGTTCCACGTGAACGATGAGCTCGTGCCGGACGGCTGATAGGGGTCATACGCGCCGAGCGGCAATTGGTCGCTGGTCGGCGGGTTGCCATTGACGAGCCATTGCACGGCCGACGGGGTCGTCGTCGTCAACACGTTGAACGCGAGTGAGCTGCCGCTCGTCACGGTCTGGTTGGTTCCGGGGCACGAGGCGGAGGTGCTGAGGCACGAGACGGCCGGCCCATGCGTCGGCCGCGCGTAGATGAGAACTGTCTGCTCAACGCTGGGCGTCGTGCGCAACCCGGTGGGCGCGACGAGGACCGAGACGCGCTTGTAGTCGTCTGAGCCGGTGTCCGTCGTGCCCGAGCCTGCGACGTCGGGGCACCAGCTGCCGCCGCTCACAGGCGGCGAGGCATGGCTGCCGTACCCGTCGCTCGGATCATCCAGAGAGCACTCCGTGAAGGACACGTTGAACGTGTATCCGGCCCGGCTCACGGAGAGCGTCGAGCCCGACAAGGTGGAGCCCGGCAGCACGGGCTGAACGAGGCCGGCGATGCTGGGCTGAACGAGCTGCTCGTAGCCGAGGGCGCGGGTGTCCTCGACCACCTCTCGGGCGAGGCTCGTCGCGATCTGACGCACTCGATTTGTCGCGGTGCCGTGGTTCGCGATGACGAACGTCCCGATCATCGCCAGGACGCCGGTCACGAGGATGACCGACGCCATGAGCACCTCGACCAGCGTGAAGCCATCGACGGCAGCAGGTGTCGGCCGCCGGCGAGGGCGGCTTGAGACGTTCGATGGCGGTCCGGGCTTTCTCATTCGGCGCCGTTCACAACGCGCCGAGCCGGAGACCCGGTGGGCGCCCTTTAAAGCTCGGCCGGCGCCGTACGCGCTTGAGTTTTGGTGGACGGAATGGCCTGCGGCGTCAACTGAACGTCCAGGGCTGCCGAACACGCGCGAATTGGCCGTCGATTCGGCCGATTCAGGGCTAACAGCAATGAGTGCTCACGCGCAGCACCCTGCAAAAAGCGAAAACGGATTCACGCTCGTCGAGGTGCTCGTCGTGAGCACGCTGCTCGTCGTGGTGATCGGCGCGCTGATGGTCCCGCTCGTCGTCGCGCAGCGCCAGCAGTTCAAGAACTCGAACTACGCGTACGCGCAGCAGCAGGCGCGCACCGGCCTCGACTCGATGGTGAGCCAGATCCGCCAGGCCTGGTCGATTGCGAGCACCGATCCGAACGCCATCGACATGAACGTCAACCTGAATGGGGTCGCCAAGCACGTCTATTACGAGTGCGACATACCCCAACCGGGGAGTTCGGTGTACCGCGAATGCCTGCGGGTCGAGTCGGCCGCCGGCAGTCCGCTGCCCTCGTTGTCGACCGGCACAGTGGTGATCCAGAACGTCGTCAACGGAACGACGAGCGATCCGGTCTTCAGCTTCGGGCCTGATCCGATCGCTCCGTACTACATGACCGCCCGGGTGAAGATCCCGGCCTCCGGTGGCACCACCGGCGGCCTGGGCCACACCGTCGTCCTGAGTAGCGGGGCGCTAATGCGCAATGAGAACGTCGGCAACTAGATCCTTCCTCCATCGTCTACGCGCCGAGCAAGGCGGTATGACGCTGATCGAGATCGTCATCGCGGTGACCGTGCTGACGATCGGGATCCTCGGCATGGGGATGGGCTTCGACGCATCGCAGCGGCTCAACCTGGTCAGCGAGCGCCACGCGACGATGGTTCACGTCGGCCAGCGAGAGATCGAGCGGGTGGAGGGCATCCCGTACAGCCAGGTAGGACTGACCTCGGCGCCGACCTCGAGCAGCAATCAGGCAAATCCCGACTACTACGTCAGCGGTACATCGTTCCAGTGGGACCGCACCGCCGGCTCCACCGAATCGCTCGATGTGGACAGTACGAGCGGCACGATCACGCCGGTTCAGAGCTGGAGCGAAGGTCAGCTCTCCGGAGAGATCTACGACTTCGTGACGTGGTCGACAGACCCGAAGTGCTCCCCTGGCTGTCCGGCGAGCAGCGACTACAAGCGGATCACGGTCGCGGTGACGATGTCAGGTGGGCTTCATCCCAACCCCGTGTTCGTCTCGAGCGTGATCTCGGATCCACAGGCGACGCCGATCGGTGGGATCACCAACGGCACCGCAGGCAACCCGCTCACCGATCCGGCCACGACATGCACGAACGGATCCGGCAGCACGGTCAGATGCATCTCCGGCATCGACTCGGGCGACCCGAACACCTACTTCCTGCACGACTGGCCGGCCACTAACAGCGGGACGCCCCCCGTGCCATCCAGCGATCACTCGACGCACCCGACGGTGGGCGCCGTCTCGGGTCTGACGTGCACGACCACGCTCGCGCTGATCGGAATTCTCTCGAACATCGCCGGGTGTCCCGTGCCCGACCTGATGGATAGCCATCCGCCGTCCGGGAGCCCGACGTCCACGCTCTACCACTACTCGACCGACCAGGGGACCACGGGGTACCCGGGCGGCCGCCTGATCCAGCCCACGTGTACCGGTGGGCTGTGCTCGGGCGGGAATGGCGGCGGCACGGGTTCCACGAGCGACTGCAGCAACGGCAACTGGAGCAACTCGTTGCTCAACGTCCAGAGCCAGCTGTGGCTCACGCCGACGCTCAGCACGAACACCACGTTCACCGGGGACGGCGGCATCAGCGTGTTCAGCCAGACGCTGAACGGGACCGCGGCCACTGTCAGCTTCTGCATCGAGATCTACGACGTGCCGACGTCTGGTAGCTCTGGCATCGCGGACCTGTATGCCGCGCAACCCGTGGCTCTTGGCGGAGCGGGTTACGTGGCCGCTACCGATCCGTACACGAGCAGCAACTGGCCCTCGAGCCTCAGTCAAATCTCCTTTGTCTTCAACTTCCGCGGCTCGAGCGGCCCGGTGACGATCGCGTCCGGACACCGGCTCGGCGTCCGAGTCTGGATCAAGGCCACCGCCAACACGCCCATTGCCCTGATGTACGACCACGTCGCCTATCCCGCACAGGTGCAGCTGAACTCACAATGAGACGCCCAACCGCAACAGACACACGTTTCCGCGAAGAAGGCGGCGCCGCAATGATCATCGCCGTCATCTTGCTGATGATCATCAGCACGCTGGCCACCGTCGCGGTAGCCGTCGCCGTCCAGACGGACAACTCGACCCGGCGTGATGCGTACAAGAAGAATGCGCTCGAGGCGGCTGAGGCGGGGCTGCAGATCGGGCTCTACCGGATGAACATGCTGCGCCCGGACGAGGTTCATTGCCTGGCAGACACGATCACCACCCCGGACAGCACCGGCTGGTGTGCCAGCTCCACGGCCACGCTGGGCAACGGATCGACCTACCGTTACTACACAACGCCGATAATCAGCACGGCGGCGACCTGCGTGGGCCTCACGCTCACCAATACGGTGAGCATCGGTCAACGATGCATTACCGCGATCGGCACGACCAACGGCGTCAGCGCTCGCTCACAGGTGCGGGTCGCGGCGTTCCAAGCGGAGCCGCTGTTTCCCATCGCCGGGATCACCGGGCTGAAGGACGTCACGTTCAACGGGAACCCGGACGTGCACGCCTGGGCCGCGTCGAATGGCGTGATCACGGCGCACGGAAATGTCTCCGTGACCGGGACCGAGCTTGGTCCGGCGGGGTCACTGAACACAACGGGCAACGTCTCGATCGGATCGAACGTCCGGTTGAGTAACCCAATCGTCCTGGGTCCCGTGGATCCCGGCACGTCGAACCAGAGCTCGGTGGCCAACTGTCCGGACCGGCAGACGATCGGCTATTGCAATGACAACTTCCGCATCACCAACGGGTTCGCGTCGCACCCCCCGACACCATTCGACCAGTCCAGCGGTGTGTCGTACGACGCCGTCCACCGCGTGCTGTCGCTCAGCGGCAACTCGTCGCTGTCGCTGGGCGGCGGCCTGTACAACTTCTGCGAGGTCAGCATCGCTGGGAACGCGACCATCACCGTCGGCACCCTGGTCAAGACAGCGGTGTACATCGACTCCCCGGACGATCCGAACTCGGGATGTCAGGCCGGCACTGGCCATCTCACGATGTCCGGCAACGCCGAGTGGAACAACAAGGCAAACGACCCGACGGCGCTCCAGTTGTACGTCTACGGCCAGAACAACGGCAGCAATGTCGTGACGCTGAACGGCAACACAACCTTCGATGGCATCGTGTACGCGCCACAGTCGACGGTCAACCTGAACGGCAACATCGCCTACGTCGGGGCGATATCCGGCAATCACGTCACGCTGAACGGAAACTCGTTCACCTGGGACGACCGAGCCGGGACGTTGCAAGCCCACACGACCGGTCTGTACTACCGCACGGCGTGGGCACAGTGCACGCCCAGTTCGCCATCGAGCGATCCCGGGGCCGGCTGTGGCTAGCGTCGCGAGCGGAAGCTAGACCGCGTCTCGGGCTGCTTCTCGGGCCCGCAGCACGCGCGCGACCGCGGCTGACAGGGTCGGGTCGGCGAGGGCCGCGCGTACATCGGCCGGGCGATGAAGCGCACGCTCGGCGCGGAGGATCCCGATCTCCAACCCGGCATCTCGTACCGCGGCAGTGCCGATGGCCATGATGTCGGGACTGCGCCACACCTGCTCGGGCAGTCCGAACAGCTTCGGCAAGGGACGCCGGAGCGCGATCAGATAGAGGCCGCCGTCGATCGACGGACCCAGCACCAAATCGCACCCGGCCTCCAGATCGCTGAGCGCGGCTTGTGCATGCTGCGGGCGCAGCTGCGGAAGACCGGGCCAGACGATCAGCAGCGGCCGGCTGCTACGAGCGAATACACGCGCAGCACCGTCGGCGAGGCGGCCCGCGATGCCGTCGCCGTTCTGGGGGAACAGCGAGGCATCGTCGCCGGCGAGCACGCGCAGCTCGCGACCCGCGTCCGGCGGGTCGTGGGCCACGTGGACCGCTCCCGGCGCGACGTTCCCAGCCCAGCGGATCGCTTGGGCAATCAGCGTGGACTGGAGTGCCACGCATCCGTCTATTCCCAGCACCGGCTCGAGCGCGCGGAGGACCTCGCCTCGTCGCGGAGCTCGAGCCATTATCACCACCGCAGGCGGCCCGATCGGCGTCACGGCCGGCGGGTCGCGGTCAATCTCTACGGTGCGCGAAACCGTCAGCCCTTGCGCTTTCGCACCCCTCATGTCTTGACCCCCTTTTGTCAAGCCTACTCGAAGCGATACACGGTACCGGCCGGAGACGGTGGAGTCACGGTCAGGGCCGGAACCGCCTCGCGCAGCACGTCCGCAAAGACGGCCGAACTCGTGCCCATCAACTCGATCATCTTGGCTGGCGGGGTCGTCGCACCCCGGATCACCTCGTTGGCGTAGTCGGTGACGAAGCCGATCAGGGCGTACGGCAGCTCGAGCTCACCGCAGAGGACTGTCTCGGGACCGCCGGTCTGGCTGACGGCGGTCACGCCGCAGGCGGCCAGCTGGGCGATCTCGGACGGCGTGTTGAAGCGCGGGCCGTCGACGTGACCGTAGGTCCCGCCGGCTCGGGCTGTGTGCCCCGTCTTCGACGCCGCGGCCACGAGCGACGCGCGCAGTTCAGGCGAATATGGGCCGCCGTGGAGGATCCAGTGGGCGCGCCGCGGATCGCCGGGTTCGGTGAAGAACGTGCACAGCGATCCATCCGGCAGCCGGTTGGCGGTGAAGTGCAGGTCGTCGAAGACGATCAGCGATCCGAGCTCGAGCGTTGGATCGAGCGCTCCACACGCCGTGCAGCCGATCACCGCGCTTGCCCCCAGCTCCCGCAGCGCCCACACGTTGGCGCGATGCGTCACATGATTGGACAGGCGTGCATGGCCGGGACCGTGGCGCGAGACGTGAAGCATGTCGACCTCGCCGAAGCGGCCACGGCTGACGGCCGCCGCGCCGAACGGAGTTGAGACCGTCTCGGGCTCGGCGTCGTCGAGCCCTGGCAGCGCGTAGGTCCCCGACCCGGTGATGATCGCGACCGGCATCCGGCCGCGATGCTACCCGCTGAGTCGAGCTTCTCCTGACCGCGCCGGCTGCCGCGCCGGCCCGACGAACCGCACCAGCTCGGCGGCCAGCCGCTGCGGCTGATCGATCGGCACGAGCGTGTACGAGTCCGGGATCTCGACCAGCTTCGCGTCCGGGAAGGCCTCCGCCAGCCGGCGTCCATGAGCCGGGGGCATGATCCGGTCCTCCGCGGCCCACGCGACCAGTACCGGGCGCTCGAAGCTGGCCAGCGCCGGCGTGGCGGCCAGCATGTCGCGCCGGCCACGGCGGGCGTCACCGGCGTACTTGGCCAGGTCGCGCCGGATCTCGGGTCGCGCCAACGGCCGGAGCCAGTCGTCCATGAGCTCGTCGGGAACGCCGCGCTTGGACATCCGTCCGAACGTAATGGGCAGGCGGCGAGCGGCCGGGATCATCAGCGTGCGGCGCATCATCGCGAGGCCGCCGGGCATCTTGGCCGAGAGCCAGGCCAGGCGACCGGGAATCCCGGGCGGGTAGTTCTCGTAGGCCTCGCAGGAGACGAGGACGAGCCGGCCGACCCGGTCGACAAGGCCGTCGGCCACCATCACCTGGGCTCCGCCCCAATCGTTGAAGCACAGGGTCACGTCACGGAGGTCGAGTCGCTCGAGGAAGTCGGCGAGCAGGCGGCCGAGTCCGCGCAGCGAGAGGTCGGCGTCGGGCCGCATCGGCTGGCGGTGGGCGCCGAGCGGAAGCGTCGGCAGGATGCAGCGGTAGCCGTCGCCGAGGTCGGCGACGACGTCCTGCCACAGCCGTCCGTCCATGGCCAAGCCGTGGATGAGGACGAGGACGGGGCCGTCGCCGCCGGTGTCCTCGTACTCGATCGGACCGGCGGCCAGCTCGGCGACCGGCATCACGCCGCTACCGCGTGGCGCGGCTCGTGCGCCTCCAGCCATTTATCGAGCGCTTTGCTCTTCTCCGTGTCCTCGTAGACCTCGTACTCCTTCATCCGGCCCCAGACCAGGCGGCCCCAGATCACGTAGCGGTTCTCGTAGACGAGCTCACCCTCGGGCGAGCGCAAGTAGTCGTGGCCGCGGACGCACACGGTCTGATTCCACGGGAAGCCCTTGAGGACGACCTCGTCCGGATAAATCTGAAGGCCGACGTCGACGAAGCGCTGCAGCCAGCGGGCGTGCTCAGCCTTGCCGTTCGCGCCCGGTGCCCAGGAGTTCTCGCCGGGGAAGCGCATCTGCACGTCGTCGGCGTCGGTGAGGAGGACCGGGCGCGGATCGCCGGCGCGCAACCGCGCCATCTGGAACGAGATCAGCCGTTTGCCGAGCCACGAAATCATCGCCGTCTCCCATTAAATTGAACGTTCGTTCTAGTGGGGAGCTAGAGTACGCCCGACCAGGAGTTCGCGCAAGCTCAATCGAGGACGGAGACGAGGATGGACGCGACCAAAGAACGAATCGTGCAGGCGAGCGGCGCCCTGTTCCGCGAGCAGGGCTACGTCGCGACTAGCGTCAAGCAGATCGTGGCGACCGCGGACGCCGTGGTCGGGTCGGTTTACCACTACTTCCCGGGCGGCAAGGCCGAGCTGGGGGCGGAGGCTGTCCGGGTCTCCGGGGCGCTCTATGAGCAGCTGATCCCGGCCGTGTTCGACGCCGCTCCCGACGTGGTCACCGGCGTGCGGGATTTCTTCGACGGGGCGGGCGAGCACCTGGTGGACACGAACTACGCCGACGCGTGCCCGATCGCCACAGTGGCGCTCGAGACCTCGAGCCGCAGCGAGACGATGCGCCACGCGTGCGCGGACGTGTTCGAGAGCTGGATCGAGGCCGGCGCCCAACGCTTCTTCGCCGCCGGCCTCACGCAGGCGCGCGCGAGGGACTTGACGATCGCCATGCTGTGCGCGCTGGAGGGCGCGTTCGTGCTGGCGCGGGCGATGCGCAGCACCGAGCCGCTGCGCGTGGCCGGTGAGCTGAGTGCTCAGGCCGTGGAGAAGGCGCTCCAAGACGGCTGAGCCGGCCGCCCACAGAAAAGGGCGACGCGACCCACAACGGCTAGCGCGGAACCCGACCGCCCTCGGCGCCCGGCTCGCTCGCGGGACCCCGCGGCGCCGCGATGCCGAGGACGCGCATCGCCTTCAGTCCCAGGGAGAGCTTCTCGCGCCCGTCCGTGGAGGAGACGTCGAGGCTGGTCAGCTCGCGCACGCGCTCGAATCGGTAGCGGATCGTGTGGCGGTGCGTGATGAGCCGCGCGGCCGTCGCGTTGACGTTGGCGTCGCACTCGAGGAACGTGGCCAGCGTTCCGAGCAGGTCGGTCTCGTACTGCTCGTCGTAGGCGACGAGCGGGCGCACGGTGTCGTCGTAGAAGCGCTTGAGCTCGGCCGGGTCGTTCATGTGCGGCAGCAGCAGCTGGTAGGTGCCGGTTGCCTCGAAGGCCAGCTCGGTCATCTCCGCGTCGCCCTCGACCACGTTGACGGCGAGCAGCGCCTCGTTGCCGGCGCGATGCAGGTCGAGCGGATTGGTCGCGTGCCGGCTGCGGCCGATCGCGAAGGCGAAGCCGGGGAGGCCGGACTCGAGCTCACGCAGGACGGCTGCGCCCACGCGCTTGCCGGTGTCGCCGTCGGCGTCGGGCACGAGCAGCACGACCTGGCCGGAGTCATCCTCGGTGGGCGCGGCGATCGAACCCGGGGCTATCGAGCGCGCGCCGCGGCCGGAGACGGCCAGCAGTCGCCGGCGCCAGTCGTCCTCGGTGGGATTGCGCGGGTGGGCGCGGACGACGACCACGGTGCCGCCGGACGACAGGTCGGTCCCGAGCTCCTTGCCGCGCGCGACGAGATCGTCGCGCTCGCGGATGCGGCGCTCGAGCACGGCGCGTTGAAAGCTCGTTGCCGCCTCCTCTGACGCCCGCTCGGGCGCGCGGACCCGCTCGACCTCCGAGGCGATCAGCGTGGTCACGAGCCGCAGCAGCGAGGCGTCGGGCGTGTGTTCGCGGCTGCGCATGCGCAGGTGACCGACAGTCGCCTCGGCCACCTTCAGCTCGATGGTGGTGACGTCGTCGGCGTCGCGCATGAGCGAGCGCTCATCCGCGGGCGAACGCGCCGCCACCGCGAGCACCGAGGCGGAGCGGTCGATCAGGATCAGGCTGGCGCCGAGCGCGCGGGCGGCGGCACGGAGGATCTCGGGGAGGCCGGCGCCTGCTTCGACCGCGTCGGTCATCGCGGCGAGCGCGTTCAGGTCCGGTCCACCGGACGCCGCCACCTCGTGCCTGGGGGTGCTTTCGGCCACGTCCGTCACGCTCGCGGACTCGATTCCGGGGACACGAAAACCACTAGAAGACCCGTGGCCACTCGAACACGATGAGCGCACCGAGCAAGATCCCGACCCCGACCAGCGCGGCCAGCACGTACAGCGACAGGATCACCGCCGCCACCCGCTGCAGCGGTGTCCGGTAGGCGGTGACAGCCGGCGCGACCACCAACGCGCAGAACGCGGCGATACCGAAGACGCCGAGGACGGCGCCGACCAGGTAGGTGATCGTCTGATTGCTCATCGAAGGTGAAAATTGTGCCGCAAGCTGGGGATGGCGGAGCCCGAGCGCGGAAACCGTCTACGCAAACACCGGCAAACCGAACTCGGCGCCGACCGGCTGCGCGGCGACTGCACCCGCGTAATCCTCGCTCAGCGACTGCGCGGCGTCGGCGGCACGCTCGGCCCCGTCGGCTCCCCAGAATAGCCCAGCCACGGTGGGGCCCGACCCGCACACGAGCGCGTGATCGGCGCCGGCGGCCCGCGCCGCGTCGAGCGCAGAAGCGATCGATGGGCACAATTCGAGTGCGGCCGGCTCCAGGTCATTGACGATCAAATCGCGCACCAGCCGCCCCGACTCCAAACCCCCGATCAGGTCTTGATAGCGCTCGCCAAGCGTCGCCGCCGGCCGGGGCAGCCCAAGCCGATCCGCCTCACGGTAGACCTCGGGCGTGGACAGCTCGACGCCCGCCGGCATGACCAACACACCATGCGGCGCGAGCGGACCGTATGGCTCGACGATCTCCCCCGCTCCCGTCCCGACGGACACGCCGGGCACGACCTGGCTCGGCACGTCGGCACCCACACACGCGGCCACGTCCATTACTTCCTCCGGCCGGCCGGGCGCCAACTCGACGGCCAGCCGCATCGCCGCCGCGGCATCGGCCGAGCCGCCGCCCAACCCGGCGGCGACCGGGATGCGCTTGTCGATCTCGATCCGCACCGGCGGGC
>JBJMLD010000017.1:0-12679 GCA_045805545.1 Solirubrobacteraceae bacterium | reverse complement strand
GCTCGAGCTCGTCCGCGTGCTGGCCTCGTAGAACAGGTTGACCACGGTGCGGCCTCTGAGCGCGGGGACCTTCTTGATCTCTCGTCCTGACACCTCAGCGAATGACTCCGCGCGGTCGAGGATCCGCTCGATGCCGGCGCGGTCGAGGTCCTCGATCGAGATCAGGTGTTTGCCGATGCGTGGATTCATGCCGCCATCGTCTTCGCCTTGTGTGCTGGTCCGATCGTCACCTCGTCGTGGCCGTCGACCTCCTCGACGCGGACGTTGACGCGCTGGTCCTGGCTCGTCGGGATGTTCTTGCCCACGTAGTCGGGCCGGATCGGCAGCTCGCGGTGGCCGCGGTCAACAAGCGTCGCCAGCTGGACTCGCGCCGGCCGGCCGTAGTCGAAGATCTCGTCGATCGCTGAGCGCACGGTGCGGCCGGTGTAGAGGACGTCGTCAACGATCACGATCGTCTTGTTGTCGACGCTGAAGTCGAGCTGGGTGGCGTGGACGATCGGCGCGCTCGGCCGGATGCTGAGGTCGTCGCGGTAGAAGGCGATGTCGACGAAGCCGAGCGGCACCGGCTGCTCGAGCAGCTCGCTGGTCAGGGCGTGCAGCCGCCTGGCGAGATGGGCGCCGCGCCGGTGGATGCCGACCAGCGCCACCGGACCGTCCGGGTTCTTCTCGACAATCTCGTGGGCGATCCGCACCAGCGTACGGCGCATGTCATCACGGTCGAGGACGACCGTCGGGGCTTGCAACGTGCTCCTTCCTGGCCTCGCGGGACCGGGTTAAAGGGGCCGACTTGTGCAGCCTAGCAACGGTGGCGGCGGAGCAGGGCGCGGTCGTTCGGGGCGGCGGCGGTTCGGGGCGGCGGCGGTACAGGGCGTGGGGTCAGCCCGTCGTCGGGGCCGCCAGCCGGTAGAGCACGTGCGGGAGCCCGACGTGCACGATGCGGCGCTCGTAGCTGAAGCCGGTCTTCTCCATCACCCGGCGCGAGGCGATGTTCTCCGGCAGCGTGAACGCGACCAGCTCTCCAAGCCTGAGGTCGTCGAACGCCACGCCCGCGGCGGCGCGAGCCATCTCGGTGGCGAGGCCCTGCCCCCAGCGTGCGGGCAGGATCGCCCAGCCGATCTCGACCTCGTCGCAGCCGCCGACAAACGTGTGCTGCAGGCCGCCGCGCCCGAGCATCTCTCCGGTGACGCGGTCGCGCAGCAGCCACAGCCCGAAGTCGAAGCGCTCCCAGTGCGCGACCTTGGCCCCGAGGTTCTCGACCATCTCGGCTTCGCTCGGCGGCTCGGCGCTGGCGAACAGGGGCTTGGCGACACGCGGGTCGCTGAGCAGCGTCATCAGCTCCGGGGCGTGGTCGGGGGTCAGCCGCTCGCACACCAGGCGCTCGGTCTCGAGGCGTTCCCGCGTGATCGACCTCATGTGGCCGGATCCGGGATCGGTTGTGCCTCGGGTTCGGCCTCAGGTTGTGTCTCGGCTTGTGCCTCGGGTTGTGCCTCTGCCGCCTCGGCCTCGGCTCGCGCGTCCCAGCGGACGAGCGCCGGCTCGCCGCGCTCGATGTACGGGATCTCGATCGTGTCGAAGTCGCGCGGGAGCACGGTGGCGGGGAAGACTGCGCGTGCTTCGTCGCGCAGCAGACGCACCGGGTAGCGGGTGGAGAAGTGGGTCAGCGCCAGCAGCCGCACGCCAGCGGCCTTTGCGACCTCGGCCGCTTGGCCGGCGGTCGAGTGGCCGGTCTCGGCGGCGCGGTCGGTCTCCTCCTCGGCGAACGTCGCCTCGTGGATCAGCACGTCCGCCTCGTGGGCCGCGATGCGCAGCGACTCGCACGGCATCGTGTCCCCGGAGATGACGAGCTTGCGCCCGGGCCGCGCCGGGCCCATCACCTGGTCGGGCGTGACGCCTCTTATGGTCTGGCCGCGCTGGACGCGGCCGAACTCCGGCCCGGCTGCCAGGCCCAGACGAAGCGCCATCTGGGGATCGAACACGCCGGGCCGCTCGTCCTCGAACAGCGCGTAGCCGAGCGCCGGGCCTCGGTGTGCCACGGGCACGGCCGCGATCTTGTAGCCGTCGCGCTCGAGCAACGCCCCGGGCTCGAGCTCGACGAGGTTGAGCTCGAACCGCACGCGACCGGCCACGCGCAACGCCAACACGAGCAGCTCCTTGACGCCGCGTGGGCCGTAGATGGTGAGCGGCCGCTCGCGCGCGCGGAGATCGAACGTCTTCAGCATCCCCGGCAGTCCCAGCCAATGGTCGGCGTGGAAGTGGGTCAGGAAGACCTCGGTCAGCTCCATCAGCCCGACCGACATGACCAGCTGGCGCTGCGTCCCCTCGCCACAGTCGAACAGGATGCGGTCGCCACCGCGGCGTACGAGCACGGCCGGCAGCCCGCGGCGGGCGGTCGGGATCGAGCCGGCGGTGCCGGCGAAGAACACCGAGAGGTCCATTGCCTGCCGGAGTGTGGCATCCGGGGCGGGCGCAGCCGCGCCGTCCCCGCGGGAGAAGAATGGCGATTCACCCCCCGACGGGTGCCGGTGAATCGCCATTCTTCTGTACCGGGCGGGCCGGCTCAGGCCACCGTGAGCAGATCGAAGGTCAGGTGGCTGCCTTCGACGTGGGCGACGCCCATCGTGTGATCCGGCGATCGCCGGCGCTCGGTCGGGCTTCCCGGGTTGAAGATCTGAAAGCCGTCTGCGGCGCGTTCGTACAGCGGGATGTGCGAGTGCCCGAAGACGACCGCGTCGGCGTCGGGGAAACGCCGGCGAAGGCGGGCCAGCCGTCCGGCCGCGGGGCCGGCGTCGTGGATCATCGCGATCTGGACGCCCTCTGCCGGAACGAGCGCCACCGCCGGCAAGGCCGCCCGCACCTCGGCATCGTCGACGTTCCCGTACACGGCTGTGACCGGCGGCCCTAGCGCCTGGAGCTCGTGCAAGACGGACAGCTGCATGAGATCTCCGGCGTGCAGGATCAGATCCGCGCGCTTTAGTCGCGCCACGCAGTCATCGGGCAGCCGCCGCCCGGAGCGCGGCATGTGCGTATCCGAGATGATCGCGATCTCCACGGTAATCTGCCTGAAGTCAATCCCCGCGCCCGTAGCTCAGGGGATAGAGCGCTCGCCTCCGGAGCGAGAGGTCGCAGGTTCAAATCCTGCCGGGCGCGCTTCAGGCCACGATTTGCCGGCGCTCAAGCCAACGTGACGCCGACGTGAGCGCCGGGCGAATGAGTCGTCTTGGCTCGCGGGTTCTGCGAGATGACGCGCAGGGTGTGGCCGCGCGCCACGTGGTGGGGACGGCGGACCCGCCCGAGCCGGCAGTGCGCGCGTGACAGCGCGCGCTTGGTCTGGGACAGGGTCTTGTGGCGCAGCCCGGGTACGACGCACGAGCCGGGGAGCCCGCCGCCACCGCTCGGGGGCGGGACCTGCGAATAGGTGAGAAGGCCGGCGTCGTCGACCGGGATGGCGCGGGCGGTGGCGCCGGTGGGGTAACGGCCGCCACCGGAGAAGCCCCAGTAGGCGCCCGATGGCAAACCCTTGACGATCGTGCCGTCGGCGGGTGCCTTGCGCAGATGCGAGGCAGGATTGCCGACGTTGTCGATGTCCCACACGTCGATCAGCACTGATGGCTTGGTCGCGCCGAACACCGACCAGCTCGTAACGACGAGCGGAGCGCCACCGGCCACGCGGAAGATCCCGCCTGTGCTGGTCACGAGGAAGGTGCCGTCGGCCGGCACGGCCGGCAGCGAGGCGAGCTGCTGCGACGTGACGCTCTTCGTCGTCTGCGGGCCGCCGATGGCGTTGAGATCGGAGACGAACAGCGGCGCGCCGCCCGCGATCCGATAGATAGACAGCGACGACTTGTCCTGGATCACCGTTCCGTCGGGGTAGATCGCGGCAGTGCCGGCGCCCGCACCGGCGACCGCGCCGTCGATGTAGTCGCCGTCGATGTTCATGGTCACGCCACCGTAGGTCTGGTTGACCCCGCCGCTGTACTGATGAAGGCGCTGACGGTTCGGCCAATCTGCGCTCGGAACGTACGGATCCTTCGTGGAATGCAGGCCGTTCCAGTCAGCGATCCAGACATCGTCGGGTTCCTTGAAGCTCGTGTTGTAGGAATGCGCGAGATCCCTGATGCCGGACGCGGCGCTGCTGTACACGCCGGACACGTAGCCGGCTGCGTGAAGCGTGTTCGTCCAGGCGGCGAGGAACGAGTGCACGACCGCGGTCGCGCTGCCGGGCGTGTATGCCTCCATGTCGAAATAGATCGGGTTTCCCGGGCCGATGCCGACGGCTTTGGCCCGACCAACCGCGTCATTGGCGGCGGCCGCGCCCTCGGAGCTGGCATGGCTGGACTGAATCGAGGCGCAGCCGCACGAGTTGCCGGGCGCCTGGAGGCCCACATAGGTGGGAATGAAATGCCAGCCGGCCGCCGTCTCCTTCTGCGTCCAGGAGGTAGTCAGGTTGGGCTGGCTACAGGCCATGTTCGTGCCGCCGAGATACACGCCGACCGTGCGGTAGGGCGAGGATCTCCAGGCCGACATGGCGGACGAGCTCGGGGTGGCGCAGGGGTCGAAGCCAAGGCCCGTGACGACGGCGGCGGCATGCGCCGAGGCGGCCCGGGCGGAGACCGGCGGAGGAGCGGCCGCGGCATGCGCGGCGGTGGCGCGCCCGGCCGACGCGAACCGACGCGCCCCTAGGACACGACGCAGCGTGGAGGCCGAGCGGCCCCACGTGACCGTGACGCGAAGGCCGCGCAGCGTGAGCTCGGCGGCGGACCGTCCGTCGATGCTCCCAAGCGCCGATGCTCCGCCGGCGCGAGCGGTCTGGGCGGCCGACGAGACGAGCATCGCCTCGGTGCGCCCGACCTCGTGGGCCGGACAGCGCTGATCGGCGCCCGGTGTTCCCAGGTACACCGCGTGGCGGTTGAAGCGCACGCAGGTGCTGGGATGTGCGTGCAGGTCGTAGACCGGCCAGCTCGTTGGCACTCGCAGACTCAGCCCGTGAAAGCGCACGAGCTTCTGGCCCGCGTGGGCCCATGCCGCCGATGTGCTGTCTCCGAGTCCCCCGATCAGCACAGCCAGCGTCGCAACTCTCAGCGACCGAATCATCCTGGCCGGCCGACTGTAGCGGATCGGGCCGACCGATTTGGGCGGATCTTCTCAGCGGCGGGTGAGGCGGCGATCCGGCGAAGCCGGCGCCCCGACGGCGGCGGCGACACCCGGATACTGGAGCCCGGAGCGTGGCGTCTGGGTCGGCTCCGCCCGCGGAGCGGGCACCGTATGGAGCAAGATCAGGGCGGCCAGGGCCAGTGCGACCAGCCACATCAGAGTGCGGAAGTGGCCGTTCACTCGATGCCAGTTGACCAGGAACAGCGGGCTCATGATGATTGGATTACCCGAATCAAAGTCTGTGAATCCGGCGAGATGAGATATCGGCTGTCTGCCGCGGGATGCAGGCTGCGAAACTGAGAGCGTCGTGCCGGCCGAGAGGAGAGCAAGATGAGCGAGACCACCGAGGGAACACGGGTGATCGCGGCGACCGTGGCGGCGCTGCCCGGATCCGCGCGCGAGCGGTTTGCCGACCGCGTCGCGGCGCGGCGCAAAGTTGATGGCGAGTGGACCGAGATCACCTACGGCGAAGTCGGGGACACGATCAACGAGATCGCGCTCGGCCTCGTCGACCTCGGGATCGAGCCGGGGGACCGCGTGGGCATCCTGGCCGACACGCGGCTCGAGTGGACGCTGGCGAGCTACGGGATTTCGGCCGCGGGCGGTGTCGTCGTGCCGATCTACCCCACCAACTCTCCCCACGAGTGCCAGTGGGTGGCCGGCAACTCCGAGGCGAAGGCCGTGGTGGTCGAGAACGAGGGCCAGGCGGCAAAGATCAAGGAAATCCGCGGGGAGCTTCCGAGCCTCGAGCACCTGATTGGCATGGAGCCGGGCATCGGGGACGTTTCGCTTGAGGACCTGCGCGCGCGGGGTCGCGATGGCGATGCGGCCGAGCTCGAGTCACGCCAATCGGCGATCGAGCCGGACGATCCGTACACGATCGTCTACACGTCGGGCACCACCGGGCCGCCGAAGGGCTCGGTGCTTACGCATCACAACGCGATGACCGTCTGCGACATCGTCGAGAAGCTCGAGTTCGTCCAGCCCGGCGAGGTCACCTACCTGTATCTGCCGCTGGCCCATGTGTTCGCGCTCCTGGCTCAGCTGGCGTCGTTCGATCAGGGGACGGCGATCGTCTACCTGGGCGGAGACACCAAGCAGATCCTGGCCGAGATCATCGAGACGAAGCCGACCTACCTGCCCTCGGTGCCGCGGATCTTCGAGAAGCTCTACGCCGCGGCGATGAAGCTCCAGGAGCAGGCGAGCGAGGAGGATCGCGAGCGCTTCCAGAAGGCGATCAAGGTCGGCGTCGAGGTGAGGCGCCGGCAACAGCGCGGCGAGCCGGTTCCGGACGAGCTGAAGGGACCGTTCGAGCAGGCCGACAAGGAGATCTTCTCCCGGGTGCGCGACCTGTTCGGCGGCCAGATCCGTCAGGCCGTCACTGGCGCGGCGCCGATCGCGCCCGAGATCCTCGAGTTCTTCTACGCCGCCGGCGTGCCGGTGCTCGAGGGCTGGGGCATGACCGAGACGACCGGCGTCGGCACGGTCGGCACGCTCGAGGACTTCAAGTTCGGCACGGTCGGGAAGCCGCTTCCCGGCGTCGAGCTGAAGATCTCAGACGAGGATGGCGAGATCCTGATGAAGGGTCCGAACGTGTTCAAGGAGTACTGGCGCAATCCGGACGCGACGGCGGAGACGTTCGACGAGGACGGCTGGCTGAAGACGGGCGACGTCGGATCGATCGACGACGATGGCTTTCTCAAGATCACCGGCCGCAAGAAGGACATCATCATCACGGCCGGCGGCAAGAACCTGACGCCGTCCAACATCGAGAACGACCTCAAGCAGTCGCGCTTCATCTCGCAGGCCGTCATGTACGGCGATCGCAAGCCGTTCCCGGTGGCGCTGATCACGCTCGACCCGGAGGAGATCGTCCCCTGGGCCAAGGAGCAGGGCCTGCCGGAGGACATGGGCGAGCTGGCCGAGACCGAGCAGGTGCGTGAGCTGGTGCAGAAGGAACTCGACCGCGCGAATTCCAACTACGCGCGAGTCGAGCAGATCAAGAAGTTCACGATCCTCGACCACGACCTGTCGATCGAGTCCGGCGAGCTGACACCGACCCTCAAGGTCAAGCGCAACGTGATCAACGACCGCTACGAGGACCTGTTCGAGTCGATGTACGGCTGAGCCGGCCGGCCGGCCGGCGCGCGCGTCAGTGAATGGGCGCGTGCGCCGGCGTCGGGATGTCGAGCTCGAATAGCCAGAAGTCGCGGCCCATCACGGGAACCGACACGTTGTAGACCGGGACGCTGCCGATCGCGCCCTCGAACGTGCCGGCGTGGGCGTGGCCGTGGAGGACGAGATCGGGCTCGTGCTGGGCGATCGGCGAGGCCAGCCGGTCGCTGCCGAGGAAGGCCCAGATGCCCTCGGGTTCGCCGACGATGGTCTGCTCCGTGGGCGCGTAGTGGAGCATGACGACGCGCGCCGGGCACAGCGCTATCTCGCGTAGCCCCCGCTCCAGTGCCTCGACGTCGCGAGTCGTCTCGCTATAGACCTCTCTTAGCAGCGGCTCGCCGAAGTCGGGCAGATGCGAGCCCGGGAAGCCACCGACGAAGCCCTTGATGCCGACGATCCCCAGCTCGAGCCCGCCGGCCGAGCAGATCGACCAGGAGCGGTCGAGCACGCGAATCCCGCCCTCCTCGAGCACCGCTACGAGTTCGTCGCGGCGGTTGGCGTGCCAGTCGTGGTTGCCGAGCACTGCGAACACGGGGATGTCGAGGCCGGCGCATGCCTCGGCCAGCACGGCACCCTGATCCGGTTCGCCGTGCGTGGTCAAATCGCCGGCGAACAGAACGACGTCGGCGCTGGCACCGATCTCTTGTACTGCGGCGACTATCTCCTCGCGGCGCTGCTCTGAGCAGTGCACGTCGCCGGCCGCGGCGATGCGCAGGCAGCGGGTACCGGTTCGCGTGTCGTCCATCGCAGCGATCAACTACCCCGTTGCGGGTATCTCCATAGGACCATGCTTCACAGCGAGACACTGGAGGGCCTGGTAGACGCGCTGAAGCTGGCGATCGCGACGCTGCGCGAGGCGGAGGTGCCGTTCCTGCTCGGAGGCAGCTTCGCCGCCTGGGCCCGCGGCGGCCCGGAACCCCAGAAGGACCTCGACCTGATGGTCAAGCCCGCCGACGCGGAGGCAGCGCTCAAGGCTTTGACCGACGCCGGTATGCGCGGCGAGCGGCCGCCGGAGGAGTGGCTGTTCAAGGCCTTCCACGAGAACGTGATGATCGATCTGATCTTCTGCCCGGCCGGGCTGACGATGACCGATGAGGCGTTCGAGCGGGCCGAGTGGATCTCGGTGATGTCGGTCAGCACGCCGGTGATGGCGCTCGACGACGTCCTGACCACGAAGCTGAACGCCCTTGACGAGCACTCGCTCGACTACACGCAGCTGCTGGGGATCGCGCGGTCGCTACGTGAGCAGATCGACTGGCGGTTGCTGCGCGCGCGCTGTAGCGATTCGCCATACGCCCAGGCGTTCTTCACGTTGGTCCAGGAACTCGGCATCGCGCCGGCGCAGGCCGCCCGTCCGCGGCCGGCCTCGGCGCGGGTGCGGGTGCTGAACGGCGGCGGCGAGGAGCGGCAGGCCGAACCGCAATAGCGGTTATCGCCCGCCGGGGCGTGGGTAGGCAACCCGAAGATGAAGCTGCTTGTCGTGACGATGGCGCCGATCTCGGGCGAGGAGCTGCGCGCCGCGCTGCCCGACGGCGTCGATCCCCGCGACGCTGAAGTGATGGTGGTGGCGCCGGCGTTGCAACCGAGCCCTTGGAAATTCTGGCTGTCCGACGCCGACGAGGCGATCGAGCGGGCCGCCCAGGTCGGCCAAGAGTCGCGCCAGCAGCTCGATTCGGAAGGCGTCGAGGCACGCGCCGACACCGGCGAGAGCGATCCGATCGAAGCGATCCAGGACGCTCTGATCACGTTCCCGGCCGACCGGATCGTGCTGTTCACGCACGAGGGCGAGGATCAGGCCTACCGCGAGGATGTCGATCCGACCGACGTGCGCCAGCGCTTCGGGCTGCCCGTCGACCAGGCGACGGTTTCCGGTCCGGCCTAGGCGGTTCGCCGCGCGTCGCCGTGCGCGAGCGCGGCGGCGATCTGCGCGATGACGCGGTACGGCTCCCGCTCGATCTGCCGGGCCGTGAAGCGGAGGATCGTCCAGGCGCTTGAGGATGAGCTCGGCGTCGGAGCGGCTGAGACCGCGGCCGTGCTCGCGGTCGGCGATCAGGGTTTTAAGGAGGGGGGCGCCTTTGCGAGTTGGGCCGGCGCGGGTCCAGGGCATCTCTGAGCTGGGTCAGGCGGAGCAGGTTGCGGGCGAGCGCGTCGTCGAGGGCGCGATCGAGCTGGGGCTCGGGCGTGTCGCCGGCGATGTCGACGAACGTGCGCGCCGGCGAGGTGACCGGCAGGCCGTGGCGGATGCGCACGTCCTTCTTCGGATCGAGGGTGCTCGTGCGGTGGGCTCGGATGCCCGGGAGGCGTGGGGAGCTGTCGCCCGGGACGATGACGTCGACGGCATGCGGGTCGGGCGGCAGCAGGGTCCAGATGGCGCCGGCGGAAGAATGGTGGCCGAGGATGGTCCCTGGCGGGCAGGCCAGGAGGGCCTCGGTCTCGGTGGCGAGCTCGGCTGGCGCTTCATGGCCCACCGCGAACACGCCGCGCCGGCGGCGGCGAAGCGAGCCGGTCCGAAGCATCGTCTGGATCATGGTCTTGGTGATGCCTGCGGCCAGCAGCTGGTCGCGGCTCACCCGGCCGCGCTGGAGCTTGGCGATCGCCGCCAGCCGGTCCTCCCGAGACCCCCGGATAGTCACAAGTCCCCGAACTCCCAGCACCGCCACGAAAAATGTGGTTTCAGGATCGTCAGCTGATCCTGGATGCACACGCTTGCGCTGGGAGGTCGAAGGTTGGGGGGTTTGGACTATTTCGCGCGCCACATATATCTAGAGGCGCCACCGCCCCCGAATCACCCCCCTCGACGCGCAGTTTCCGCCCCGCGAGCGCCGAACGCCGCCGGCTACGCCACCGCCGCGTACCCGTACGCCTCCTCCCCCAGGAGCGACCGCAGCGCCCGCGCGTTGGCCGGCGCGAACACCTCCCAGTCGTTGTTGAAGTAGGCCCACACCTCCGAGGAGCGGCGCCAATCAGCGATGCGCGAGGCCCAGCCGGCGAGCTCGCGCTTCGAATAGTTCCCGCGCCGCCCCCGCGACCCGTAGTGAAAGCGCACGAAGCGCCAGTCGGCCGTCGCCTCGTAGGACTGAAACGGCCGCGACGGATGGTCACCGATCGTCAACGCCACACCCGCCGAACGCAAAGCGTCCATGACCGAGGGCACGAACCAGCTGTCGTGGCGGAACTCGATCGTGTGCATTCCGGGCGGAAGCGCCTCGATCCAGCCATGCAGTCGCGCCTCGTCGCGGTGGAAGTTCTCCGGCAGCTGCCACAGGACGGGGCCGAGCCGGCCGGCGACCAAGAGCGGCTCAAGCGGCTCGTAGAAGCGCTTGATCCCCTCGGACAAGCCCGTCAACCGCCGGATGTGGGTCAGATATCGACTCGCCTTGACCGCGAACGTGAACGACGCCGGCGTCGAGGCGACCCAGCCCTCGACGCCGGACCGGCGGGCCAGGCGGTAGAAGGTCGAGTTCACCTCGACGGTGTCAAACGAGGCCGCATACAGCTCCAGCCAGCGGCGCTTGGGCTGGCGCTCCGGATAGAAGTTTCCGCGCCAGGAGTCGTACATCCAGCCCGAACAGCCGATGCGTACCGGCATCACGGCTCGGGTACCCCACAAGCGATATGACCTCCCTCGGAAGACAAGCCGCGGCGAAGCTCGATCGCCCGCCCGCCCCGATTCCTGACAAGCGAAGCCTCAAGGCCCTGCATGAAGCGGTAGAGACCTGCCGGGCCTGCGATCTGTGGGAGGGCGCGACCCAGGCCGTGATGGGCGAAGGGGCCAGGCACGCCGAGGTGATGATGGTTGGCGAGCAGCCGGGCGACCGCGAGGACATCGAAGGCCACCCCTTCGTCGGCCCGGCCGGCGGCATCCTCGACAAGGGCCTCGAACAGGCGGGGATCCAAAGAAACGATGTCTACATCACGAACGTGGTCAAGCATTTCCGTTACAAGGCTCGGGGCAAGCGGCGCATTCATCAGAAGCCGGATCGCTGGCAGATATCAGCCTGTCTACCCTGGCTCGAGGCTGAGCTGCAGGTTGTCCAGCCCGAGGCGCTCGTGTGCCTGGGCGCCACGGCGGCGCAGGCGCTGCTCGGATCGCACATCCGCATCGGGCGTGACCGGGGGCGGCCGGTCGACTCGGAGCTGGCTGAGCTGGTCACGGTGACCGCGCACCCGTCCTCGATCCTGCGCGCCCAGGACGACGCGGAGCGGCGCGAGGCGATGCAGGAGTTCGTGGCCGATTTGAAGAGTGTGTCGACGTGGCTGAGCCAGAGGTAGTCGTCATCACGGGCGCGTCGGGCGGCGTGGGGCGCGCCGCCGCGGAGGAGTTCGCCCGCCACGGCGCCAAGGTCGGCCTGATCGCGCGCGGAGACGCGGGCCTGAAAGCCGCCACCGCCGAGGTCGAGCGACTCGGCGCCGCGGCCGCTCATGCGGTCAGCGCGGACGTGGCGGACTATGAAGCAATCGAACAGGCCGCGAAGGAGATCGAGACCACGCTCGGCCCGATCGACATCTGGGTCAACAACGCGATGACCACGGTATTCGCCTTCTTCGACGACATCGATCCGGCCGAGTACGAGCGGGCGACGCACGTGACCTATCTCGGAACGGTGTGGGGAACCAAGACCGCGCTCGCCCGGATGCTGCCGCGCAACCGCGGGACGATCGTCCAGGTCGGCTCGGCACTGGCCTATCGCGGGATCCCGCTGCAGTCGCCCTACTGCGGCGCGAAGCACGCGATCAAGGGGTTCTTCGAGTCGCTGCGCTGCGAGCTGCGCCACCGCGGAAGCGCCGTGCACTTGACGATGGTGCAGCTCCCGGGCCTGAACACGCCGCAGTTCGACCACTGCTTGAGCAAGATGCCGCGCCACCCCCAGCCGGTGCCGCCGATCTTCCAGCCCGAGGTCGCCGCCCGCTCGATCTACTGGGCCGCCCATCACCGCCGCCGCGAGGTCTACGTCGGCTTCCCGACCGTGTACACGATCGTCGGCAACAAGCTGGCGCCGTGGCTGGCTGAGCGCTACCTGGCCAAGACCGCGGTCGACGGCCAGCAGACGCCCGACCCCTACGACGGGACGAAGGCGGCCAACCTGTTCGCGCCGGTCGACGACGACCACGATGAGGGGGCGCACGGAGTCTTCGACGAGCAGGCCAAGGACCGCAGCGATCAGGCGTTCCTCACCCGGCACCGGACGGCGACGGGGCTGGCTGGGGCTGGGCTGCTTGCCGGGGCTGGCGCAGCGGCCGCCGCGCTTCTGCGCCGGCCCGCTTGAGGGCCAGGCGCTCGGCCAGGCGCGAGGCGAGCGCCATGATCGTCAGTGCCGGGTTGGCGGAGCCCTGAGTCGGCATCACGCTGCCG
>JBJMLD010000016.1:0-14736 GCA_045805545.1 Solirubrobacteraceae bacterium | reverse complement strand
ACTTGGTCATCCCCGTGCCCGACTCCGGCAACGCCGCGGCTCGCGGGCTGGCTCGGGCCGCCGAGCTGCCGCAGGACGATGGCTTCATCAAGAACCGCTACGTGGCGCGAACTTTCCGTTCGCGCTCTCGGTCCCGGCCAGGGGGTACTCGCCGCTGAAGCAGGCATCGCAGTGGGTCTCACGCGAGGCGCCGACAGCCTCGTAGACACCCTCTAGCGACAGATAGTGCAGGCTGTCGGCTCCGAGCTCGGCCGCCACCTCATCGACGGTACGCCCGTGCGCGATCATCTCCTCGCGGGTCGACATGTCGATCCCGTAGTGGCACGGGTGCTTGATCGGTGGCGCCGAGATGCGCAGGTGGACCTCGGCGGCCCCTGCATCGCGCAGCATCTGCACGATCTGTCGAGTCGTATTGCCGCGCACGATCGAGTCGTCGACGACGACCAGGCGCTTGCCGGCCACCACCTCGGGCAGCGGGTTGAACTTGAGCCGCAGGCCATGCCGGCGGAGCTCCTGCCCGGGCTGGATGAACGTCCGCGCCACGTAACGGTTCTTGATGAAGCCATCGTCCTGCGGCAACCCGGCGGCCCGAGCCAGCCCGCGCGCCGCGGCGTTGCCGGAGTCGGGCACGGGGATGACCAAGTCAGCCTCGACCGGCGCCTCGCGCCAGAGGTTCTCGCCCATCCGCGCCCGCGCCACCTGGAGCACGGTCCCGGACATGCGCGAGTCAGGTCGGGCAAAGTAGATGTACTCGAACACGCAGAAGGCACGGCGCTCGGCCTCGGCGGCCAGCCGGGTCTTCAGCCCGCGCTCGGTCAGCGTGACGACTTCTCCCGGCTGCACCTCACGGAGGTACCGGGCGCCGATCAGGTCGAATGCGCACGACTCGGAGGCCACGCAGTAGGCCACGCGACCGCTCGCCTCGTCCTCGATCATGCCCAGCGCCAGCGGCCGCAGCCCGTGCGGGTCGCGGAACGCGACGACCGCGTCCTCAGTCATGACCACGGTCGAAAACGCCCCGCGCAGTCGCGGCAGCACGTCGGCCACGGCGTCGTCGATGCGCTCGGCCGGATGGGTGGCCAGCAGCGCGGCGATGATCTCGGAGTCGGAGGTCGAGCGGAATGGGACATCGCGCCCGCGCAGCTCTGAGTGCAGCTCGACCGCGTTGATCAGGTTGCCGTTGTGGGCCAGCGCCAGCGTGCGTCGATCGTCGCGGACGATCGGCTGGGCGTTCTCCCACTCAGAGGAGCCCGTCGTCGAGTAACGGACGTGCCCGATGGCCATGTCGCCGACCAGCGAGCGCAGCGTGTGCTCGTCGAACACCTGCGCCACGAGCCCTTGGTCGCGGATCGCCATGATGCTGCCGCCGCGCGGCGCAGTGGCGATGCCCGCAGACTCTTGGCCGCGGTGCTGGAGTGCAAACAGCGCGAAGTAGGCGAGCCGCGCGACATCGTGCTCGGGCGCATAGATCCCGAATACTCCGCACTCGTCGCGAGGTCCGTCGCGGTGGTCGTGGAGGTCAGCCATTGCGAGAAGGGCCTCGAGCCGAAGGCTAGCAGCGGCCCTAGACCAATTCGACCAATCCCCGCTCGCGCGCCTCGCGGAGCTCGGAAACTGGCAGCTTCAGCTGGCCGGCGATCTCCAGCGCGTCGCCGCCGACTGCGCCTATCACCTCGTAGTCGTCCAGGTTCGGCCCAGACACGATGAACGTGCAGCCGAATGCCTCGCCGAACAGATCCGGCAGCGTGACTCGAACGCCGATCCCGCCCGCGATGCAGCACTCGGCCAGCGCCACGGCCAGGCCGCCCTCGGCGACGTCGTGGGCACTGCTGAGGGTCCCCGAAACCACGCCGGAGCGCACCGCGTCGTGGGCGGCGCGTGCAGCTTCGTGGTCGATCCGCGGAAGCGGGCCAAGCGGAGCCTCGCCGGCCAGCTTGGCCAACTCGGAGCCGGCGCGAGACGGCGTGAACGGACCCACGAGTGCGATCTGATCACCCTCACGCAGGAAGCCGAGCCGACCGGCCCGACCGGCGTCGGGGAGCCGGCCGACGATCCCGACCACTGGCGTGGGGAAAATCGGGCCGCTAGGCGCCTCGTTGTAGAGCGAGACGTTGCCGCCGACGACCGGCACGCCAAGCGCCTCGCACGCTTCGGCCAGTCCCTCGACCGCCTGCTGGAGCTGCCAGGCAATCTGCGGCTTCTCGGGATTGCCGAAGTTCAGGCAGTTGGTCAATCCCAGCGGAGAGGCCCCGACGCAGGCCAGGTTCGCCGCGCACTCGTACACCGCCTCGGCAGCGCCGGCCCGCGGATCGCAGGCCACGCGCCGGCCATTGCCGTCGATCGAGACGGCGATGGCTGAGCCGTCGGGCAAGGCCAGGACGGTCGCGTCCGCCTCCTCCGGACGGCGCACCGTGCGCGACTGCACGACCGGGTCGTACTGCTCAAAGACGGGCCGACGCGAGGCGATGTTGGGTGATCGCAGCAGCGCGAGCAGCGTCTGCGCCGGCGTTGCAGCCGGGTCCAGCACCGGCTCGGCCGCGCCATAAAGCGGCGGGTCATCAGGCCGAGGTGGGGCGGGCTCGAGGTCGTAGAGCGGACAGTCATCCACCAACACCTCGACCGGCAGATCGGCCACCACGGCCCCCTTGTCGAGCACGCGCAGGCGGTCGGCCTCGGTGACGCAGCCAATCGGCGTGGCCAGCACCTCCCAGCGCTCGCACACCTCGAGCACCTGCGCGACGCGCTCGGGCGCGACCACACATAGCATCCGCTCCTGGGACTCGGAGATCATGATCTCGAACGGCTCCATACCGGGCTCACGCAGCGGCACCTGCGAGACGTCGATGTCGAGCCCCACGCGGCCCTTGCTCGCCATCTCCGATGCCGACGAGGTCAGCCCGGCCGCCCCCAGATCCTGCAGCGAGGTCAGGAGCTCGCGGTCGAGTAGCTCGAGGCAGCACTCGAGCAGCTTCTTCTCGGTGAACGGATCGCCGATCTGCACCGAGGGCCGCTTGGCCTCGTCGCTCTCGCCGAGCTCGGCGCTGGCCAGGACCGACGCGCCACCGATTCCGTCGCGGCCGGTCAGCGCGCCGAGCAGGATGAGGACGTTGCCGGGGCCCGCGGCCGCGCTGCGAATCAGGCGCTGCTGGGGCGCGATACCCAGGCACATGGCGTTGACCAGGCAGTTCTGCTCGTAGCTCGGCTCGAAGTAGATCTCGCCGCCGACCGTCGGCACGCCGATCGAGTTGCCGTAGTGGCCGATCCCGGCCACGGCTTGGTCGAGCAGGTAGCGCGAGCGCTCGGAGGTCGCGGCCTCGCCGAAGCGCAGGCTGTCGAGCACGGCGATCGGTCGCGCCCCGACGGCGAACACGTCACGCAGGATCCCGCCGACGCCGGTCGCGGCTCCCTGGAACGGCTCGACGGCGCTCGGGTGGTTGTGCGACTCGACCTTGAACGCAACAGCCAGGCCACCGCCCACATCGACCGCGCCGGCGTTCTCGCCCGGCCCCATGACCACGTGCGGCCCCTCGGTGGGCAGTCGGCGCAGCAGCTTGCGCGAGTGCTTGTAGGCGCAGTGCTCGGACCACATCAGGCTGAACATGGCCAGCTCGACGCCGTTCGGCTGCCGGCCCAGGCGCTCGACGATCAGCGCGTATTCGTGATCGGTGAGGCCGAGCTCGCGGTGGCGCGATCTAGACGAGGACGCCGTCGCCAACGTGCGCCTTGATCGACTCAAAGATCTTCAGCCCGTCTGTTGACCCGGTGAGCGGGTCGACCGCGTGCTCGGGGTGCGGCATCAAGCCGAACACGTTGCCGGCTTCGTTACTGACGCCGGCGATGTCGTCCTGGGAGCCATTTGGGTTGTGGCCGGACGCGTAGCGCAGCACGACATGTACCGGGTCCGGGGTGTAGTAGCGGCCGGTCGTGTGCTTGACCGGGATCGACAGCGCGTCCCCTTCTGTACACGCGCGCGTGAAGGGAGTGTCAGCGTCGACGACCTCCAGCTCGACCTGACGGAAAACGAACTTCAGGCTGACGTTGGGAAGCAGCGCGCCGGGCAGCAGCCCCGCCTCACATAGGACCTGGAATCCGTTGCAGATCCCGAGCACGATCCCGCCGGCGCGGGCGAACTCGGCGACCTCCTCCATCACGGGGGCAAAGCGGGCGATTGCGCCGGCGCGCAGGTAGTCGCCATAGGAGAAGCCGCCCGGGACGATCACGGCGTCGACGCCGTGCAGATCGCGTTCCGCGTGCCACAGAAGCGTGGCGTCGCCGACACGCTGCGCCGCCTCGAGCGCGTCGATGTCGTCGCAGGACCCCGGGAAACGAACGACTCCGAACTTCATGTCTCGACGATCTCGTAATCCTCGATCAGCGGGTTGGAGAGCAGTCGCTCGCACATCTCGGGCAGGCGCTTTGGGTCCTCGACGTCGAGCTCGATCAACCGCCCCACGTGCACGTTGCGCACGCCGGTGAAGCCGAGCGCCGGCAGCGCCCGCTCGACGGCCTGGCCCTGGGGATCGAGGATCCCCGCCTTTGGCTTGACCAGGACCCGGGCCCTCACGCCGCGGTCCTGCGCTGCCACTCGGCGAACGACTCGCCGGTGATGCGCTCGTAGGCCTCGATGTACTTCTCGCGCGTGCGCGCGACTATCTCGTCGGGAATCGGCGGCGCCGGCGGATTCCGATCCCACCCCGTCGATGAGGCCCAATCGCGCACGAACTGCTTGTCGAAGCTGGCCTGCCCGCGGCCGGGCTCGTACTCGTCCGCAGGCCAGAAGCGTGAGGAGTCCGGCGTCAGCACCTCATCGGCGAGCGTGAGCTCGCCGTCGGTGTCGAGTCCGAACTCGAACTTGGTGTCGGCGAGGATGATCCCTCGCTCGCGTGCGTGGTCGGCGGCCGCCGTGTAGACGGCGAGCGAGACGTCGCGCAGCCGCTCGGCCAGCGCCTCATCGCCGACCAGCTCGGTCGCCTGGCTGAAGTCGATCGCCTCGTCGTGGCCGACCTCGGCCTTGGTACTGGGAGTGAAGATCGGCTCGGGCAGCCGGTCGGATTCACGTAGGCCCTCGGGAAGCCGAATGCCGGAGACGGCTCCGGAGCGCTGGTAGTCCTTCCACCCTGAGCCGCTCAGATAGCCGCGCACGACGCACTCGACGGGGAGCATGCGCAACCGGCGCACGACCATTGTGCGACCGCGCGCCTCGGCCGGCACGCCGTCGGTGATCGACAGCATGTGGTTGCGCACGATGTCCTTGGTCAGCTCGAACCAGAACGTCGAGAGCCCGGTGAGGACAGCGCCCTTGTCAGGGATCGGAGTCGGGTGGACGACGTCGTAGGTGGAGATCCGATCCGAGGCGACGAACAGCAGCTCGTCGGGTGACTTTTCGTAGATCTCGCGGACCTTGCCCGAGGCGATGAGGGGCAGGTCTGAGATGGCGGTCACTGGGTCGATCGTAGCAACGGACTCGGCGGCGCGGAGGCCGGAACCAGGGTGTCGAGCCGACCCACAATCTCTTCGGCGTACCGCACGAATGGCGCATAGTCGAAGATCGCGTCGAGGTCGAGCTTCGCGCCCGCGGGATCGTCGGCCAAGAGCTGTTTCAGGGGCGTGCGTGTGTCGATCGCCTGCTGGGCCAGCCGCTGGGTGATGCGATACGCGTCGTCGCGGGTGAGGCCGGTTTCGACCAGCGCGAGCAGCACGCGCTGGGAGAACAGCGCGCCGTGCGTGAGCTCGAGGTTTTCCAGCATGCGTTGCCTGTCGACGACCATGCCCTCGACCAGGTTGATGACGCGGCGCTGCATGTGGTCGAGGAGGATCGTCGAGTCGGGCAGGATCACCCGCTCGACCGAGGAGTGGCTGATGTCGCGTTCGTGCCACAGGGCGACGTTCTCGAGCCCAGCCTGGGCATTGCCCCGAAGGATCCGTGCCAGGCCGACGACCTGCTCTGACTTGATCGGGTTGCGCTTGTGCGGCATCGCGCTCGAGCCCTTCTGGCCGGCGCCGAACGGCTCCCGGACCTCCCCCACCTCAGTGCGCGCCAGATGCCGCAGCTCGGTGGCGAAGCGCTCGAGCCCGGCGCCGGCCAGCGCGATCGCTTGGAGGAGGTGGGCGTGCCGGTCACGCGGGACGACCTGCGTGGACACGGCCTCGGCTTTGAGGTTCAGGCGCGCCAGCACGCGGCGCTCGAAATCCGGAGACGTGGCGGCGTACGTGCCGACGGCGCCGGACAAGGCACCCACGACCACCTGGTCGAAGGCCTCGTGCAGGCGCGTGGCGTTGCGGTGCGCCTCAAAGGCAAAGCCGGCGAGCTTGATCCCGAACGTGGTTGGCTCGGCGTGGATCCCATGCGTGCGACCGACGCACAACGTGTGGACGTGCTCGCGAGCCTTGGCGCTCATGGCATCGACGAGCCGGATTGCGTCGGGGAGGACGACTTCGGCCACGGCCCCCAGCTGAAGGGCGAGACCCGTGTCGAGCACGTCGCTGGAGGTCAGCCCGTAGTGGATCCAGCGCCCGGCCGGCCCGGCGGACTCGGCGAGCACATCGACGAACGCGGCCGTGTCGTGGTCGGTGACCTTCTCCCGCTCGTTGATCGCCTCGACCGTGAACGTGGCCGCTCGGATAGCCGATAGGTCGTCTTGGGTGGGGCCGTCCATCTCCTCGCAGGCGGCGACCTCGACCTGGCGCATCGCCTCGAAGCGGGCGTGGTCGGACCAGAGCCGGGCCATCTCCGGCCGCGTGTAGCGCTCGATCATCGACTGCGATTATCGGTCAGTGAGAGGCGAGTCTGATTGACCGCTGCGCCGAAACGGTCTTCGCGGGCCCGCCGGAGTCCTTCAGCGTGGTGATGACCTTGGCGTGCACGCCGCGCAGATGGCGCAGGGCGTGGAGCGCGTCACGCTGAACGGAGCGCTTGACCACGACCGTGCTGCCGCCGGGGATCCTCACGTACGCGAACAGGATTCGGATCTTCCCGGCCGGGCCGCCGCTGATCGTCCTGTAGTTCTTGACCGAGAGGACTTGGACGTCGCCCGTGCAGACGTCGCCGACGGGCGCCGTGCAGGCGATTGGAATCGACGCGACCCCACGGCGTGAGATCGCCACGCTCGAGCCGATCACGTTTGGTGGCGCACCGATGACGAAGCTGCGATTCACCACCGCGGTGTGACCGGAGTCGTCGTTCTGGCTCACGCGCATCGTGTACACGCCGAACTTCAACCTCTGCGGCCAGCGCAGCGACCACCGCCCGCCGTTCACGCCCGCCTGTGCGGCACCCAGGGAAGAGCCCTGTGCGGTGCCGCCGCTGAACAGCGTGAGGCTGACGTGTGAAGAATCGCCTTGCGCGGTGCCCGCGGTCCCGACGAACGTGGGCTGGGTGTCCGTCAGATGGGCGCCGGCCGTTGGCTGCGAGATCGTCAGCCGGGGCGCGTTTGACTTGACGCGGAATATCGTCGTGGCGCTGCGGCCGACATCGCCGGCAAGGTCTGACTGTTCCGCCTGCGCCGTGTAGGTGCCGTCGATGAGGGCGGGATTTGGACGGCCCGAATACGTCGTTCCCGCGTGGGCGTTGATCGTTTGGACCGGGGTGCCGGTCGCCGAGCTGCCGGCGTAGATCTTGACGTTGACCATGTCTGACACGCCGAAGCCGGTCGTCGCGGAGCCGCTCAAGGTGGGCTCGCCGCCGCTGTTCACGGTGCCGTTGGCCGGACTCGTGAGGGTGACGGTCGGGGTCGTCGAGGCGGCGGTGATCGTGAATGTGACGCCCGTTGAGTCACAGGCCGGACTGCCAAGCAGCCCGAGTGAGACGCTCAGCGAGATCCGGCTGCCGACCCGGACTGTGGCCGGGTTCGAGAAGTTGGTCGGAGAACCGGGGGCTGGCGTGTTGCCGCTGGCGAGGGTGTCGGTGCCGTTCGTCACGTTCCAGGTCGTGTTATCCCCGCACGGGAGCGGCAGCGTGTGGCCCGCGTCGTCCTGGACGACAGAGCCGGTAACCACGACAGCCCCCGACATCGGCGAGGTCCAGGTCACGACGGCGGGCTTGCTCGAGCTCGGCTGCAGGACGATCTGGCGGGCAGGAAACGTCGCGCTCCCGTTGGAGATCGGGCTCCCGGCGGGGTTGATCCCAACCAGCGGTTGGTTGCCGCTGTCGTGCCACCCGGCGAGGCCATTGTCGATGCCGGTGCTGAACGTGTCGAACGTGGGCAGCCTCGCCCCGTTTCCCTCCTCATAAAACCACGGCAGTCCACTGTAGTTGTCCTTGTCTGGGTTGGCGCTGAGGGTGGAGCTGAAGTCCGAGGCCAGGTCCCATGTGTAGGTGCCGGCCAGCGCCACAGACGGGACCAGCAGAGCGACGCTCGCGATCGCGGTCAGTACGGCGATGAATCGTGCGCGTCCCACGGCGGTGAGAGTAACGAGCAGCGCCGCGACTGGACGCAGTTCGAGGTGCGGGCGGGTTCCGGCGTCGGATCCCGGGCATCCACCGCTCAGGTCGTCTCGGTCAGCCCCATCATCAACGCTAGGTGCATCGCCTCGAACTGCTTGAGCGAGACGGTCGATGGCTCGAGCAGCCACTCGATGCCGACGCCTCGCATCAGGCCCCCGCCGGCACGCGCCACCTCCTTCGCCGGCACGCGCAAGCGAGCGCCATGACTCTCGGCCACGCGCTCGATTATTCGGGCGATCTCGTCGAGGAACCGCTCTCGGTTCTCGACCACCGCGCGGCGGAGATCCTCGCGGCGCGAGGCGTGGGCCCAGAACTCGAGCAACAGCGGCGCCCAGCGCGGTTCGCGCCTGTCCTCCTCGAACATGAACCGGGCGACGGCGTTATACGCCTGCTCGATCGCGGGCTGGGTGAGCGCGACCGTCGTGTAGCTCTGGACCCGCTCGGCGAAGCGCGCGTCCAGCACGGCCACGAACAGTTCGTCCTTGCTGTCGAAGTTCGAGTAGACCGCGCCCTTGGTGTACCCCGCTTCCTCGGCGATCGTGTCCAGCGACGCCTGATGAAAGCCGGCGCGTAGGAACACATCTCGGGCAGCCGCGACGAGCTCGGCGCGCGTACGCTCCTTGCGCTCGGCGCGCGTCAGGCGTGGCGGGCGCTGTTGGGTTACGTCAGCAGCCATACGACTGGTATTCAGATACCGATGGTATCAAGCGCCGCTTGGCCGTCGTCGCACGGCGTCGGCGCATACGACGAGCCGCCGATCGCGACCAAAACGCATGTCAGCGGCGGCGTTCTCCAGGGCTTTCACGCGTTATTGGCGTTCAATCGCCACAACGCATGTGAGCCCCCGCGAGGGCGATGGCTGACATGCGTTTTGGTCGTCGCAGCGCTGCGGCGTAACACTTCCGGCACTTAAATTGAACGCTCGTTCTAGCGGGGGCGGGGGCCAGGCGGGGTCAGCACCCGGGGTCGGCAGGCGCGGGTCAGCACGCGGGGCGGCAGCCGGCGGCAGGCGGGCGCGGGGTCGGGCAGGGGTCGCCAGACGGTGCGACGCGCGCGCGGAACCGCGCCCTACGCCGAGAGGATCCGCGCCGCGAGAACGGCCGCGTTGCGCGCGTTGTCCACCCCGACGCACGCCACCGGGACTCCCGGCGGCATCTGCGTGATCGACAGCAGCGCGTCGAGCCCGCCCGCGACCGACGTGCGGCTCGTGAGTGGCACGCCTATCACGGGAAGATCGGAGTGGGCCGCCACGACGCCCGGGAGGGCGGCGGACAGGCCGGCGCCGGCGATGATCACGCGCAGGCCGCGCAAGCGGGCATTGCGGGCGTATTCAGCGACGGTGTCCGGCTCGCGATGGGCGGACATCACGCGGGTCTCGGAGCGGATGCCGCGATCGCTCAGCTCCTTCTCGGCGGCTTCCATGGCGGGCAGATCGCTCTTGGAGCCCATCACGATGCCGACCAGCGGCGCGTCGGCCTCGACGTCCTCGAACTCCACCGCCGGCTCGGCGTACGTGCCGGGTGTACCTGCCGGCTGCTCGGTCACGTCCGTACCGCCCGCAGAGCAATGTCTCGGCGCAGTTGCTTGCCGTCGAACTGGATCATGTCGGCGGCAGCATATGCGGCGGCGCGGGCGGCCGCCGCGTCGTCGCCCAACGCGGTCACGCTGAGGACACGGCCGCCGGCCGTCACGATCTCCCCGCCGGGGCCAAACGCCGTCCCGGCGTGGGTGATCGCCACGTCCCCTCCCACACGCCCGACGCCGTCCAGACCGGTGATCACATCGCCGCTGGAAGAGCTCTCCGGATAGCCGCGGCTGGCCAGGACCACCGTCACCGCGGTGTCGTCGACCCACTCCAACGGGGGCAGGCCGGCCAGCCCGCGCGGCTCGACGGCGGCATCGAGCAACGCCAACAGGTCCGTCCGCAGCCGAGGCAGGATCGCCTGCGTCTCGGGATCGCCGAAGCGGACGTTGAACTCGAGTACCCGCGGCCCGTCCGGCGTCATCATCAGGCCGGCGTACAACACGCCGTGAAAGGCGATGCCTCGCCGCCCCAGCTCGTCGAGCACCGGCTGATGCACCGCCGCCGCCATCGAGGCGGCGCGGTCGGCATCGACCGAGGGCACGGGGGAATACGACCCCATGCCGCCCGTGTTCGGGCCCTCATCGCCATCGAAGATCCGCTTGTAGTCCTGGGCCGAGGCCAGCGGCACGGCGGTCTCGCCGTCGCACAGGGCGAGCAGCGACAGCTCCTCGCCCTCCAGGAACTCCTCCACGACGACCCGCTCGGTTGCGAACCGCCGCTCGACCAACAGCGACGTCAGCGCGGCACGCGCCTCGGTCTCGTCCGCCGCGATGATCACCCCCTTGCCGGCGGCGAGGCCGTCGGCCTTGATCACCGTCGGGTAACCGGTGACGGCCGCCATCCCCTCCTCGACGTCGGTGACCACGTCATACGAGGCGGTGGGGACGCCGGCGGCCTGCATGACCGCCTTGCAAAACGCCTTGGATCCCTCGAGCTCGGCGCCGGCCGCAGTCGGGCCGAAGCAACCGATGCCGGCGCCGGCCAGTGCGTCAGCCACACCTGCCACCAAAGGCGCTTCAGGCCCGACCACGACGAGATCCACACGACGATCAGCCGCCGTCGCGACGACCCTGTCGACGTCATCCGCGGCCAGCTCCAGCACCGTCGCGTCCGCCGCGATCCCGGCGTTCCCGGGAGCGCATAGAAGCTCAAGCGTCGCCGGCGAGCGGGAGCGCGCCAGGGCATGGATGATCGCGTGCTCGCGCGCGCCGCCGCCCAGCACCAGCACCCGCCGGCGCGCGCCGCCGGCCAGGCCCACGCCGCCGCTCTCAGATGGCGCCAATGAAGTCGTCGATCGGGATGGCGGTGAGCGTCTCGTACTTACCGGTGCCGCGCGAACCGAGCTCGAGCGAGACCCGCGCGATCACCTTCTCGTCCGGGGCCTCGACGACATTGACGAAGTCGAACTGACCCAGCGTGGCCCACTGGGCCTTGACGGTTGCCCCGAGCTGTTCGATCTCCCGATTCACCTCGCGGATCCGCGCCGGGTTGTTCTTGACCGTCTGGACACCTTCGGGGGTCAGCGTGGTCAGCATGATGTACGTCGGCACAACCACCTCCTATTCGACGTCGTGAAGCGGCACTTGTACCATGGCCGGCCTTGTCAGTCTCAACACGGCAGGTGACTTTGGGGCTGGCGACTGTCGTCGCCGCAGGCATCGGATGCTCGGGGCTAGCGACCGCCGCCGCGAAACCGGGACCGACGATCCGCACGGATCGCGGCTGCTACTCGGTGGGCAAGAAGGTCAAGATCACCGGCACGGGCTTCACGCCGGCGCAGGCATACGAAGTCGCGGTCGACGGGATCGACTTCGGACAGGCCACCACGACGGGCGCCGGCGAGTTCGCCAGCTCGCTGATCCCAGGCGGTCTCGGTGCCGGTCAGGCGCAGCTCGTCCATCACCTCAACGTCAGCGACGGCACCAGCGACGCCGCCGCCACCTTCACCGTGACCCGCAGCAAGCCCGGGGCCCGGTTTCTCGCAGGCGGCGGCGATGTCCGGACGCTGAAGGCACCGCTCGAAGCCTGGGGGTTCTCGAGGACCGGCAGCCGCCCCTCGGCCTACCTGCACTACGTCGCTCCATCCGGCCACGTCAACCGCACTGTCTCGCTCGGTCGCGCCGGCGGCCAGTGCGGCTATCTGCGCACCGGCAAGCTCAGGGTCTTCCCGTTCTCGCCCTCCGGTGGCACCTGGACGCTCCAGATCGACACGAGGCGTCGTTACGCCAAGCGCCCGGGCGGTCCCGTCGCCCGCATCAGCGTCCAGATCCACAAGGCCTGAGCTTTCCTTCAGCGCTGTAAGCTGCGCTCCCGGAAGGAGCGTTTTAGGGCGCGATGGCGCTGCCAGAAACCAGATTTGCGAAGGCGGGCGACCTCAGCATCGCCTACCAGATACTCGGCGAAGGCGACGTGGACGTGATCCTCGTCCCCCAGTGGCTGTCGAACATCGAGCAGTACTGGGAGAACGCAGCCGCCTCGTACTTCCTGCGCCGGATCGCGTCGTTCAGCCGGCTGATCTGCTTCGACAAGCGCGGCACCGGCCTGTCGGACCCCGTGCCTGCGACCCAGACGCTCGAGGAGCGGATGGACGATGTGCTGGCCGTGATGGACGCCGTCGGCTCCGAGCGCGCGGTGCTGTTCGGCCCCTCGGAAGGCGGGCCGATGGCGGCGCTGTTCGCCGCGACGTACCCGGAGCGCTGCGTCAGCCTCATCCTCTACGGCGCCTGCGCCCGCTGGCTCGAGGCGCCCGACTACCCGCTCGGCCGACCCAAGCAGCTTGTCGAGGCCTACGGCCAGATTTGGATCGACGGCTGGGGATCGGGTGCGTCTCTCGCCGTCCTGTCTCCGAGCCTGGCCCGCGACGAGGCATTCCGCCACTGGTGGGGGCGGTTCGAGCGCCACTCGGTCCGGCCCGGCATGGTCAAGCCGATCTTCGAGACGATCAACGAGCTCGATATCCGGGCCGTGCTGCCCGCGATCCGGGTCCCGACGCTCGTCCTGCACCGTGCCGGCGACCGGTTGATCGACGTCAGCAATGCCCGCTATCTGGCCGAGCACATCCCCGGTGCCCGCTACGTCGAGCTGCCTGGCGACGACCACATCTACTTCGCGGGCGACGCCGACGGGCTACTCGACGAGATCGAGGAGTTCGTCACGGGATCGCGCGGCCTCCACGATCCGGATCGGGTGTTGGCGACCGTGATGTTCACCGACATCGTCAGCTCGACGCAGCTGGCCGCGCGGCTCGGCGACCGGCGCTGGCACGACCTGATCGCCGACCACGACCGGATCATGCACGACCAGATCGCCGTCTACCGCGGGCGCACGATCCGCAGCACCGGCGATGGCGTGTTCGCCGCCTTCGACGGCCCCGCCCGTGCGATCCGCTGTGCGCTGTCCGCAGTCGACGCGGCACGAACGCTCGACATGGAGATCCGCGCCGGTCTGCACACGGGCGAATGTCAGCTCACCGGGGAGGACCTGGCCGGCGTCACCGTGCACATCGGGGCGCGAATCGCGGATCTGGCCGAGCCGCGCCAGGTGCTCGTTTCTGGCACGGTCCGTGACCTCGTGGTGGGCTCAAACATCGCCTTCAACTACCGCGGCGTGGAAGCGCTGGCCGGCTGTCCCGGTGAGTGGCGGCTGTTCACGGTGGACGGGAACCGCCGCGGCAACGGCGCCGGCTGACCGAGCTCGCGGCAACGGCGCCGGCTGACCGAGCCCGTGACTACGCCGCCGCAGGTGCTTGCTCCTCGGCCTGTGCGTCGGTCCCGGTGTCGGCGCGCTCTAGCACCAGCTCCCCCTCGCGCGCGTCGACCTTGACCGTGTCGCCGGCCACGAAGCGGCCCTCGAGGATGGCCAGGGCCAGCTGATCGACCAACCGCTTCTGGATCACCCGCTTGAGGGGCCGGGCGCCATACGTCGGGTCATAGCCGAGGTTGCCCAGAAGCGTCCGAGCCGCGTCGGTGAGCGTCACTTCGATATCGCGCTCACGCACCCGCTGCACCAGCCGCTCGACCTGGAGCTCGACGATCTCACCGATCTGCTCGCGGGTCAGCGAGTGGAACTCGACGATGTCGTCCAGTCGATTGATGAACTCGGGCTTGAACTGCGCCTCGACGCCAGCCCGACCGCCGGGAATGTTCGACGTCATGATCAGCACCGTGTTCTTGAACGACACGGTGCGGCCCTGACCGTCGGTGAGTCGCCCGTCGTCCATTACCTGGAGCAGCGTGTTGAACACATCGGGATGCGCCTTCTCGATCTCGTCGAGCAGGACCACCGAATACGGCCGACGGCGCACCGCCTCGGTCAGCTGACCGCCCTCGTCGTAGCCGACGTAGCCGGGCGGCGCCCCGACCAGGCGTGACACCGAGTGCTTCTCCATATACTCGGACATGTCGATCCGGACCATTGCGTCCTGGCTGTCGAACATGAACTCGGCCAGCGCGCGCGCCAGCTCCGTCTTGCCGACACCCGTCGGCCCGAGGAAGATGAAGCTGCCGACCGGCCGGTTCGGGTTCTTGAGTCCGGCGCGTGAGCGGCGAATCGCACGCGAGATCGCCGAGATCGCCTTCTCCTGGCTGATCACGCGCTTGTGGAGCTCCTGCTCCATGCGCAGCAGCTTGTCGCCTTCGTCCTGATTGATCGACGCCATCGGCACGCCGGTCCAGTTAGATAGGAAGTGGTTGTTGTAGGGATTGAGTTT
>JBJMLD010000015.1:0-13379 GCA_045805545.1 Solirubrobacteraceae bacterium | reverse complement strand
GGCGCGCCGGCCTGTCCCGTGGTCAGGTCAAGGTGCAGTTCGGCGAGTACGGCCTCAAGTCGCTCGATGCCGGCTGGTTGACCAACCGCCAGATCGAGGCTGCTCGTATCGCCATGACCCGCAAGATCAAGCGTGGCGGCAAGGTCTGGATCAACGTGTATCCGGACAAGCCGTTCACCAAGAAGCCGGCCGAGACCCGCATGGGCTCAGGCAAGGGCAATCCCGAAGGGTGGGTCGCCGTGGTCAAGCCGGGCCGCGTGATGTTCGAGCTGTCCGGCGTCCCTGAGCCGCTCGCGCGTGAAGCGATGCGGCTCGCGGGACACAAGCTTCCCGTCAAGACGAAGTTCGTCCTGCGAGAGGATTAGGTGTCGCACCGATGAAGGCCGAAGAGCTGCGTGACCTCAGCGAGACCGAGCTGCGCGAGCACCTGATGACGTCGCGGCGCGAGCTGTTCGGGCTGCGCTTTCAGCACGCCACGGGCGAGCTCGACAACACATCCGGACTCCAGCACGCCAAGAAAGAGATCGCGCGGACGCTCACGGTCGCGCGCGAACGAGGAATAAATGTCTGAGCAGAACGAAAACACAGAACTCGAGGCCGCGGACGCAGACGCGTCGTCCGAGGCCCCGCACGCGAGTGCCTCCGACGACGCGCCTGCGTCCGAGGCCGGGTCTGCGGCCGCCTCTGCGGGTGAGAGCAGGGCTGGCGCCTCGGAGCCGGTCGAGGTTCTGGCGCCGAAGGAACGACGGGCGCGGGCGCGTGCCGCCAAGGCGGCGCAGCAGCCGGCGCGCTCGCAGCGCAGCCCTGAGGAGCGCCAGGCCGAACGCGACGAGCAGCGCCGCGCCAAGGCGGTGGCTCGGCGCACCGAGCGCACGCGGGCCCGGGCCAAGACGAAGGCCGCACAGGCCACGGGCCAGGTGACGCCGCCGCGCGAGCGCGCTCCCGGCGTCCAGAAGGTTCGTCAGGGCGTCGTCGTCTCCGACAAGGCGGACAAGACGATCACAGTGCGGATCGACACCGCGCGGCGCCATCGCCGCTACGACAAGATCGTGCGCAGCGCGAACACGCTGCACGCCCACGACGAGAGCAATGACGCGCACACCGGCGACACGGTGATCGTGCGCGAGGCGCGGCCGCTCTCGAGGACCAAGCGCTGGCGACTAGTACAGGTAGTGGAGCGTGCGAAGTGATTCAGAACGAAACCCGCCTGCGCGTGGCCGACAACACCGGTGCACGCGAGATCTTGGTGATCCGCGTCCGCGGCGGCTCGCGGCGGCGCTACGCCGGCGTGGGCGATGTGATCGTCGCCACGGTCAAGCAGGCGAGTCCCCAGGGCTCGGTCAAGAAGGGTGAGGTCGTGACCGCCGTCGTGGTACGCACGAAGAAGTCCTACGGCCGTGAGGACGGCACGTACATCGGTTTCGACGAGAACGCGGCCGTGCTGATCGACGCCCAGAACAACCCGCGCGGGACGCGCATCTTCGGCCCCGTCGCGCGCGAGCTGCGCGAGCGCAACTTCATGAAGATCGTCTCACTCGCCCCGGAGGTTCTGTAGCACCATGCCGGCGCGGATCAAGACAGACGACGAGGTCATCGTGATCGGAGGCAAGGATCGCGGCAAGCGCGGCAAGGTTCTACGCGTGGACCCCAAGAAGGGGCGCGTGTACGTCGAGGGCCTCAACATCGTCAAGCGCCATCAGCGCCCGCAGCAGGTGGCCGGCGCTCAGCGCCCCGAGCAGGTCGGCGGCGTAATCGAGAAGGAGGGCCCGATCCATATGTCCAACGTAATGCTGGCCGACCCCAAGGACGGCAAGCCCACGCGGGTCGGGATCGAGGTCGAGGACGGCAAGCGCTATCGCGTGGCGCGCCGCAGCGGAACGAAACTGGACTAGACGCATGCCCGCACGACTCAAGACCCGTTACCAGGAGGAGATCCGCCCCCAGTTGGTGGAGCGGTTCGGCTACACGACGCCCATGCAGGCGCCGCGGATCCTGAAGGTGACGGTGAACATGGGCGTCGGCGACGCCAAGCAGGACTCCAAGATGCTCGAGTCCGCCACCGAGCAGCTGGCCACCATCACCGGCCAGAAGCCGAACGTGCGCCGAGCGCGCAAGTCGATCGCTCAGTTCAAGGTGCGCGAGGGCATGCCGGTCGGCGTCGCCGTGACGCTGCGCGGCGAGCGCTCCTACGAGTTCCTCGACCGGCTCATGTCGGTCGCGATCCCGCGTATCCGCGACTTCCGCGGACTCAGCCCGCGCGCGTTCGACGGCCGCGGCAACTACTCGATGGGTGTGCGCGAGCAGATCATCTTCCCCGAGGTCGATTACGACGAGATCGACCAGGTGCGTGGCCTCGACATCACGATCACCACGACGGCGCAGAGCGACGACGAGGCGTTTGCGTTGCTCGAGGCGCTGGGGATGCCATTCTCGAAGGAAGGCCGCCCCCAAGCGGCCGTCACCACGACTTAGAAGGAGCTAATGGCCAAGGTTTCACAACGTGTCCGCCAGCAGCGGACCCCGAAGTACAAGACGCGGGGCTACACCCGCTGCCGGCGGTGCGGCCGATCGCGCGCCGTGTATCGCAAGTTTGGCGTGTGCCGGATCTGCCTGCGCGAGCTCGCGCACAACGGCTACGTGCCTGGAATGACGAAGTCGAGTTGGTGACGCCATGTCGATGACGGACCCGGTAGCCGATTTCCTGACCCGCCTGCGCAACGCCGCCAAGGCGCAGCATCATGACGTCGTGATCCCGTCCTCGAAGCTCAAGCGCGAGCTGGCTCGGATCCTCAAGGAGCAGGGCTACATCGAGGGCTGGAGCGTGACGCCGCCCAGCCCCGGCCGTCCCGGCGAGGAGATCACGGTCACGCTCAAGTACACCGACGACCGCAAGCCGGTGATCTCGGGAATGCAGCGTGTCTCGCGCCCCGGGCAGCGCACCTACGTCGACCACAGCCACATCCCACGCATTCAGGGCGGCATGGGCACGGCGATCATCTCCACTTCCAAGGGCGTCATGACCGGTCACGAGGCGCGCCAGCAGGGCGTCGGCGGCGAGGTTGTGGCGAAGGTCTGGTAGACAGGATTCAGATGTCCCGAATCGGAAAGCGACCCATCCCAGTTCCCTCTGGCGTCACGATCGCAATCGATCCTGAGCGCGTCACGGTCAACGGCCCCAAGGGCGAGTTGTCCGAGCGCATAAACCGCGAGATCAAGGTCGAGCAGCAGGGCGAGGAGCTGGTCGTCACCCGCCCAACCGATCGCGGCGAGCACCGCGCGCTGCACGGCCTGACCCGCACGCTCGTGGCGAACATGGTTCAGGGCGTCACCGACGGCTTCGAGAAGCGGCTCGAGATCCAAGGTGTCGGCTACCGCGCCCAGCTGCGCGGCCGCGACCTGGAGCTGGCGCTCGGCTATTCGCATCCCGTGTCGGTCGAGGCGCCGGACGGAATCGAGTTCGAGGTTCCGCAACCGACGCGCATCGTCGTGCGTGGCGCTTCCAAGCAGCAGGTCGGCGAGGTCGCGGCGTTCATCCGCAAGCAGCGCAAGCCGGAGCCCTACAAGGGCAAGGGGATCCGCTACGAGGGCGAGTACGTGGCGAGAAAGGTCGGTAAGCGAGCATGACCGTCCTGACCGCTCCCGCCCGTCGGCTCAGGCGCCGCCGGCGCGTCCGCGCCAAGGTGCGCGGCACGGCCACGCGTCCCCGCATCAGCGTGTTCCGCTCCAATCGCGGGATCTTCGCCCAGCTGATCGACGACGATGCCGGCCGCACGCTGGCCGCAGTCAACTGGACCGAACCCGAGCTGCGCTCCCTGAAGCCGATGGAGCAGGCGAAGCAGGCCGGTGCGCTGCTAGCCCAGCGCGCCACGGCGGCCGGAATCGAGCGCGCCGTCTTCGACCGCGGCGGCTATCAGTACCACGGTCGCGTCCAGGCGCTCGCCGAGGGCGCCCGGGAGGGCGGGCTGGCCGTTTAACGGCAGCCGCTACTCTGGATCGACTTCTATGGCAACTCGCGACCGTTCAGTCTCATCCTCCGGCCTCGACCTCCAAGAACGCGTGGTCGAGATCAACCGCGTGGCCAAGGTCGTCAAGGGCGGCCGCCGGTTCTCGTTCACGGCGCTGGTCGTCGTCGGCGACGAGCGGGAGGTAGTCGGCATCGGCTACGGCAAGGCCAACGAGGTCCCGGTGGCGATCCAGAAGGGCGTCGAGCGGGCGAAGAAGAACCTTTATCGCGTCCCCAAGCACGGCTCCACGATCACGCACCAGGTGACCGGAATTTTCGGGGCCGGGCGGGTGTTCCTCAAGCCGGCCTCGCCCGGTACCGGGGTCATCGCGGGCGGTGGCGTCCGCGCCGTGCTCGAGCTGGCCGGGATCCACGACATCCTCTCCAAGTCGCTGGGCTCGCAGAACCCAATCAACCTGGTGAAGGCCACCATGGCCGGGCTCGAGGCGCTGCGGACCCCCGACGAGGTTGCCCAACTTCGTGGGTTGTCGATCAATCAGGTCCTGGGGCTCACCTCGGAAGCCTCGTCTGGAGCTCCCGCCGCCGGCGCTTCAAACGGAACTGAGGGCCCGACTACGCGAGGGAGCTCAGACGAGGACTCCGACGTGGGCGAGGCCCCGGTTGGCGACGAGGAGGCCGGCGCTCCGTGAGCAGCCTCGTCATCACGCAGCGGAAGAGCCGCAATGGCGCGGACAAGCGGCAGGTTGACACGCTTCGCTCGCTTGGGCTCCGCCGTATTGGCCATAGCGTGACGAAGGCGGATTCGCCGCAGGTGCGCGGCATGGTGCACAAAGTGCGCCACCTCGTGGAGGTCTCCGAGGATGGCTGAGCCCGAAGAGCGGATTGGGCTGCACAACCTGAAGCCCGCGCCGGGATCGCGGCGGCCGCGTAAGCGCGTTGGTCGCGGCGAGGGCTCGGGCACGGGCAAGACGTCGGGCCGTGGCCAGAAGGGCTGGGGCTCGCGCTCGGGCGCCAAGCGGCGCGCTCGCTTCGAGGGTGGCCAGAACCCGATCCACATGCGGATGCGCAAACTGCGCGGTCCGCATATGAAGAAGTCGATGCCGTTCGAGCCGTTCCGCACTCACACCCAGGTCGTGAACCTGCTCGACCTCGAGGAGCGCTTCGAGTCCGGCGATGCCGTGACGCTCGAAACGATGCATGGGAAGGGCCTGGCGACGCGCAAGCACGTCCCGGTCAAGATCCTCGCCAAGGGTTCGATCTCCAAGCCGCTCACGGTCGAGGCACACGCCTTCAGCGCCAAGGCGCGCGAGCAGATCGAGTCCGCCGGCGGCACCTGCGAGCTGATCGTCCTCGCCGAGGGCGGAGAGATCCCGGAGTAACCTGAGCCGATGATCTCGACGATCCTCGGGGCGTTCAGGGTCGGTGAGATCCGCAACAAGGTGCTGTTCACGGCGGCGATGCTCGCGCTCTACCGCCTGGGCACGCACATCCCGGCGCCGGGGATCAACTCCTCCGCGGTCAACGCGATCCAGAAGAACTTCGGCGGCAACAGCATCCTCGGGCTGCTGAACCTGTTCTCAGGCGGTGGCCTGGGGCGGATCGCGATCTTCGCGCTGGGGATCATGCCCTACATCACGGCGTCGATCATCCTGCAGCTGCTGACTGTCGTGGTGCCCTCGCTCGAGAAGCTCCAGAAGGAGGGCGAGGTCGGCCAGGCGCGTATCACCCAGTACACGCGCTACTTGACGGTCGGTCTGGCTTTCGCGCAGTCGATCGGCTACGTGTTCCTGTTCCGCAGCTTCGAGAAGGGCTCCGGCCAGACGCTGATCACGAACTTCACCCTGGCCAAGGTCTTCCTGATCGTGATGTCGCTCACCGCCGGCACGGTGTTGCTCATGTGGATGGGCGAGCTGATCACCCAGCGCGGGATCGGGAACGGCATCTCGCTGCTGATCTTCGCCTCGATCGTGGCCCGGATCCCCAACGGCATTCACACGTGGTGGACGAACCCCGATCAGGTGTTCCGCGTGGTCATGCCGTTCATCGCGGTCGGTGTCGTCGCCGCCGTCGTGTTCGTGCAGGAGGGTCAGCGGCGCATCCCGGTCCAGTACGCCAAGCGCGTCATCGGGCGACGAATGACCCAGGGTGGCCAGACATTCCTGCCCCTGCGCGTCAACATGGCCGGCGTCATCCCGGTCATCTTCGCCGCCAGCGTCATGGCGATCCCGCCCACCCTCGGCCAGCTGCTCGGGCAGAACCGCAAGGGCTTCGGCACCGACCTGGCCAACTTCTTCAACCCGCAGGGCTGGCACTACGTGGTCGGCGAGAGCATCTTCATCATCCTCTTCACCTACTTCTACACGGCGGTCACGTTCAACCCGGTCGATCAGGCCGACAACCTGCGTAAGTACGGCGGGTTCATTCCGGGGGTGAGGCCAGGCAGACCCACGGCCGAATTCCTAGATCGGATCCTGGCGCGGCTGACGTTCCCGGGAGCGTTATTCCTGGCCGCAATCGCAGCCCTGCCTACGGTTCTGATCAACCAGACAAGCGCCAACTTCTTCTTCGGCGGTACCTCGATCCTGATCGTCATCGGCGTCGCGCTCGACACGATGAAGCAGCTCGAGGCGCAGCTGATGATGCGCAACTACGAGGGCTTCCTGAAATAGCGACGCCGGGCGTTCGCCGCCGCCCGTCCGCCCACCTGCAGTACCGTACGGTACGGTTCTCGGATGTGGCGGAGCGGGCCTGGCGCGGCGGGCCGCGCCGCCGGCGCGGCCACGGGTCGGGGCTATTCGTTCAGCGCCCGCGCCAGCTCGCGCCGGCCGGTGATCCCGAGCTTGCGGTAGACGTTCCGCAGGTGGTATTCGACGGTCTTCGGCGTGACGAACAGCTGCTGCGCGATCTCGCGGTTGCTGTGACCGCCGACGGCCAGCTCGGCGATGCGGCGCTCGCTTGGCGTCAACGAGGCGGGACCGCCACGCAGGAACTCGCGGCGGGGCCGGGCCCCCGTGGCGGCGAGCTCGGTTCGCGCCCGCTGATGCAGCGCCATCGCGCCGCCGGCCAGCGCCGCGTCGGCGGCTTGTTGCAACGGCTCGCGCGCGGCGGCGCGGCGGTTGCCGCGACGCAGTGCCGCGCCGAGATCGACCAGCACGCGTAGCGTCTGGAGCCGAGGCGGCGCGCTTGCCCCGAGCTCGGCGCCGAGCGACAGCAGCTCGAGCCCGCGCTCGCCCCCCTCGCATAGGCCGAGCACACGCAGATCACGGATCTCGGCATCGATCGACCCGGTCTGCTCGGACAGCACATGTGCCTGGCGCGCCAACTCGAGCGCGCGCGGGCGCTCGCCCAGGGCCAGCGCCGCCAGCACCGCCGTCGTGCGCCAAGGGCAATGTCCGAACACCTTGATTTGGCGCTCGAGCAGCGAGCCGGTGCGCAGCGCGAGCTCGAGCGCTTCCCCCGGCCGGCCCTGGGCCAGGCGCAGCTCGGCCAGGGCGTGCAGCCGGCGCAAGTCGGGCATGTCGCGCGGTTCTCTCAGCGGCGCATCGTCAGTCAGCGCCGCCTCCGCCGCGTCCAGCTCACCCGCCTCGATCAGGCACAGGCAGTGGTTGGCGGCGGCGACGCCGGCCAGTTGGCGCCATCCGGTCCGTCGCGCCTCCCGCGCGCGCTCAACATCATCAAGCGCGCCGCTGATACGGCCCTGGGCCAGCAACGCGAAAGCACGGATCGTGCGCACCGTGGCCATGGCCATGGTGGACGCGCCGAGCCTTGGATCGTCGAGCACCGCGTCGGACAGGGCAAGGCTTCGTTCGTAGGCGCCGACCAGCGAGAAGCACGCGATCACGATCGTCCATCCACCGCCGTCCGGCACGGCATGTTCAAGCAGCCGCCCCTCATCCCACGCGCCCTCAGCCAGCACGCACACGCGGTCGGCCGCCTCGCCGGCGAAGGCGGCTCGCAGCGCTGCCTGCGCCAGGAGCAAACGCCCGTGCGGACCGACCGGGCCGTCGCGCTCGCAGCGCTCCCGCAACTCTGCGGACTGTCGCGCCGCCCGGGGCTGAAGGGCCGGAACCAGCCAGGCGGTGATGATGAACCCGGTGCGCAGCTCATCGCGCAGCTCGCCGGTCTCGCCGGGCGAGCGCTCGTCGAGTTCAGCCAAACCGTCCTCGTAGGCGTGGGCCGCCTGTTCGTAGAGGCCCTGCCCGTAGAGCGCTTGGCCGCGCTGAAGCGCCAGCTCGGCCCGGCGCTCCGGGTCGGCGCTCAGTGCGGCGGCGGCGGCCAGGTGCTCGGCGGCGGCCGGCACGGCGGCCGCGGCCTCGGCGGCGCCGAGCTCGGCCAGGACGGCGGCCCGGATGTCAGGCGGCGGCGGCTCGTCGAGGGCGCGCTGCAGATACCCGATCGCCGATTGAGCCGCCCCGCGCGCACGCGACGCGGCGGCGGCGGTTCGTAGCTGCTGGACGACCCAGGCATCTCCCTCGGGTCGACCCTGGAGCAAGTGGGCGGCTATCTGCTCGGCGTCGGCGCCCTCGGCATACAGGAGGCGTGCCGCGTCGAGATGCCGACTGGCGCGCTCGATCGCCGGGATGTCGTCCTCGACGGCGCGGCGCACGAGCGGGTGAACGAACCGCAGAGGCTCACGGGCCAGCAGGACCTCGACCGCGGCCAGCCCGTCTGCCGCGGACGCCGCCGACCGGGTGTCAAGGCCAGCCAGCGCGGCGGCGTGCCGAAGCGGGACGTCCTGTCCGAGGATCGCAACCGCGCGGGCGAGCGCGCCGGCGCCGGGACCGAGCCGCCCGACCCGCACGCGCAGGCTGCGGGTGACCGCGTCCGGGGCCAGCGACAGGGCGCGCTCGGCCAGCCGCTCGCTCGGCAGCTCGCGCTCTTGTCGCAGGGCAACCAACAGCTCGTGCACGTAGAACGGGTTGCCGGCGGTCACTCTGGCGCACGCGCGCACGAGCGCCGCGTCGGCCTTGAGCCCCAACTCGCGCCGGGTCAGCTCGGCCACCGCGTCGACGCCGAGCGGCGCGACGCGCACGAGTTGCACGCGTGGATGCCCGGCGATCTGGTCAAGCGTCTCGGCAGTCGGCTCCCCGCGCCATGGCTGGCTGGTCATGATCAGCGTGAACGGAAGCTCGCTCAGCCGATGAAGCAGGTAGAGCACGAACTCGAGCGAGTGCGGATCGCACCAGTGGAGGTCATCGATCGCGACCAGGAGGGGCCGCCGTGGCTCAAACCGTGTGATCAGCTCGAACAGCTCTTGGTGGACCAGCCCTGCATCGCCGGCCTCGGCCGACGCCCCGCCGAGCAGTTGGCGGGCGACGCCGAAGGCGACGTTGCGCTCGAGCTCGGCTCCGGCGGCCCGGAGCACGCGCATGTCCCGGGTACGCGCCTGGTCCAGCGCTGCCTCGTGTAGGCGCGATTTCCCCATCCCGGCGTGGCCTTCGACCAGCAGCGTCTGCGAAACGCCGCGCTGTGTGCCCTCGAGGGCCGCGTCGATCGCGTGGAGCGCCGGCCCCCGTTCGAGTAATCCCGCGCTGCCCCGCTCCGCTCGCCCCCGCCTGTCGGGCGCCTCGCGGACTGGCATGCGGTACACGATACCCGTTACACAGGTTTTTGAAGCATTTGCCACGGATGCCTAACCCTGGGGTGACGCCCTGGGGCGAACATCGCCGCTCGCGGTCACCCTTAGCGTCGGTGTACTCCCCGACGACTCACTTGCATCTGAACATCGAGGTGGGTTCAGATCCCATCTCCGGCTGGGTCGACCGGGATGGAAGTGAGCCGAGCCGGTTCAGCGGCTGGATCGAGCTCGTGTCGCTGATCGAGTTCGCACGCGATTCCCCGCACGGTGGACACGAGCAAAGACTAGGGTCGTTCCCTGGTGTGAAAGGCGCCGAAAGCTAGTTAGCTACCGGTCAGCCTGTAGGGCAGGTGGTGCCAGTCGATTGGGGTGGCGACCACATGGGGGCGCAGTTTGGGGCCGCTCTAAGGGGGCGTGAAGGTGCGGGCCCGGCACGTAAGCCGGGCCCACCACCCCCAGCGCGACCCGGCTCCAACGAGGCCCGCGCTCTCCGGCCCGAGAGCGCGCAGTCCCGATACAGTGAGCGCTCGTGTCCGAGCTCAACTTGATCCTGTTCGGCCCGCCAGGTGCCGGTAAGGGGACGCAGGCCGACCGGCTGCGCCACGACTTTCAGCTGCCCTACATCGCCACCGGCGACATGCTGCGCGCGAACGTCAAGGAGGAGACCGACCTCGGCAACGAAGCCAAGAAGTACATGGACGCCGGCGACCTCGTTCCGGACGATGTGATCGTGAAGATGGCGCGCGAGCGCCTGCAGGAAGAAGACGCGCAGGATGGATTCATCCTCGACGGCTTTCCGCGCACGCTCCATCAGGCCGAGGCGCTCGACGAGATGCTCGGTTCTCTGAACCGCCGGATTACGGCCGCGCTGCTCATCGACGTGCCCGACGAGGAGGTCGAGCGGCGCCTGTCTGGCCGCCGGGTGTGCGTCAAGGGCGGCCACAACTACCACGTCGAGTTCGACCCGCCCAAGCACGACAACGTCTGCGACCAGGACGGCTCGCGGCTGATCCAGCGCGACGACGACAAGCCCGAGGTCATCCGCAACCGCCTTCAGGTCTACCACGACCAGACCGAGCCACTCGTCGAGTACTACGACGAGAAGGGGTTGATGCGGCGGATCGACGGCACGCGCGAGGCGACCGAGGTTCACGACCACATCCGGGCGGTGATCGCCACCCTGCGCCTCGAGGAAGACGTCTAGTGATCATCAAGAAGACGCCGGAGGAGATCGAGCGGATGGCGGCCGCGGGCGCGATCTTGGTCAAGACGATGAACCTCGTCGCCGGCAAGATCCGCCCGGGCACGACCACGGCCGATCTCGACCGGGCGGCGGAGAAGTTCATCCGCTCCCAGGGCGCCGAGCCGGCGTTCAAGGGCTACCGGGGATTCCCCGGCTCGATCTGCACCTCGCCCAATTCGATGATCGTGCACGGGATCCCCGGCCCGTACACGCTGCAGCGCGGCGACATCATCTCGGTCGACATCGGCGTGATCCGCGACGGCTGGGTGGCCGACGCGGCCAGGACCTTCCCCGTGGGGCCGGTCACACCGGTGGCGCGCAAGCTCCTCACCACGACCGAAGAATCGCTGTTCATCGCGGTCGAGCAGTGCCGGGCGGGGAATCGGCTGGGCGACGTCTCGCACGCGATTCAGCACCACGTCGAGGAGGCCGGTCTGTCGATCGTGCGCACGCTGGTCGGTCACGGGATTGGCCGCTCGATGCACGAGGAGCCCCAGATCCCGAACTACGGCGCGCCCGGAACCGGCGTGGCGCTGGAGGAGGGGATGGTGCTGGCCGTCGAGCCGATGGTCACGGCGGGACGCCACGCCGTGCGGGTGGGCGACGACCACTGGGCGATCTACTCGCAGGACGGGTCGCTGGCCGCCCATTTCGAGTTCACGATCGCCGTGACGGCCGCCGGGCCGCGGGTCCTGACCCCGTGGCACGAGGCCGGAAACGGCCGCGCTGCCGCCTGATCGCGCGAATTTCGACCCCTGCTAAGATCCGTCGGTGCGCTCGTAGCGCGATCTTTTGCGCTGCGCAGCCTTCAGCTCGGTAGCGGCGGCCGCACCGGTCTCCAGAGCCGGGCTGAGGAATACAACAAATAACGACGAGAAGAGCAGACGAGCGTGAAAGTACGACCCTCGGTCAAGCCAATGTGCGAGAAATGCAAGATCATCCGGCGGGACGGCCGGGTCCTCGTCATCTGCTCGAATCCGCGTCACAAGCAGCGACAGGGCTAAGAGGCATGGCACGTATTTCTGGCGTCAACATCCCACTCAACAAGCGCGTCGAGGTCGGTCTGACCTACATCTACGGGATCGGCCGTTCGACGTCGAACAAGCTCCTCTCCGAGATCGGCATCGAGCCGGATCGCAAGGTCCGCGACCTGACCGAGGAGGAGGTCGTCAAGCTCCGCGAGGCGATCGACAACTCGATGACCGTCGAGGGCGACCTGCGGCGCGAGCGCTCGCAAGCGGTCAAGCGCCTGCAGGAGATCGGCTCCTACCGCGGGCTGCGCCACCGGCGCGGGCTGCCTGTGCGCGGCCAGAACACGAAGACCAACGCGCGCACGCGCAAGGGCCCGAAGCGCATGCAGGTGGCCGGTAAGAAGAAGGCCGCGAAGAAGTAAATGCCCGCACCGCGTAGACCTCAGCGCGGGCGCCGGCGCGTCCGCAAGAACATCCCGATTGGCCAGGCCCACATCAAGACTTCGTTCAACAACACGATCGTGTCGCTGACCGACCGTGAAGGCAACGTCATCGCCTGGGAGTCGGCTGGTGGCGCCGGCTTCAAGGGCTCGCGCAAGTCGACCCCGTTCGCCGCGCAGGTGACGGCCGACGCCGCCGCCCGCAAGGGGATCGAGCACGGCCTCCAGAAGGTGGAAGTGTTCGTCAAGGGGCCCGGCTCGGGCCGCGAGACGGCAATCCGCTCGCTCCAGGCGGCCGGACTCGACGTCACCGGCGTCAAGGACGTCACCCCGCAGGCCCACAACGGCTGCCGGCCGCGTAAGCGCAGGAGGGTGTAGGCGTATGGCACGCGAGACCGGACCGCAGTGCAAGCAGTGCCGCCGCGAGGGAATGAAGCTGTTCCTGAAGGGCGAGCGCTGCCTGACCGAGAAGTGCGCGATCGAGCGCCGCGCCTACCCGCCGGGCGAGCACGGCCGCGGCCGGATCAAGCAGTCCGAGTACCTGCTCCAGCTCCGCGAGAAGCAGAAGGCTCGCCGCTACTACGGCCTGCTCGAGAAGCAGTTCCGCACCTATTACGCAAAGGCCGCCAAGGGCTCGGGCATCACGGGCGAGGAGCTGTTGCGGATGCTGGAGACGCGCCTCGACAACGTCGTCTACCGGCTGGGCTTCGCCGCCTCGCGCGCACAGGCCCGCCAGCTCGTTCGGCACGGCCACTTCCAGGTCAACGGGCGCCGCGTGAACATCCCGAGCTACCAGGTGCGCCCCGACGACATCGTCATGCTCCGCCCGGGCAGCCCTGCCGAGCAGGTGGTCCGCGACGCGACCGACCTGACCGCCTCGGTGACCCCGTGGCTGCAGGCCGACCACGACGGCCTCAGCGGCAAGGTGCTGAAGTGGCCCGAGCGCGAGGAGATCGACACCCCAGTCCAGGAATCGTTGATCGTCGAGCTCTACAGCAAGTAGCGGCTCCCGCCGCCGCTCGCTAGAAGGAAACGCTACGCGTCTTAGGATCCACAACCGTCACCACGAAGGGAAGTTATGGCGACAAGAACCAGCCTGATGGAATTCCAGATCCCGCGGATCGTCCACGAGCAGGTCGACGACAACCGCGGCGTCTTCGTGATCGAGCCGCTCGACCGCGGC
>JBJMLD010000014.1:0-12651 GCA_045805545.1 Solirubrobacteraceae bacterium | reverse complement strand
GCCGCGAGGTGCTGACCAACCCGCCTCCGTCGGCGGGCGGGATCTTGATCGCCCGGGCGCTCGCGCTGCTCCAGGACACGCCGGGTACGCCGGGGCTGGAGCGCGTGGTCGACGTCATGGAAACGACCCAGCGCGAGCGCACGCCCGAGTTTCTCGCCGGCCTCGACGACCCGGCGTTCGTGTCTCGCTTCCTCGCCCGCCGCGGCGGCGGTGGCCTCGGGTCGACCACGCACATCTCGGTCATCGACCGCGACGGCTGGGCCTGCTCGGTCACGTGCTCGAATGGATCCTGCTCGGGCGTCGTCGTGCCCGGGACGGGCGTGCACCTGAACAACATGCTGGGCGAGCAGGACCTCAACCCGCTCGGCTTTCACCGTCACCCGCCGGGCCGTCGGCTGCCCAGCATGATGGCTCCGACCGTGGTCCTGCGTGACGGGGCGCCCGAGCTCGTGCTCGGCAGCGCGGGGTCGAACCGGATCCGCTCAGCCATCCTCCAGACGATCATCCGCGTGCTCGACGACCGCCTCCGCGCCGGCGAGGCGGTGCGCGCCCCGCGGGTCCATTTCGAGGACGGCGTCGTCTACGCCGAGCCGGGCGTCGACACCGCGCCGCTCGAGGCAGCCGGCCGCGTGATCGCGCGCTTCCGCGAGCTCAACCTGTTCTTCGGCGGCGTCCAGGCGGTTGAGCGCGATGCCGGCGGGGGCTTCTTCGGCGGTGGCGACCCGCGGCGCGGTGGCGAAGCCGTCGTCGTCGACGGGAACGCTCCGCTTTGACGGGGGTGGCCGAGAAACGTCAGCGATGTTGACGTTCGTCGGCCAGGCTGCGGGTTAGGCGCCCGTCCGCGCCGCGCCACCGCTCGCCGGGCCGGTCTGGAACCAGGCCAGGACGTAGCAGGCCAGGCCGAGCAGGAAGGCGGCGATGCCGTGCTTGAAGTGGTGCGTGCTCGAGCCGGCCTTGTGGCCGGGGAAGAAGCTCGGCAGGTCGGCGGCGGTGGACACCCAGTAGATGATCGCGATGACGATCAACAAGGTGCCGATCAGCACCGCGGGGATGATTAGGCGTCTGTTCTTGGTCATTTCGAACCTCGGTTAGGTGACGGCGAAGCCAATCGTCAGCGCCGTGCCCACGACGACGCAGTAGATGGCAAACGGCGTCAGCCGGTTGGTCTCGAAGAAGCGCATCAGGAAGCGGATCGAGAAGTACGCGGTGAAGGCGGCGCACGCCGCGGCAACCAGGGCGGGGCCTCGCACGCCGTCGCCATCCTTGCCGAACAGCTCGGGCAGCTTCAACGCCGCGGCGGCGAAGATGATCGGAGTCGCGAGCAGGAAGCCGAAGCGTGCCGCGTCCTTGTTGTTCAGCCCGACGAGCAGGCCGCCGCCCATCGTGATGCCGGAACGCGAGATACCCGGGATCAGGGCCAGCGCCTGCGCCGCGCCGACGCTGCCGGCCTGACGCCAGGACACCCGCTCGGCGATCCGCCGGTCCTCATCGGGGTCGGGCTCGGCTTCGCCGGGCGCCCGCCGGCGCAACCGCTCAAACGCGAACAGCAGCACGCCGTTGACGATCAGGAACGCGGCCGCCGAGCTGGCCGAGGCGAACACCTTGCGCAGCGGATTGTCGAGCAGCAGTCCGAGCAGGCCGGCCGGGATCGTGCCCACGACGAGCAGCCAGCCGAGCCGAGCGTCGGGATCGGTGATCTCGCGGTCGCGCAGCGAGCGCAGGAGCCCCTTGACCACCCGGACCCAGTCCTCCCAGAAGAAGCCGAGCAGGACGATCGCGGTGGCGAGGTGTACTGCGACCAGGAAGGCAATGAAGAACTTGTCGTTCTGGTGGATGTGCCAGCCGAACACCCGGGGCGTGACGACGGCGTGGCCGAGGCTGGAGATGGGGAACAGCTCGGACACGCCTTGGATCAGCCCGAACACGATGCCTTGGAAGTACGAGATCGGATGCATGAGTAGTTGCGGCGTCCGAGGCGCGAAGGAGGTCGACGGGGAGAGAGCAGTCGCCTCCGTCCCGGATCGCACGGAAGCGGATACCGCGGCGCGCGATGATAGCTAGGTGTATCGCGTCCTGTGTCTCATCGTCGCCGTATCGCTCGCCGGCTGCGGGCTGAACGTGGCTTCGCCCGATCTCTTCCTCCTCACCCGGAGTGGGCAGGGCGGCACTGTCACCTTGCACGTCAGTGATGACGGCACGCTGCATTGCAACGGCGGGCCGAAGAAGGCCCTGTCGGACAAGGTGCTCCTGCAAGCGCGAGACCTGGCGAGCACGCTCGACAAGGACGCCAAGGCGGGGCTCGACATCTCGCGCACCCCCGAGAGCGTGTACTCGTACACGATCAAGCTGCAGGACGGCACGATCCGCTTCCCCGACACGGCGGCCGTCACGCACCACGACCTGGCCCAGGCCGAGCTCTTCGCGGTCCAAACGATTCAGAGCTCGTGCGGGTCTTAGGCGCGCGTTGCGGCTGGCGTTGACGCCTACCCGAGGCGGACTTTGCCGTTGGAGCGGGCTCGCGCCTGCGCTCGGTCGACGAAGTCGAGCCGCTTCATCGCGGCGCGGAAGAGGCGCGCGACGAGCCGCAGGCGCGCGTTCTCTGAGCGGAGATCGAGCAGGCCCTGTTTGGCGTCGAGACCGAAGTCGACGGTGGCCGCCATCCCGTAGGCCGACATATCGGCCAGCTCTTCCTCGCTCGGCTCGCGATCGGTGGCGCGTTTGACCAGCTCGGCGTAGGCGTCGCGGGCGCCCTGCAGCAGCTCGGGGTCGATCTCGTCATCGCGATCCTCGACGTACTCGATCACCCCCGCCGGGTAAGCCAGGTGGCCCTGGCGCTCGAGCACGCGGATCGGTCGCGTCCCACGCGCCAGCAGGTTCATGCGCCCGTCCTCCAGCCGCTCGAGCACTTGCTCGATCCGGCAGGCGCAGCCGATGTCCCGCAGCCCGTCGTCGGACAGCCACACGATCCCGAACTCGCGCTCCTCATCGATGCACTCGTTCATCATCGTCTTGTAGCGCTCCTCGAAGATGTGCAGCGGGATCACTTCTTCCGGCAGCGCGACGATCCCGAGTGGAAATAGCGGGAAGTCGGAGACGGACTCGTCCGGCATCACGCCGGAGTTTATGAGGAGGCTTGTGCGATTACGCGCTCACGGGCGACGCGCGGTGAGCAGCAGGTTGTAGAAGATCGCCGGCGGCAGTCTCGGCTCCAGCACCCGCTCGTCGAGGCGCTGGAGGATCAGGTAGCCGTGGAACGCGTACTGGCGCCACAGCATCGGCACATCGTCGGGCTTGGCCGTCGCCTCGAGCGCGCGGTTGAACCAGCCGAACCAGTTCGCCACCAGCTCCTCGCCGCGCACGCGCACGTCGGTGAAACCGGCCCGGCGCGCGTGGCCGCTCAGATCCGAGGGCGCGAACGCGTGGATGTCGACGAACCGCTCCAGGTCGTGGTCGTGAGGATCGGTCGAACCTGACCCCGGTGACGTCGACGCGACCGCCGCGCGCATCAGGCCTCGCCACGCCGGCGCGAGCGCCGCGGCGCCGCGCTTGGGGATCGAGGCCAGACGATCGCCGAAGCGCGAGGGCTCGCCGGCGAACGCGATCCGGCCGCCCGGGCGCAGCACGCGGTGCAGCTCGGAGAACGCACGCTCCAGATCCGGCAGGTGATGCAGCACCGCGTGTCCTAGCACGAGGTCGAAGCTCTCGTCGCCGAAGGGAAGCGACTCGGCATCGGCGCGCGCGGTCCTGACCGGGAGGCCGAGGCGCTGCGCGTTCTCACCGAGCGCGCTCACCATGCCGGGCGAGATGTCGGTGCACGTGGCCTCGCCGACGACGCCGGCTTGGAGCAGGTTGAGGCTGAAGTAGCCCGTGCCGGCACCGATCTCCAGTGAGCGCTCGTAGCCGCGGTCGAGCTCTGAGCCGAGCAGCTTGCGAAGCTTCCCCAGCACCTGCGCCTGCCCGACCTCGCCGAAGTCGATGCCCCATTTTGAGTCGTAGCTGGAGGCGGCCACATCGTGGTAGCGAGTGTTCACCTCGCGGATCTCATCGGGGCTCCGTAAGGCCTGCATGGCCCGAGGACATTACCCTGTCGCCCCTGCAGTGAACGCCTACGTTCAGCAAAATCAGCCCTCGGGCGTTCCGCCCCTGTCGCTCACCGGCGAGCGCACACTTCCAGATGTCCCGGCCGAGAACTACTGGTTCCGCCGGCACCTCGCCGTGTACGAATGGGTGGGTGCGCGGGTGGGCGGTGGCCGCGTGCTCGACATGGCCTGCGGCGAGGGATACGGGTCCGCTGTGCTGGCCGCCTCAGCCTCTCGCGTGGTCGGGCTCGACGCCAACCCGGAGGCTCACGAGCACGCGCGGCTGCGCTACCGCGCGACCAACCTGAGCTTCGCCCGGGGCCTGGTCGAGACCTACGGCGAGGCTGGGAGCTACGACGCCGTCGTGTTCCTGCAGACGATCGAGCACGTCCACGATCCGCGAGCCGTGCTGGAGCACCTTCGCGGCCTGCTCGCCGGCGGCGGCACGGCCTACGTCTCGACGCCGAACGTCCTCACGCTGGCCCCGCCGGGCGCCGAGAAGTCCGGCAACCCATGGCACCTGAAGGAGTACCGGGCCGAGGAGTTCAGGGCGCTGTGCGAATCGGTCTTCGCGCGAGTCGAGCTGTTGGGGGTTTTCCATGCCCGCAAGCTGCGGGCACACGAGCTGGCGCTGCGCGCGGGGTGGGATGCGGTTCACAAGCGCCTCGGCATCACCCGCGCGTTCTATGACCGCTTCACGCCGGCCATCGCCACCAGCGACTTCGCGATCCGCGCCGGCAACCTCGATCGCGCGCTCGACTTCCTCGCCGTGTGTCGCGGATGAGCTCGCCGGCCGGCGAGCTGGCCATCGTCCTGCATACGCACATGCCGTACGTCGAGGGCGGAGGCGACTGGCCGCCGGCCGACGAAGGTGCCTTCATCCGTGAGCCGTACGGGTTCGGGCGCTGGCCGTTCGGCGAGGAGTGGTTGTGGGAGGCGATCGCCACCTCCTATGTGCCGTTGCTCGATGTGCTCGGCCGCGCGCCGATCACGCTGTCGCTGACCCCCGTCCTGTGCGATCAGCTCGAGGCGCCCGGCGCGACCGATCGCTGCGCGCGCTTCCTGACCGAGATCCGGACCGAGTCGCACCGCCGCGACGTCGCTGCGTTCCGGGAGAGCGGTCAGGACGAGCTCGTGGCCGAGCTCGAGCGCTCGGCGGCCGAGTACGCCTCCGCGGCCGAGCGTTTGACGGAGTTGCCCGGCGGCATCCTCGGCGCGTTCGCCGAGCACGTCAGCTGGACCTCCGCTGCCACCCATGCCGTGCTGCCGCTGCTCGCCACCGACAGCGGGGTCGAGCTCCAGCTCCAGACCGGCGTAGCCGCGCATCGCCGGCGCTTCGGCGATTGGGCGGGCGGCTTCTGGCTTCCCGAGTGCGCACACGCGCCGTGGCTCGACTCGCTGCTTGAAGACGCCGGCGTCCGGGCCACCTGCGTCGAGTTGACCGGTGTGTTCGGGCTGGGTGACCCGCGGCATCTGGGCCCGCTTGCGAGCGAGGCTGGGCCAGTCCTGTGGCCCATCGACCGAGCCGCGATCGAGCTCGTGTGGAGCGAGCGCGGCTATCCGTCCGCCGGCGCCTATCGCAATTACCACGGGCTGACGCCGCACCACCACCGGGCCTGGAGCAACGACGGGCGGCCCTATGACTACGCCGCGGCCCTGGGCCAGGCGCGTGTTGATGCCGAGCAGTTCGTCGGCCGGGTGCGCGAGCGTGTCACCGGCGGCGGCGTGTGCGTGTGCGCGCTCGATACCGAGCTGCTCGGGCACTGGTGGTACGAGGGCGTGCATTGGCTGACGGCTGTCATCGAGGAGGCGGCGCGACAGGGTCTCGCGCTCACCACGCTCGACGACGCGCTCGAGCGCCATGAGCCCGTGCCAGCGCCGGGGTGGCTGCCGGTGAGCTCGTGGGGCGAGGGCGGCGACCTGCGCACCTGGAGCGGCCCGCAGGTAGCCGACCTGGCCTGGTCGGCACGCACGGCGGAGCTGCGGGTGGCTGCCGCGCATTCGTCGGTGAGCGAACGAACGCTGCGCGAGCTGCTCGCGCTCCAGTCGAGCGACTGGGCATTCCTGACCGCGCGGCAGCTCGCGGGCGAGTATCCCCGGGAGCGGGCGGCGCTTCACCTGACGGCGCTCGAACGGGCCTTGGCCGGCGATGCCTCGCTGGCTACGGGGGTCCGTAACCTGGCGCCCGAGCTGGCGGGCTGGGAGGGCTAGGATCGAGTCGATGCGGCAGATCCGCACACGGACGCTCGAGTTCGGGATCCTCGAGGAAGGCAGCGGCCCGCTCGCCCTGTGCCTGCACGGGTTTCCCGACACCGCGCACACGTGGCGGCACCTGCTGCCCGAGCTGGCCAATGCCGGATTCCATGCCGTGGCGCCGTTCATGCGTGGCTACGCGCCGAGCGCGCTGGCCGGCGACGACGTTTACTCACTCGGCTCGCTGGTGGCCGACGCGGTCGCGCTCCACGAGGCGCTCGACGGCGACAAGCAGGCGGTGCTGATCGGACACGACTGGGGAGCCGAGGCGACGTACGGCGCCGGCGCCTTCGCGCCTGAGCGCTTTCGCAAGCTGGTCACGCTGGCCATCCCGCCGACCGGGCTCGACCAGCGGGTGTTCTCCGACTACGGGCAGCTGAAGCGCTTCTGGTACATGTTCTTTCTCGGGGCGCCGTTCGCCGAGCCGGTCGTCGCGGCGGACGAGATGGCGTTCCTGGCCCGGCTGTGGAGCGACTGGTCGCCGGGCTACGACGCGAGCGAAGACCTGGCGTTCTTGAAGCAGAGTCTGAGCGAGCCGGAGCGGCTCCGGGCGGCGATCGGCTACTACCGGTCCAACGACGGCTCCGGGCCCGATCCGCATGCGGCCGAGCGCGAGGCTATGCGTCGGCCCGCGCCCCAGCCCACGCTGTACGTGCACGGAAGCCAGGACGGGTGTATCGCGTTCGATCTGGCCCGGGACGCGCAGGAGTATCTCGGCGCCGGGTCTCACGTGGTCGAGCTGGATGAGGTAGGTCACTTCGTGCAGCTCGAGGCGCCGGAGCGCGTCAACCGACTGATCCTCGACTGGGTCACGAGCTGACGTCGCCTCAGGCGGCGCGCTCAGTCGCGCTCGCCAGCCGCGCGCGCTCGGAGCTAGCCCAAGCGGCGTAGCTGTGCCAGGTGACCTCCAGGAACCTGGCTCGAAGTCCCTTGATGTCTGCGCGGTGCGGTCTCGTGGCCAGCCAAGCGAACAGTGCGTGAAGCCCGGGTGGGAGCTTCTCGATCTCTATCTGGCGCGGTTCGAGCCGGATCCCGACGGCGACGGCGATCGCAGCCGATGCCTCAACCGCGTTCAACTCGTCAGACGCCACGGTGATCCGCGCGCCGGCAAATCGCTCGGGCGACTCGATGACGAGCGCGGCGAGCGCCATGACATCGTCGAACGCGACCTGCTGGAGACGAGCCGTGAGCGGGATCGGGCTCGGCAGCATGCCGGCGCGTAAGGCCGCGAGGTTCCACGGGTTGAACAGGTTCTCCATGAAGTACACCGGCGCCAGGATCGTGTGTGCAGTCGCCAGCGACCGGATGCGCTCTTCGACTTCGTGGTTGGCTCGGAACAGCGGCAGCGGGGCGTTCGGCCCGGCGCCGTCGCCCGAGATGTAGACGACGTGCGGGACCTCAGCAGTCTGTACCGCGTTGGCGAGACCGAGCCCGTGGCGGAGCTCACCCTCCGGCCCGGCGCGGTGCGCGGTGCCGGTGGCGATCAAGGCGTCGGCGCCGGCTGCCGCCTCGGCGATCGACTCGGGCTCATCGAAGTCGCCGCGCGCCACCGCGGCTCCCTGCGCGCGGAGCGCCGCCGCAGCCGGGGCATTCGGATCTCGAGCCACGGCAATCACCTTGTGCGAGCGGGCCAGCAGGCGCGGGATGACGCTGCCGAGTCGGCCGGTGGCGCCGGCTACGACGACCGTCTTGGTGCTTTGACTCATCATGGCCACCGAGTATACCCCTAGGGGGTATGGGTACTCGAGGCGGTTCGGCCGGCTTATTCCCAGCGGAACGTCTTGGGGGCGTCCCGCAGCCGGATCAGCCGAGCGGGGGCGCCAGCGACGACCGCGTTGGGTTCGACGTCGCAGGTGACGACAGAGCTCGTGCCGATGATCGAGTTGTCGCCGACGACGACGCCGCGGAGCACGCAGGCGCCGTAGCCGATCCAGACGTTGTGGCCGACGTTGACGTCGCGCTTGTAGATGCCCTGCTCACGGATCGGGCGCTCGACCTCGACGACGCCGTGATCGAAGTCGATCATCATCACGCGGTCGGCGATGATGCACTCGCGGCCGATGGCGATGTGCTGGAAGGCGGAGATCGTGCACTCCTGGCCGAGCACGGACTTCGCACCGATCGAGACCTCGCCCTCATGGGCGCGGATCTTGCAGCCGTGGCCGATCCACGCCCAGCGGCCGACCGTGACAGACGCATTACGGCCGATCTCGAACTTGACCCGAGGGCAGATGAAGCACAGGCCGTCGGTCTTCAGGCGGCCGCGCCAGCGCAGCTTCAGCCACACCCAGCGCACGATCAGCAGCGCGTAGCCGAAGCTGATCATGTGATGCGAGCGAGCGAAGCGCAGGAACGTCAGCGGGCCGCCGTGGAGCGGCGGCGGTGGCGGGCGGAGCAGCGGCGGCGCCGCCGGAGGTGCTTCAAGCGCCCGCGTGATCCGATCCGTGCTCACCGACTGCACGGGTGAGATCCTACGGATCGTGTCAGCCGTCGTCGATCAGACCTTCGAGCGGACCGAGCAGCCGCCGTGCCCGTTTCGACACGCCCGGCAGCGCGAGCAGCCGATGCGTCGGCGGGGCATGAGCTTGTCGCCGCTTTAGCTGTCCGAAGGCGATCGGACGCCAGCGCTGGTCGACCGAAACATGCGCCGGCTCGGGAGCGAGCGCGTCTTCGCTCACTTCCAAGTGCTCGGCCCAAAGCCGCAGGCGCGCCTCCCGGGCGAGCCGCGGGTCGTCGGTGACGACGTTCAGCTCGGTGTCGTTGAGCAGCGAGTGGGCGTTGAGGTTCGCCGAGCCGACCGTCAGCCAGCGGTCATCGACGATGGCGACCTTGGCGTGTACGTAGAGCGGGTCGTCGCGCTCGGCCGACAGGCCGCGGAGCGTGGCCGCGAGTATGCGCCGGTTGTCGGGATCGGCGTCGCTCAGGACCCCGAGCTGCCCGCGCGTGTCGTCGGCCCCGTTGTTCGGCTTTGACGGAAGCACGATCACGAGCCGGAACTCGGGCGTCGGTGGATGGGCGAGCTTGTCGGCCAGGATCGAGACGATTTCCGGCGCCCACAGGAACTGGTTCTCGATGTAGATGAGCTCACGGGCCGAGCGCAGCGCGCGCACATAGCTCTCGAGGATCCTGAACTCCCCGTGCGGCACGCGGTCGTACATGCCCTCAGCGATCGTCCGCACGACCTGGACCGTGACGTCACCGGCCGGCGCGGTCGGCGCCGCGGCCGGCAGCCGCTCGCCGGTCAGCTCCAACCAGCGCAAAGCGAAATGGGCGTCGACGTCGGCCACAGCCGGACCCTCGATGCGCGTCGCGACGTCGTGCCAGCCGAGCTGGCGCCGGGCCTCGTGCGCGGAGCTGTCGAACCGATCGCCGGACGCGTCGGTGAGGTCGATCCCGCCCACGAACGCGACCTCGCCGTCGATCACGATCGTCTTCTCATGGTGGCAGTGGAATGGGTGCTCGCGCGGATCGGGCTCGCAGCGGATCCGGGTGCCGCGGACGAGGTTCTCGACCGCCTCGCGCACCTCGCTACGGGTGGGGTGAAACACCGGCACCGGCGCGCCCGCCCACACCAGGATCCGGACGTCGACCGTCTCGGCCAGCTCGGCCAGGAGCGCGCCCAGCACCTCGTGCGAACCGTCCCGAACGATCTCGAAATGAGGCGCCACATGCCAGCCCGTGACATGGATGTACCTCCGGGCCTGCCGCATCGCCGCCGCCATCGCTGGCAACGCCTGCGCTCCGTCGATCAGCAGCTGAAGCGAGCAACCGGCCCGGGCTGGTGGATCACCGGCGGCCCACAGACTGTCGCCGTCCGGTTCCAGCGCGCGGGCCCAACCGTGGCGGCGCAGCCGGTAGCGATGCTTGGCCCTGACCGCTGCCTCGACACCATCGCCGATCAGCGTGTCGAGTCTCCCTCCCATTGACCGAAAGCTCCCCGCGGGACGTCATACCTACACTTGCACGCCTTCATGACCGCGGCCGAGAAGTCACTGGCGGAGCGCCTGCTCGACGGCGACAAGCGTGCTCTGGCCCGCGCGATCTCGCTGGTCGAGAACGACCAGCCGGAGGGGTGGGAACTGGTCCGAGAGGTGTATCCGCGCACGGGCGGCGCGTCCATGCTCGGCTTCACCGGACCGCCTGGTGTCGGCAAGTCGACGCTGCTGGCCGCGCTGACCAAGCTCGAGCGTTCGCGCGAGCGGACGGTCGCCGTGCTGTCGATCGACCCCTCCTCGCCGTTCACCAAGGGCGCGCTGCTCGGCGATCGGATCCGCCTCAGCGATCACTTTCTCGATCCTGGTGTGTTCATACGGTCGATGGCCAACCGCGGCGCACTCGGCGGTCTGAGCGAAGCGACGCTCCAAGCGGCGCTGCTGATGGACGCCTCGGGCCGGGACGTGGTGCTGCTGGAGACGGTCGGGGTCGGCCAGGCCGAGGTCGACATCATCGACCACGCCGACACGGTGGTGCTGGTGCTGATGCCCGGCAGTGGTGATTCAATCCAGGCACTCAAGGCCGGAGTGATGGAGATCCCTGACGTGATCGTCGTCAACAAGGCCGACCACCCACTCACCGATACGATGGTGCGCGAGATCAAGGGCGTACTCGCGCTGGGGCCGCGCGAGGGCTGGCAAGTGCCGATCGTGAAGACAGAAGCAGTGCGTGACGAAGGTGTCGAGGAGCTGGCTGAAAAGCTGGCCGAGCATCGCGCGTACATCGAGGCGGAGGGCACGCTGTCCGAGCGTCGCCGCCGAAATCTGATGAACGAGGTGCTGGCGATCGCCACCTTCCGGATGCGACGCGAGCTCGAGGCGGCGGTGAGCGAGGACCCGACCGTGCAGGACCTGCTCGATCGGGTCGTCTCGCGCGAGTTGGATCCGGCCAGCGCCGCGACCTCGATCCTGGAGCGCGCGAAGGAGGCGGATGGCTGACGCATTGACCCCGCCGCTGCTGGTCGCGAGCATGGTGCTGATGGTCGCGGCGGTAGCCAAGTTGCGGGCGCCGGAGGGGGCTGTGAGGGCGCTGATCACCCTTGGCGTCAGCTTGCGAGGTGCAAGCGCTCGCGCGCTGGTCCGCGTCTTCGCCATGGGCGAGCTGGCGCTCGGGGCGTGGGCGTTCGTGGGAGCCTCGCGCGTCGCCTGCGGTCTGCTTTGCGTCGTTTATGCGGCGTTCGCGGGCATGACTTTGATCCTTGCCCGCCGCCGGGCGACGTGCGGCTGCTTCGGCGCGGAAGGACCGCCTGCTTCGGCTGCGGGGTCGGCTCTGAGCGCCGCGTTCGCTCTGCTCGCCTTGGCGGCGGCGTTGACCGGCGTCCACGGCGCTCGCTGGCTCCTCGACCTGCCCGAGGCGCGCGCGCTGGTGCTGGGCTTGGCGTTGTCTGCGGCCACCTACGGCGCGGTGCTGGCGTACACGGTCGTACCGACGGCGTGGAATGCATGGAGCGCCCGATGAGCCTGTCCGAGCGCTTTGCGTTGGCCGTGGGCTCGCTGCTCGAGCGGCGCAGCACCCGGCGCAGCGCGCTGGGGAAGGCGGCGCTGGCCGGCTCGGCGCTGGCCGTCGCACCGGTGCGCTACCTCGTGCGGCCGGGCACGGCGTGGGCGGTGATCGGTCCCGGCAGCTGCGGCGGGGGTCTCTGCACCGACGGCTATACGGCGTTCTGCTGCGAGATCGAGCACGGCAGCAATGTGTGCCCCAGCAACACGTACGTGGCCGGCTGGTGGAAGTGCACGAGCTACCAGGGCGGCGGGCTCTGCCGTGACGAGGGCGTGCGCTACTACGTCGATTGCAATCGGATCCCGGGCCGGTCTTTCCCCGGCGGTTGCCAGTGCGCGAACGGAGATTGCAACAAACGCCGGGTCGACTGCAATCACTTCCGGTATGGCCAGTGCAATACCCAGATCCAGGGGACCACCGAGGTCGTCTGCCGGCTAGTCATCTGCCAGAACCCGGCCACCGTGCCCGGCATGAACTGCAACGGCACCGAGATGGTCGACGACAACACGTGCAACCACGAGGCGAGCTGCCTGGAGGGGTTGGCCGTGCAGGTGCCTGGCGGAGGCGGTGTGTGATGACCGTGCTGGTGTCGATCGAGACCGTGTTGCTGGTGCTGCTCGTCGTGCTGGTGGCGGGGCTGCTGCGCAGCCATGCCGAGATCCTGCGCCGGCTGGGGCCCGCGGACGACGGTGACGGTGCCGAGGGCGCCGGTGGCGCGGTCGCCGGTGGCGCGGCGGGCGCCGGTGGCGCGGCGGGCGCCGGTGGCGCGGCGGCCGCGGTCGGTGTGGGCGCGGGTCGTGCGGCCGGTGTGGGCGCGGGTCATGCG
>JBJMLD010000013.1:0-6421 GCA_045805545.1 Solirubrobacteraceae bacterium | reverse complement strand
CCGGTACCGGCGAGCTTTCCAGCAGCCGCGCGATGAACCGGTCGCCCGGCCCGATCCCCTGCTCGGCGTTGAGGACGAACAGGCAGGCATCGGCATCGGCGAGCTCGCGCTCGACGCGGCTCTGCATCCGCTCGGTCAACGCGTCACGCGGTCGCTGAACGCCGGGCAGGTCGATGAGCACGAGCTGCCAGTCGGGGCCCGAGGCGACGCCGCGGATCGCCCGGCGGGTCGTCTGCGGCTTGTCGGACACGATCGCCACCTTCGCCCCCACGAGCGCGTTGGCGAGCGTCGACTTGCCGACATTCGGGCGCCCGGCGAGCGCGACGAAACCCGAGCGAGTCTGCGGCTGCGCCGGCCGGGTCATGCGATCCAGCGCATCAGCTCTGACTGGAGCGCCAGCATCTCGCCGTCGTCACGCTCGTGGTCCATGCCGCTGAGGTGCAGGCTGCCGTGCACCACGGCCTCGCGCACGTCGCTCGTGTGAGCCGGGCAGATGACGATGTCGCCGAGCTCCCGTGGACCGGCCGGGACGCCGTTCTCATCGATCCCGAACGACAGCACGTCGGTCGGCTCGTCCAGCTTGCGGTACTCGCGGTTCAGATCGCGGATCCGATCCTCGTCGACGAACTCGATCGCCACGTGCCCCTCGGCGATCCCGGCCGAGGACAGCGCCAGCGCGCAAAGCTCTTCGACCTCAACCGCCGTCGGACCCCCGGGCGACAGCGCTTCGAGTCCGATCACCTCGATGTCGAGCATGCGCAGGCGGCGTCACGCGCGCCGGCGCGGGCGCAGCTCCGGCGCCAGCCGCTGCGAGTGCTCGTCGTAGGCAGCGACGATCTGCCGCACCAGCTTGTGCCGGACGACATCCTCGTCGCTGAAGCGCACGAACTCGATCCCCTCGACCTCGTTCAAAATCTCCGCCACCACGACCAGCCCCGAGTCCTGCGCCGGCGGCAGGTCGATCTGCGTGATGTCGCCGGTCACGACCATCTTCGAGTTGAACCCGAGCCGCGTGAGGAACATCTTCATCTGCTCGGGGCTCGTGTTCTGAGCCTCATCGAGGATGATGAAACTGTCGTTCAGCGTGTTGTGCGTGACGAGGAAGTCCTCGGTCACATAGAGCGAGTCCGCCGCGGCGACCTGGATGCAGACGGTCTCGGCTTGGCCGGCCGGTTCGATCGAGTCGATGAAGCGCATCGGCCGGCCTCCGCCGGTCCGATCGTAGATCTCACGCTTCCGCTCCAAGCGGAACGGCGCAATCCCAGGCGGCAGCTGGATGTCCATGATGAATGCGTCGTGACGATGCTCGATTGGACGGCCGTTCGCGAATCCGGGAGCCCGTCCGGCCGCCGCCCGCCGGCGCCAGTACGCCACACCCCCGATCGAGCGCACGAGGTACGCGACGTCATCGCGCAGCACCTCGGAGCACGTCGTGTACTGGATGCGGCAAGTCCGGCCGCTTTGACGCACGGGGCCGCCGTCGCTGTCGAGCAGCCCTTGAAGCAGGGCGATGCGAACGTCGGCCGCGTTGTGCAGGTAGGCCTCCGGGATGAATTTGCTTTCTGAGCGGGTTCCGGCGAGCCCGAGCTCGCGTAGTGCCGTCGTCACCGGATTGGCGACGATCACGCCGCCACGATGTCCTTCGACGTGACGGAGCACGTAATCCACGCCGCCTCGCGGCTGGAGCTCGATGCCGTTCAGCGCGGCTTCGAGGGCGGTCGCGAGCTCTGGGTCGCTGGTCGAGAACGACGGCGTCGTTGAGGTCGTGAGGCAGCCATCCCCGAGCAGAAGGCCCATCGCATACGGCTCGATTGGGACGTCGCGAGCAGCAAACTGCGCCGGCGCACTCAGCACTGGAAGCTCGAACCTGTGCTGATGGAAGCTCCGTAGCCGCCCCACCATGTCCTTCGTTTCGAGAACCCTCCCCGGCTTGCCGCGCCGTCGGTCGGAGGCGGTGTAGACGTGCCAGAGGTGCTCGGCGCAAGCCAGGGTCGATGCGCCGTCCTGGGTCCTGACTCGGTAGATCTCCCGGCGTCCCTGTGGGTAGACGCCGATCACCGGGGTCGGGCGGCCGTCGGAGCCAGTCACGAGATCGCCGACTCGCAAATTTCCGATCGGGCGAAAACCGGACGGGGTCAGCACCGGCGTCGAAAGCGGTTGGCTCCGACCGCGCATAAACGCCAGCGGCGCCACCTCGATCACGCCGCGCTCCAGATGCTGCGAGACGCGCTCGGGCTCGAGCATGTCGTGCAGCGCGTCGAACAGCGGTCGCAGGTAGGGGTCGACCTTGGCCATCAGGTCGCCGGGCAGGAAGCCGAGGCGCTCGCCGGCCTCGACGGCGGGCCGGGTGAGGATGATGCGGTTGACCTCGCGCCGGCTGAGCGCGGCGGCGGCCAGGGCCACGGCGAGGAATGTCTTGCCGGTGCCGGCCGGGCCGACGCCGAATGTGATCGTGTTGTTGCGGATCGAGTCGACGTAGCGCTTCTGGTTGACGGTCTTGGGAGCCACCCGGGTCGTCCGGTGGCGCCAGACGACGTCCTCGAGGATGCGCGCTGGCGATTCGTGCTCGTCGAGGGCACGGGCGACGGCCTCGATCGTGCCGGGGGCGATCTCGTGGCCTTGGATGATCAGATCGGAGAGCTCCTTGACGACCGCTTCGGCGGCCTCCACGGCGTCGGCCTCTCCCTCCAGGGTGAGCACGTTGCCGCGCAGGAACACATCGCAGTCGAGATGAGCCTCGAGCGTCTTCAGCACGGCGTCCTTGCTGCCGGCGAGCTCGGCGGCGACGGTGTTATCGAGCTCGATCTGCTTACGCACTTAGTGCCTCGCGCACGCGGGCCGAGGTGCGCTTGCCGTCGGCGCGGCCGCCGGCGCGGGCCATCACCGCTTTCATCACCTGCCCCATGTCCTTCGTCTCGCGTGCTCCGGTCTCGTCGATCGCCGCAGCGATGATCCTGTCGAGCTCGGCATCGTCCAGCTCGGCGGGCAGGTAGCCCTCGATCAGCCGGGCCTCGGACTCCTCCTGATCGGCCAGCTCGGGTCGGCCGCCGTCACGAAACTGCCCGGCCGCGTCGAGTCGGCGCTTGCGCTCGCGCCGCAGCACGGCGAGCTCGTCGGCGCCGCCGTCCTTGGCCGCCTTCTGAAGCTCGGACAAGACCAGCCGCAGCGCGCCAACGCGCTGCTTCTCGCCCGCCTTCATGGCGGTGGTCATGTCAGAGCGGATCTGCTCGGTGATGCTCACACAGTCAGGATAGCTCTGCCCCCGCCCAGAACTAGCCGACTGGCCGGCAGGCGATCCCGTCGGCGTACAGCTCCTGGCAGACAACCTCGACCACGTCACCGCGCGACGCCGCTCCCGCTGGCAGATAGCAGCGCGTGTAATCGGCCGTGTAGCCCGAGCACTGCTTCTCGGCGACCTTGTCGACAAGCACACGCTGGCGCCGGCCGAGCTTGCCGGCGCGGTGGTGGCGCGAACGGACCTCGGAATGCCCGCGCAGGATCTGCGAGCGTTGCTTCTTGACCTGGGGCGCCACGCGGTCGCCGAGCTCGGCCGCCACGGTCCCCGGCCGCGGTGAGTACGAGAAGGTGTGCACGCGGGTGATCCCGGCCGCGTCGACCGCGTCCAGCGTGCGCTGGAATGCCGCCTCATCCTCGGTCGGGAAGCCGACGATCACGTCAGTCGTGACGTTGACGCCTGGCGCGCCCCGCCGCACGGCGGCGATCCGCTCCAGGTACTCGCCGGCGGTGTAGTGCCGTCCCATGGCGGCGAGCACCGCGTCGTCGCCCGACTGCATCGGCACGTGGAGGTGGGGGCAGACCTTCGGCTCATTCGCCAGCGCCTCGAGCAGCGTGTCGCGCACGTGGATCACCTCGACGCTCGACAGCCGCACGCGCTCGACGCCCGGGATTCGCGCCACCGCGACCATCAGCTCGCCGAGCTCCAGCCCGTTCTCCGGATCGCAATAGTCACCGACGCTGATACCGGTCATGACCATCTCCGGCTGGCCCTGCCGGACGCGGCGCCGGACCTCCTCGAGCACCGCCGAGGCGGGCCGAGACCGAGCTTGGCCGCGGACGGTCGGAATGATGCAGTAGGCACATTCGCCGTCGCAGCCGTCCTGCACCTTGACGAAGCCGCGCGTGCGCGCCCCGGGGGCGACCGACTGGCGGGCCAGGACGTCGTGCTCGGTGTCGGCGCAGCCGCCGACCGCGCCGAGCTTTGCCCCCATCGCCGCGGCCACGTCGTCGGCCGTCCCGACGAACGGCGTCACACGCTCGTCGATCGATCCGAATTGCGCCGCATCGAGGTTCGTGGCGCAGCCGGCCACGTACACCTCGCGCGCGTGCTTCAGCGAGCGCCGGACCGACTGACGCGACTTCGCCTCGGCCTCGCCCGTGATGCAGCACGTGTTGATCACATGCAGCTCGGCCTCACTTTCGGCCGCCTCGACGTGGCCGGCCGCCAGCAGCGCTTGGCGGGCCAGCATCGCGTCGGCCTGCGAGACCTTGCAGCCGAGGAATTTGACCGCGAAGGTGGTCATCCCGGCGCACCGTAGCGCGGCCGGGATGACCAAGGGCTCTACAGGCCGCTCGCGACCGGCGTCCCTTCGAACTCGTCGTGCCGGGTCGCCGGCCGCGGTGTCCTCGGGACAGGACGCTCAGAGAGGAGAGAGAGCTCATGAGCGAAGCCGGCTCGAGGCTTGGGCCGCGGGGCGACCCACTCGAGGAGCAGGCCACCGAGGGTCACGCCGATCGCGAGCGGGTTAGGCAACTGGTTTCACCTCCTTGACGATTTCGCCAACCGCACGCCCGGAAGGATGCGCGCAAACCTCGCGCGCGTCATCGTCCGCGTGGACAGGATTCGCGCCCGGGGTGTTGGCCAGCCGTCAGGACGCGCGCTCGGCCGCGGGCGACGCGCGGCGTTGAGCCACCAACAGGAGCGCCGCCCACTCGCCCGACGAGCGTCGGTCGGCTTCGCTCAGGCCATGCTCGGCGAATGCCGCCGCCACCCGGTCGGCCTCCTCGACCAGGAGGCCGCTGGCGATCACCCGCCCCGGCACGTCACGCATCAACCCCGCCCAGACGAGCAGCAGCGGCCCGAGCAGGTTGGCCGTCACGGTATCGGCAACCGGAACCACCGAAGTCCGCAGATCGAGCTGCCGCACTTCCAGCTGAACCTCGTTGCGCCGCGCGTTCGCCGCCGTCGCCTCGACGCTCAGCGGGTCGTTGTCGACGGCCAGCACCGGCCTGTAGCCGAGCCGCGCGGCGGCGATCGCCAGCACACCGGAACCGCAACCGAGGTCCAACAGCGAACCGCCCGGATCAAGCCCGAGCAGCAGCTCCAGGCACAACCGTGTGGTGGCGTGAGCCCCGGTGCCGAACGCCTGCCCGGGATCGATCAGCAGGTCGATCGGCGTCTCACCCGGCGGCTCCCACGGCGGCCGCACCGTAAGCCGGCCCGGGAGCACGAGCGGGCGGTGAAACGACCGCCAGCGCTCGGACCAATCGTCGGCGATCTCTGACGTCGAGATCTCGACGAGCGCTCCGCCCGCCGCCGCCCGCAGGTCGGGCAGCGCCGGCAGCTCGCCCGGCGGTCCGTAGACCGCGTACTCGACGACCTCGCCCCCGTCCATCGATACCTCCTCGACGCCGCTCGGCGCCAGCTCGAGCAGCTCGGCCAGCACGAGCTCGGCGTCCGCGCGCCGGACGCGGACGGCCAGCCGGACCAAGGCGCGTTACCCGTGCCCGCCGAGCGCGCGCCGCAGCTTGCCGAACACGCCCTCCTCGGTGCGGAGGTTGTGCTGGGTCATCGAGTCAGACAGCTTCTCCATCAGCTCGCGCTGCTCGCGGCTCAGGTGGCGTGGGACGACTACGTTCACGACCACGCGCAGGTCGCCGCTGCGCCGGCCGCGCAGCGCCGGCATCCCCGCCCCGCGCACGACCAGCACCTCGTGCGGCTGCGTTCCGGCCGGGACGTCGAGCTCGACCGGACCGTCCACCGTCGGCACCTCGACCATCGTCCCGAGTGCGGCCAGCGGCGCCGGCACGTCGATCGCGGTCACCAGGTCGTCGCCGTCGCGCAGGAAGCGGGGGTCCTCGCGCACGCGGACTTGGACGTAGAGGTCGCCGGGCGGACCGCCGCGCTCGCCGGCGTGGCCGCGTCCGGAGATCCGGATGCGCTGCCCGTCGGCGATCCCGGCCGGCACGTCGACCGATACGCGGGCGCGCTCCACCTTCCGTCCGCGGCCGCTGCACACCTGGCACGGGTCGCGCGCGACGCGCCCGTCACCGTGGCAGACGTCGCACGCCGTGGTGCGCATCACCTGCCCGAACGGCGTGCGCGACACGGCCCGGAGCTGACCGGAGCCACCACAGCGGGGGCACGTCTCGATCGGCGTGCCGGGCTCGGCGCCGTTGCCGT
>JBJMLD010000012.1:0-8283 GCA_045805545.1 Solirubrobacteraceae bacterium | reverse complement strand
TGGCCGAGGCGCTCGGCGCCAGCAAGGGATCGATCAGCGGCGCGACCGGGATGCTGGTTCGGTTCAAGATGGTCGATCGGTTGCACGTCCGCGGCGAGCGCGCCGACCGGTTTCGTGTCCGGCCCGAGGCCTGGGATGACCAACTCCGCGACCAGGGCATCGAGCAGGCGCGGGCAGTCCTGAAGTTGGGACGCGAGGCGCTCGAAGAGGCGCCGCCGGTCCGACGCGCGCGACTCGAGGAACTGGACGCCTTCTACTCGTGGTGGGAATCGCGGATCCCGGAGCTGTTTGACGAGTGGCAGGAGATCAAGCGAACGATCTGGAGCGATAAGCGTGAGAACTGAGAATGGGGTAGCGGTTAAGGCCGAGGGGATAGTCAAGACCTTCGGGACGGTGGTGGCGCTGGACGGTCTCGACCTCGAGGTCGAACAGGGCACGGTGTTCGGGCTGCTCGGACCCAACGGCGCCGGCAAGACCACGCTCGTGCGCGTGTTGGCGACGTTGCTCGAACCGACTGCCGGCCGGGCCTCGGTGCTCGGGTATGACGTGGTCACCGAGTCCCTGGCTGTCCGCCGGCGAATCGCCCTGGCCGGGCAGTTCGCGGCAGTCGACGCCGAGCTCACCGGCCGCGAGAACGTCCAGATGATCGCCCGGCTCTATCGCCTGCCGACGACGGAGGCACGCCGTCGCACCACCGAGTTGCTCGAGCGCTTCGATCTGACCGATGCTGCGGATCGCCGCGTCTCCACGTACTCGGGCGGCATGCGGCGGCGACTCGACCTGGCGGCAGGTCTCATCGCCAGGCCGCCCGTGGTCCTGCTCGACGAGCCGACGACGGGGCTCGATCCCCGCTCGCGCCAGGAGCTGTGGTCAGCCGTCGACGAGCTCCGCCGTCAGGGCACGACCGTGCTGCTGACCACGCAGTACCTCGACGAGGCCGACCGGCTCGCCCAGCGGATCGCGCTGGTCGACCAAGGCAAGATCGTCGCCCAGGGCAGCCCGAGCGAGCTCAAGACGGCGATCGGCGGAAACGTCCTCAGCGTTCGGATCGATGAGACGAGCCGGCTGACGGAAGCGGTAGCCGCGATCAGCGACCTCAGCACCGGCGACCCCCCACGCGCCGACAGCGCCAGCGGTGAGATCCGCCTGGCAGTCGCTGATTCCAGCGCGTCGGCCGAGGCCGTCCGTCGCCTCGATGCCCGCCAGCTGCCGATCGCGGCGATCCAACTTGAACAACCGAGCCTGGATGACGTGTTCCTCGCGCTCACGGGCCGCCCAGCCGAAAACTCCAAGCGCCAGCCCGAACCCGCCCAGGAGGCTGCCTGATGAGCACGTTCGATGCCGTGATCTCCGAGCGTGGCCGGCTCACTTTCGCAGAGACGCTCGCCGACACCCGCGTGATGGCGGCGCGCCAGCTGCGCAAGATCCTGCGCCGGCCCATGTACGTCGTCTACCTGTTCGTGCAGCCGGTGATCTTCGTGTTGCTGTTCCGCTACGTGTTCGGCGGCGCGATCAACACCGGCCACATCAGCTACGTCAATTATCTCATGCCGGGCATCCTCGTCATGACGGCCGTGTTCGGCTCGCTGACCACTGGTCTCGGCCTGACCGAAGACGTCGCCGCCGGGGTCGTCGATCGCTTCCGTTCGCTGCCTATCGCGCGCTCAGCGGTGCTGATCGGCCGCACGGCGGCGGACCTGACCACGAACATGTTCAGCCTGATCGTGATGCTGGCGCTCGGACTGGCCGTCGGCTTCAGGCCGACCCAGCCGATCTGGGAGGTCGTGCTGGCTGTAGCGCTCGTCGTGGCCTTCGCCTACGTGTTCTCGTGGATCAGCGCATTCGTCGGCTTGACCGCGCGCAACCCTGAGACAGCTCAGTCCGTCGGCTTCATCTGGGTGTTCCCGCTCGTCTTCGCCTCCTCAGCGTTCGTTCCGACGAGCGCTATGCCGGCCGTCGTGCGCAGCTTCGCGGACGTGAATCCGGTCACGCTCGTCGTCAACGCCGCGCGGGCGATGACGATCGGGCACGGCCATGCCGTCGGTCCCGCGCTCGGCACGCTGGCCTGGCTGGCCGGGCTGCTGGTGATCTTCGTGCCGCTGTCCGTGCGCGCGCTACGCAGGGTTTAGACCCGCTCACGCCGCAGTCGGCAGCTCCAGGCGGGTCTCGGCCTGCTCTAGCCGGATAAGGCAGTCCTGGAGCAGCGGGACGAGGCGGTGAGGCATACGACCCTCGACCGCTTCGACCACGCGCAGCCAAGCGAGCGCTTCTTCAACCTCGCCGGCTGCAGCCGCTTCCTCAGCCCAGCAGACCGTCCGCTCGATCGCCAGGAGATGGCGTTTCTCGCCGTATGCAGGGGAATGCTGCCTCATGATTGCTGTCGATTCCGTGTTCCGGAAGCGCCCGATCCCGGCCTTCCAGCGACGCCGCTTGTCCCGGCGTTCCCGAGGGATCGGCGGGAAAGTGCGGTCCTTGAGTCCGGGAGATGCCGCAGTCGTCCCGAGGTTTGTTTCCAACCCATGCGATTCTTGTTTCCAACCCATGCGATTCCCGCTCGTTGTATCTGGGGTACGCTGGCGCAGGTTCGCCGTGCACGCGGGAAGTCACGGGTGAGATCCGCGTGATGAAAATGGTGTCCGCTCTGATTCTTTTCGCCGGATTGCTCTGGCTCATTTCGGTCCTCGTCGGCTTGAGCCTGTGCGCTGTGGCGCGTCGCAGCGACGACGCCACCGCGCGGATGACGCGCGATCCGTGGCTGAACTGAGCCAACGGGCGATCTCGTACCAGCTGTAGACCGCGCGGATCGGCTATGACTCCGGATGATGAGCGCTGACCGGCAGGTGGCGATCGACGGCTTCGACTATCGGACGCTCTCGGTGGCGGAGAGCGGCTACCGCGTGGGCATCGCCGGCGGCGGCGCTCCGGTGCTGTTGCTGCACGGCTTCCCGGAGAACCACTACTGCTGGCACCGCGTCGCGCCGCAGCTGAGTGAGAGCCACAAAGTCGTCGTGACCGATCTGAAGGGCTACGGCGAGACGCGAGCCGCGCCCGGCGGGCCGCTCGGCGAGGGCTACAGCAAACGCGAGATGGCGGCCGAGCTCGTCGACGTGATGGCCCAGATCGGGATCGAGCGTTTCTCGGTCGTCGGCCACGATCGCGGCGCTAGGGTCGCCTACCGCATGGCGCTCGATCATCCCAACCACGTCGAGCGCCTGTGCGTGCTGAACGTCATCCCCACCGCCGATCAGTTCGAGCGGATGGCCCTCGACGCGTCGCTCGACTACTACCCCTGGTTCTTTCTCGCGCAGCCGGCTCCGTTCGCCGAGCGGCTCGTCGCAGCTTGCGCCGAATACTTCCTGCGCCACACGCTGGACTCGTGGACGGCGGTTCCCGGCGCGATCAGCGACGCCGCGTTCGAGCGCTATCTGGCAACGTTCACTGCGCGCGTGATCGGGGCCATGTGCGCCGACTACCGAGCCTCGTTTCATCTCGACCGCCAGCTCGACGCCGAGGACCGCGCCGCCGGGCGCAAGATCACCTGCCCGCTGCTCGTGCACTGGGGCTCCGAGGACATCTCCGATCCGCGAGCGGTCTGGCGCACCTGGAGCGACGATGTCCAGGGCGAAGGGCTATCGGGCGGCCACTTCGTCCCCGAAGAAGCGCCGGACGAGCTGCTCGCCTCGCTGCGGCGTTTCCTGGCCGCGTAGCGTCCTGCGATGAGTAGCGTGGTCTATTCGATGAGCGTCTCCGCAGACGGCTACATCGCGGGGCCGGACGGGAAGTTCGATTGGAGCGCGCCCGACGAGGAGCGTTTCCGATTCCACACCGAGCAGACGGGTGAGCTGGGGGCGCATCTACTGGGACGGCGTCTGTACGAGACGATGGGCTTCTGGGAGACGGCCGACAGCGACTCCGCGGCCCTCGGCGAGCTCGGCGAGCAGCTCCAGGTCGATCCCGACTACCTGCGTGAATTTGCCCTGACCTGGCAGGCACTGCCGAAGGTGGTGTTCTCGCGCACGCTGGACACGGTCGAGGGAGCGAACACGAGTCTTGCGCACGACGACCTATCAGCGCAGGTGAGCGCTCTCCGGGAGGCCGTCCAGGGCGACATCGGGGTCGGGGGCGCCGAGCTCGCCGCCGAGGCCGCCCGCCTGGGTCTGATCGACGAGTACAGACTGTTCCTGGCCCCGGTCGCGCTCGGCGGCGGCATCCCGTTCTTCCCGCGCGAGCACCGCGTCGATATGGAGCTCGTCGAGACGCGCACATTCAGCTCGCGCGTGGTCTACGTGCGATACCGCGCTGCCCGCCGGCAACGCTAGGGCCCCTCAGTGCCGAGCACCGGGATGACCACGGCACCGACGCTGCCGCCCGGCTTTCAGGTCGGGCACTGGAGCGATGAGCCGGCGCGGACCGGATGCACGGTGGTGATTCCGCCGGCCGGGACGCGCGGCGGGGTCGACGTGCGCGGTGGTGGGACCGGCACGCGCGAGCTCGAGGCGCTTTCGCCGCTCGCCAACGCGGAGGGGCCGAACGCGGTTCTGCTCACGGGAGGCAGCGCGTTCGGCCTGGGCGCCGCCGACGGCGTGGTTCGCTGGCTGGAGGAGCGGGGGATCGGACGCCCAACTCCGGCCGGCGTCGTCCCGCTGGTCCCGACGGCCGTTGTCTTTGATCTCGCCGAAGGCGAGCCGGGCCGACGACCCGGAAGCGAGGACGCCTATGCGGCCTGCCTCGACGCCTCGACTGATCACGTTCAGCGCGGGCCGGTCGGCGCGGGGACCGGCGCGGCGGTGGGCAAGCTGCTGGGCCGGGAGCGCGCAGTACGCGGTGGCGTAGGGCTGGCCTCCGCGGTCCTGGCCAGCGGAGAAACAGTCTCGGCGATCGCGGTGGCGAACGCGTTCGGCGACGTGATAGCGCAAGACGGGACGCTGCTCGGCGCGCCGCGAGCCGAGGACGGACGGCTCGTCTCGACCGCCCAGCTCATCGCCGGCATGCCCGAGCCGCCCCTGCTGGCCGCCCGCTCGGGCCTCAACACGACGCTGGCCTGCGTGTGCACCGATGCGTCGCTTGACAAGCGCGGGTGCGCCATCGCGGCGCGGGTGGCGAGCGCCGGCATCGCTCGCGCCGTCAACCCGGCTTTCACCCTGCTCGACGGAGACGTGACGTTCCTGCTTGCCTCGGGCACGGAGCCACCGCCACCGCCCGGACTTGCCCTGTCCTGGGCGCTGACCGTGATCGGCGCGGTTGCCGCCGACGTGGTGGCGGCGGCCATCCGCGACGCCGTGGCGCACCCCAGCGCCTGACCAGCCGGGCCCGGCGAGGCAAAGCCGCGCACCGCTAAGTAGTTATCGCCCTACGGGTTGCAGGGCTCCTGCCGACGACTTGGGGGAAATGTTCGGCTTGCCGCTCAATTATCGGCGGGCGCCGACCCCACGGGGACTCCGAGCCAGCGGGGAACAGGTGCCGGCATGAGTATCACCGAGGATTCTGGCGCGGATCGCGTCACGAATTCGCGCGTCTCCCCCTGGGACGAGGAGCGCTACGCGTCGCTCGTGGCGAACGTCCCCGGCGCCGTCTACCGCTGCGCGATGACGAGCGACTGGGACATGGAGTACATGAGCCCGGAGATCGAGAACGTCTCGGGCTATCCCGCCGCCGAGTTCCTAGGGCTTGAACCGATTCGTACCTTCGCGAGCGTCATCCATGCGGACGATCGAGACGGGGTCGAGGCGGAGGTGGAGCGCGCGGTGGAGCGCCGTGAGCCGTTCGCGCTCGACTATCGGATCATCCACGCCGACGGCGAGATCCGCTGGGTGCACGAGCGCGGGCGGGGGATCTTCGGCCCGGACGGCGCGGTGGCCTACCTGGACGGCGCGATCTTCGACACGACCAAGCGCAAGCGCCTCGAAGAGCAGCTCGAGCACTTGGCGTACCACGATCCGCTGACTGGCCTGCCCAACCGTTCCATGTTCCGCGACCACGTCGAGGTGGCGATCGCACGCTGCGGTCGCTACGGCGGAACGCTTGCAGTCCTGTTCGTCGACCTCGACGAGTTCAAGCTCGTCAACGACAGCTTCGGCCATTCGGTTGGCGACGTGCTCCTATGCGATGTCGCCGCGCGCCTGCGCAACGTCGCTCGCACCACCGACGTCGTGGCCCGGCAGGGCGGCGACGAATTCATGGTTCTGATCGTCGGGCCGCCTGGAGCCACGGACGAGTCTTCGGCGACGCTCGGCGCCGCCCGGCTGGCCGACCGCTTGCGTGAGACGCTGGCCGAGCCGCTTCCAGTATCCGGGATCGACGTCCCCCTGGGCGCGAGCATCGGAATCGCGCTGTACCCCGATCACGCCACCACGGCCGATGACCTGATGAAGCGGGCCGACGTCGCGATGTATCAGGCCAAGGGCGCGGGCGGCAACAGCCACCGTGTTTACGTGGGTGACGACAGTGGCGCGATCGCGCGGCTGTCGCTCGCCGGTCGGCTGCGGGGTGCGTTGCAACGCGACGAGTTCCTACTCCACTACCAGCCGCTGGTCGAGCTCGAGTCCGGGAAGCTGGTCGGTGCCGAGGCGCTGATCCGCTGGTGCGATCCCGACCGCGGACTGATCTCGCCGGCCGAGTTCATTCCGCTGGCCGAGCGCACCGGGCTGATCGAGCCGATCTCCGACTGGGTGCTAGCCGAGGCGTGCCGGCAGTGCGCTGAATGGCGCGAGGGCGGGCTCGACCTCTACACATCGGTCAACCTGCCTGCCCGCTTCTGGGAGCCGACCGCGATGGGCCGCGTGCTCGACACGATCCGCTCGTTTGGACTCAATCCGAGCAGCGTCATGATCGAGATCACCGAGTCGGCCGCGATGGCCAATCCCGAGCGCAACGAGGCGACGATCAGCAAGCTTCGCGAGCGGGGCTTGCGCGTGGCGATCGACGATTTCGGGACCGGCCATTCGTCGCTCTCGCGCCTGAACCAGATGCTGGTCAGCATCCTCAAGATCGACATGTCGTTTGTGCGCGACGTGCCGGCGGATCCGACCGCGGCCAGTCTGGTCGCCGCGATCATCCAGCTGGCGCAGAGCCTCGGGCTGACCGCTCTGGCCGAGGGCGTGGAGACGGAGGCGCAGCGGCAGTTCCTGGTCGGCGCCGGATGTCCGCTCGGTCAGGGCTACCACTTCAGCCGGCCCGTGCCGGCCGAGCAGATCCCGGCCTACGCGCTCCAGCACGCGTAAGCGCGCGGTCGCGATAGACCTCGCGAAAAAGACTTGTCACAGCTCGGGCCCCCCGATCGTCTTGGGGGGCAAACGAGCTGAAAGGAGCACGACATGCGAGTCTTTCTAGCCGGCGCGGGTGGGGCCATCGGCCGCCGCTTGATCCCCCAGCTGGTCGCCCAAGGCCACGACGTTGTGGCGAGCACGCGCAGCGAAGCCAAGCTCGGTGAGCTGGAAGCACTCGGCGCGCGTGGAGTCGTGATGGACGGTCTCGATGCCGGATCGGTCGGCGACGCGTTTGCGTGGGCCGAGCCCGAAGCGGTCATCCACCAGATGACAGCGCTGTCGGCGATGTCCGATCTCAAGCACTGGGATGACGAGTTCGCTCGCACCAACGAGTTGCGCACGCGCGGAACCGACAACCTGCTGGCCGCCTCGAAGGCGGTTGGCGTGCGCCGCTTCGTCGCGCAGAGCTTCGGTGGGTGGCCGGGCATCCGCAGCGGCGGACCGGTGAAGACCGAGACCGACCCGCTCGACCCCGAGCCCCCGGCGGCCCAGCAGAAGACACTGGCGGCGATCCGCTACGTCGAGCGCGCCGTCCTGGAGGCGGCGCCGATCGAGGGCCTGGCGCTGCGCTACGGCGCGTTCTACGGGCCGGGTAGCTCGCTGTCGACGCAGTATCCAGAGCTGGTCCGCAAGCGCAAGCTGCCGATCGTCGGCGACGGTGGCGGCGTGTGGTCGTTCATTCACCTCGACGATGCAGCGTCGGCGACGGTGGCCGCACTCGAGCGCGGTGCCCCGGGCGTCTACAACATCGTCGACGACGAGCCGGCCGCGGTGCGCGAGTGGCTGCCTTACTTCGCCCAGTGCGTCGGTGCGCGGCCGCCGCGACGCATCCCCGTGTGGCTGGCCAGGCTGGCCGTCGGCGAGGTCGGCGTCTCGATGATGACCCAGATCCGCGGCTGCTCGAACGCCAAGGCCAAGCGCGAGCTCGCCTGGCGCCCGCGCTACGCCAGCTGGCGCGAGGGCTTTCGCGAGACGCCCGACACCGCCGCTCGGTCGGCGGACCCGGGAGCCCAGCACG
>JBJMLD010000011.1:0-4449 GCA_045805545.1 Solirubrobacteraceae bacterium | reverse complement strand
TGGCCAGCGACACCGACGATGCCCGCCGCCGACTCCGCCAGGGTGGAGTCAATCTGGTGGTGTGTGACGTGCGGTTACCGAGCGAGTCGGGGCTGTCGCTCGCCCAGGAGATCGCATGTGACCATCCCGAGGTGGGCGTGGTGATGATGAGCGGATGGGGCGACCTACGTACCGCGGACGCCGCATTCGAATCGGGCGCGGATACATTCCTGGTGAAGCCGTTTCGTGCTGACGAGTTGGTGATCGCGGTATCAACTGCGCTTCGGCAGCTGCGCTCGCGTGTGCAATCGCAGGTTGCGCATTCACGGTTGGAGGAAGACGTCGCGCACCTTCGGATCGCACTGAGCGAGGTCAGCTCGTCGCTCGCCGACGCTCGACGCGACATGCTCACCCGTCTTGCGTTCGCGGCCGAATGCCGCATACCGGGGGTGGGAGGCCACCTGGGGCGTGTGGGCGCGATGGTGAGCGCCCTGACCGCGCACATGGGGTGGGAGCCGGAGCGAGCCGAGCTGGTGGGGGCTGCCGCGGCGCTGCACGACGTCGGTAAGATCGCAATCCCTGATCAGGTGCTCCTGAAGCAGGGACCGCTGACCGGCGACGAACGGCGCGCGATGCAGCGCCACGCGCTGATCGGCCACGAGATGCTGGCAGGGTCCGATGACCCGCTGCTCGAGATGGCGGCGACGATCGCCTTGGCGCACCACGAGCGAGCGGATGGGACCGGCTATCCCTATGGCCTCGCCGGCGACGCGATTCCCTTGGAGGCCGGTGTGGTGGCGGTGGTCGACGTGTTCGATGCGCTTCTCAGCACGCGCCCACACCGCGACGCGATGACGGTGCCAGAGGCGCTCGAGGAGCTGAGTTCCGGCCGCGGCGGGGTCCTTCACGAGCAGCCGTTGGCGGCGCTGGTCGCGAACGTGGATCACCTTCTGGTGGTTCGGCACGGAAGCGACGTCAGCATCACCGGCGATTGACACGCATCCGGCTCACGCCCGGTGCGAGCCTCTCAGCCCTTATGCGGCCGACCGGGTGTCAAGGCGCCGTCGGATCTCTTGTGCCAGCCGGCCGGGTGTGAATGGCTTTTGAAGCAGCGCCCAGGTGCCCTCCTCGCCACGCTCGTTCAGGAGCTCGAGCGATCGCTCGGGATAGCCGGAGACGTAGAGGACGGGGAGGCCGGGATGTGTCTGGCGCAGCTCGTCAACGAGCTGGGGTCCGCTCATGTACGGCATCACCACGTCTGTCACGACCAGCTCGATGCGCGGCTGTGCCGAGGCGAACGCACCGAGCGCCTCGTCGCCGTTTGACGCGGCCACGACCAGATAGCCGTGCCGTTCCAGCGCCAGTTGCAGCGGTTCGCGCACGCGGGCGTCGTCTTCGACCAGCAGGATCGTCTCGCTTCCGTGACCGTCGCCTCCGGGTTCCACCGCTCGTGGCTCAGGCTCCTCCATGGCCAGGGGCAGACGGATCGTGATCGTGGTGCCGTGGCCGGGCCGGCTCGCGACGTCGATCGTGCCGCGGCTCGCGGTGACGATGCCATAGACGGTGGCGAGGCCGAATCCTGCTCCATCCCGGTCGGCCTTGGTGGTGTAGAACGGTTCGAATATGTGCCGGAGATGGTCTGGGTCGATTCCGCGGCCGGTATCGGTGACCCGAAGCACCACGGACTCGGTCATCTCGTCGTACTCGACGCTGACGTTGATCGATAACAGTCCGCCGTCGAGCATCGCGTCTCGGCTATTGACGGCGAGGTTGAGCACCACCTGTTCGACCTGGCTCCGGTCGGCCTTCACCGGGATTGGCGCGCGGTCCACGTCGATCTCGAGATCGACGTCCTCGGGGATGAGGGTGCGAAGCAGGTCGCGCATGCCAAGGACGGTTTCAGCGAGGTCGATGACTTCGACGCGTCTGAGCTCGGGCTGTCCGAACACGAGCAGCTGTCGGGTGAGGGTGGCTGCGCGATCGATCGCTTGATCGACCTGGGTAACGTTGTGGATGTGTTCGGGTGCCTGGGGGTCTCGCGATTGGCCGAGCAGCCAGTTGTAGCTTCTGATCGCAAGCAGGATGTTGTTGAAGTCGTGGGCAACGCCGGCCGCCAGACGGCCGATCGCTTCCATCTTCTGCGTTTCGCGGAGCTGTCGTTCGAGGCGGCGCCGCTCGGTGACATCCACGGCGACGATCATGCTTCCTGTCTCATGGCCCGCCGGGTCTCTGAGCACGGACGCGCTGAACGCGACCATCCGTTCCGTGCCGTCGGAGTGGCGGATCATCCAGCTTGGCCGCGTTGATTGGCCGTCTGCATCCGCGACCTGGAATGTCACTTCCTGCGGCAGGGGGTTGCTGAGGACGGCGCTTGCAGGGCGGCCGAAGAGGTGCTCGGCTGTGCGGTTCCAGGTAACGACGCGGCCGTCGTTCTCGACTTCGATGACCGCGACCGGCGCTGCGTCGATCAGCGCGCGGAGGCGGGTGGCGGCGTGGTGTGACTCCTCCACGCTCGTGGTCGCGATCACAAGCGCTCTGCCAAGCCTGTTGGACAGCAGGTAGATCAGCACCACCGGCACCATCATCGTGCTGATCGGGATCAGCCATGCCACCAGGGTCAGGTCTGCCCGCGCGTCCAGGATCCAGGCGAACGCCAGACTCACCGCCAGGATCTGGGCGAGCAAGGCGCGAATGCCGAAGAAGTACGCCGAGAAGATCAGCACCCACAGGTACAGGAACGCGTAGATGTGGGCACTGTGCCCGGCGTAGTACGTCCCCGCAGTCACCAGCGCCGTGCCCATGGTCGCGAGAACACCGAACGTCCACAGCGGGAAGCGCGCGCCGCGGAGGATCGTGACCGCAGCGATTGCTATCGCGATCAGCGAGATCAGGAACACCGCGCGGTCGTTCCGATCGGAGGCTCCCTGGAAGGCGAGCGATGCCATGCCAATGCCGCCCGCGGTCACGAACAGCGCCGCGCACACACGCGCGATCGTGGGCTGGGTGGTTGCGTCGCTTATCAGGCACCGTGTGGCATGGCCGAGCGACCGCCTGGGCCGAGATGCCGCCCGGTCCAGGGCAGCGGGATCGACGCTCATCAGACGATCCATCCTTCGCGGATCGCCACACCCACAGCCTGGGCGCGTGTGTCGGCGTTCAGCTTTCGCAGGACGTCGGCGATCCGCGCCTGAGCCGTGGTTCGCGAGGCCGACAGCGCCAGCGCAATGTCTTCCGTGGTCAATCCCTCGGCCAGCATTCGCATCAACCTGCGCTCGTCACCCGTCAGGCCGGCCGGGCTCGCCCCCATCCCGCTGATCAGCGGGGTCGCCAGGGTTGGGTCGATGTAGATGTCGCCGCCGGACACCATCCGGATCGCTTGAATCAACTCGCCAAGTGGCGCGTCCTTGACCAGGAACCCGCTGATCCCGGCTTCGACAGCGTCGGTCAGTCGGGCCACGTCGCCATAACCGGTGTAGAGGAGGATGGCCGTGTCGCCGCCGTTCTCCTCGATCACTCGCCGGGCGAGTTCGATACCGTCAATGCCGGGCAGGTGCAGGTCGACCACGGCGACGGCCGGCCGCAGTCGCCGGATCTCGTCGACGGCAGCGGCCCCGTCTGAAAGCGCAGCGACCACGGCGACGCCGTTTGACTCAAGGAAGCGGCCCACCGCATCAAGCACCGCCGGGTGGTCGTCAACGAGCACACAGCTGAGCGCGGCGCGGCCGTTGTCGTGCGCGGGAGCGTGGGATGTATCCATTACTGGATCGGTTCGACCATCGATCGGGATCGCCTCCCAGGCGATACTGGCGCTCGGGCGCCGGCAACCTGCGAGCCGTTCCGACCGCAGGTGAGCTAGGGCTTTATCGACCCGATCCGGGATTCCCTTAGCCAGCTCGGGCGCGCTCCGCGATGGGACGGACAGAGCCCGGGCAGCTTGCCGCGGCGCCTACCCCGAATGGGGGACGCCGGCCGCGCGTCCTGCCGCTAAGCGATGCTCCGGCGGGGGAACACCCGCCAGTCGGATGGGTCGATGTAGAGAGCAATGTGGCGCAACCGCGACGGTCGCGATCGCCAGGACACCGAAGAGTCCGGGCAGCGACGTTGGGGCGTTAAGGCCGCTCCATCACACGCCGTGTTCGTGGCCGGTCTCTCGGGGGGGAGGCCGGCCATGCGCCACGCCTCTCTGAGCGTGGCAGGTCCACCTGCGCGTGGCGCCGTGGAATCCGATGGCGGCGAGGGACGCACCGCGGCCGCCGGCCCGTACACCCGTTGTGAAACGCGTGGCGACACTCGTGGTGGCGGGATGGCTATTGCTGAGCGCGTCCTGCACGGGCGCAGCCCAACCCGGCAGCGAGCCGTCCGTCCCGCCCACGGGTGCGTCGACGACGCCATCGAGCAGCGCATCGGCTCAGCCGACGATGAAACAGCCGCAGCGCCGCAGCACCCGGGTTGCGCTCGTCACGGCCGAGC
>JBJMLD010000010.1:0-11744 GCA_045805545.1 Solirubrobacteraceae bacterium | reverse complement strand
TCATGGGGCGAGCCCGACCAGGTCCCCTTCCTCTCCCTTCCGCTGCGGACGACCAGGGCGCGGCTGAACGTGCCCCCGCCCCCGGCCGGAACGCCCGGGCCCCTATCCCGGCCCACCCCCGCTGCCATCGGCGGGTTGCTCGAAGGAGGTGGGTTCTCGAAGGTCGCCGTGGAGCAGAACGAGGTCACATTCGAGTTCGACTCCCCGGAGCACTTCACCGCCTACATCAGGGCGATCGCCGCCCCGATCCGAGCGATGATCGAGCAGCACGCAGGCGATGCCCAGGAAGAGGCCTGGGACGCGATCACGCAGGCCGCAGCAGATGCGGGCGGTGGCTCGAAGCCGCTGAGCCTCTCGAACGTGGTGCTGCTCGCCTCGGCAACCGCCTAGCGGCGGTTCCGCCTATGTGGCGGCCGCGGTCGCGGTGTGACGTGCGGAGATGTCGTGCAGGTAGGTCGCGACGACTCCGCGATGGACAAGGCGGCGCCTGCGGGCGAACCGGCGCTCGGCGTCTGGGCGCGGCTCGCGGTGGGCGGTTGACGGGGCCGGCGTGGAAGGGCGAGAGATGATGGTTGTCATGCTGCTTGGTGCTCCAATTCGAAATCGGCGAGGGCGGGGGTGGGCTCGTCGGATGCAAGCTCTAGCTCGGGGCGCGCCCGGCGAGGCCGGAGCAGCGCGAACGCGAGCAGGATCGCGCCGACGGTCGCCCCGGCGGCCAGCACGAACGCGACGTGATAGCCGCTGATCAGCGACGTGGTAAGGCCGTGATGTGAGGACAGCAGGGCCTTCGTGTGGTTCGTGGCCACCGTGCTGAGAACAGCCAACCCGAGTGCGCCGCCGATCTGCTGCGACACGTTTGTGATGCCGGAGCCCAGTCCGGCGTCGGCGGGCGGGACGTCCTCCATCGCGAGGGTCAGCAGGGGCATGAACGCGTTGCCGATGCCGAGGCCGAGCGCGAAGTTTGCGACGAAGATTGTCGGGAAGTAGGCGGTGTGCGGTCCGACGGTGCTGAACAGATAGAGCCCGGCGACAGCGAAAGCCATCCCGGTCGTGAGCACGGGCAGCGGCTTGAAACGGCTCACCAGCGCCGCCGTGATTCCCCTCGAGAAGATCGCAACGGTCAGCGTCCACGGCAGGAACGCCGCGCCGGTCTCCAGAGCGCTGTAATGGCGCACGTGCTCGAGATACAGCGTCCCGAGGAAGAAGGTCGAGTACATGCCCGTCACCATCAGGCCCCTGACGAGGCTGGCGTTGACCAGCCCGCGGAGGCGGAGGATGCGCAGGGGCATGATCGGGTTCTCGATCCGGGCCTCGAGCGCGATGAAGGCGGCCATCAGCGTGACGGCGAGGCCGCCGAAGCCGAGCACCGTGGAGGAACCCCACCCGTGGTTGGTGGCCTCGACGATCGCGTAGATCGCACTCATCAGCGACGCGGTGACGAGCAGCGACCCGAGCCAGTCGACGCCATGCCTGAGTCCAAGCCCGCGGTCGGATCGGATCAGGGCGTTACCGAGGAGGAACGTTGCGGCTCCGATCGGCAGGTTCACGAAGAACACCCAATGCCAGCTCAGCGCCTGGGTGAGCAAGCCGCCGGCCAGGAGCCCGAGCGAGCCGCCGGCGACGGAGACGAACACGTAGGCGCTCATCGCGCGGGCGCGATCGGCGACTTCGGGGAACTCGGTAACGATGATCGCCAGGATCACGGACGCCTGTGCGGCCGCGCCGACGCCCTGGAGGAAGCGGGCGCCGATCAGCACGCCCTGGCTGGGCGCCACCCCGCATAGGAGCGAGGCGATCGTGAAGATCGTTAGGCCGGCGAGGAAGACGCGCTTGCGCCCGGCGAGGTCGCCGAGCCGGCCGGCGAGCAGCAGCAGGCTGCCGAAGGTGATGAGGAACGCGTTGACGACCCAGCTGAGGTTGGACTGGCTGAAGTGGAGGTCGCGCTGGATCGAGGGGAGCGCGACGTTCACGATCGTGACGTCGAGCACGATCATCAGCTGCGCCATGCAGACGATGAGAAGCGTCACCCAACGGCGGCGATCGGATGAGGGGGAGAAGACTGATGCGAGGTTCATGCGGTTCCAGACGTGTCGGGCATTGACATTGGGGCTAAACTGGAGGGCACCTCCGAAATATCTGGAGGACGCCTCCGACATAACTGGAGGGGCCCTCCACAAATATATGGAGGGGTCCTCCGTTTGTCAAGCAGGATTTCCTGATGAGCACCACCGAAGCACCCACAGAGCTCCTGGCCCGCCCGAAGCGCGCTGATGCGCGCCGCAATTACGAGAAGGTGCTGGCCGCAGCACGGGAGGCCTTCGCCGAGGGCGGCGAGGCCACGTCGCTTGAGGAGATCGCGCGCCGCGCCGGCGTCGGGATCGGGACGCTCTATCGCCACTTCCCAAGCCGACAGGCGCTGCTGGAAGCGCTCTACGTGAACGAGGTCCTGGAGCTCGCGCGATCCGCCGAGCAGCTCGAGGATGGCGATCCGTGGCAGTCCCTCAACGGCTGGTTCGAGCGCCTGATCGGCTACCTGGCCACCAAGCGCGCGCTCGCCGCCGAGCTCACCAACTACCTCGACCCGAGCGCCCCTCTGTTTCAGACCTGTCGCGCCTCGCTGTTTGCCGCCGGCGAGCCGCTGCTGAAGCGCGCCCAGGAGGACGGGGTCGTGCGCCGCGATGTCGAGTTCTCAGACGTCCTTCACATGGTCGCCGGGATCAGCAAGATCCCGAGCGCGGACCCTGAGCAGATCGAGCACATCCTCCGGATCGCGCTCGACGGCCTGCGCTACGGCCCAAAACGCTAGATCGTCCATGTATGGCCGCCTACCGCGGCGGCCCGTTGCTCAGCTCGTCACGATTGTGAAGCTGAGCTTCTTTGGTAGCGATGTCGCGTGCTTGGCGTTGGTGGCCGTGATGGTGACTGTGTAGCGCCCGGAAACAAGTCGGTGCTTGCGGGAGAGCCGGCCTTGGAACGTGATCTTGGTCTTGCCCGCCTTTGCGCTGACCGACACCGTGCCCTTGACCTTCTTGCCCTGTGTGAACGCGAGCGTTGCCCTGGCGGCCTGGTTGAGTGTGAATGTGAATACGGTTCCGATCGGCGGCTTGCGCTTGCGCTTGGCGGCGACCGTCGCCAACGCCTTGCCCTCGCGCCAGCGGGCGTGGCTTTGCTTGAAGTTGCTCACCACCGGCACGACGGGTTTGATCACGGGCTTTGGCGCGACCACCGTCCTCGGCATTGCCGGTCCGCACGCTGCGCCAGCGGCGGTGTCGCTGAAGTCGCCGCTGTAGCCGGCATACCACCAGTAGGTGCCGGCGGCCACGGGGGTGACGGCCGCCGACGGGTGGTACGTGCCGTTGCCCGACACTGCCACCGTGCCGCCCACGGCCGTCCCGCCCGCGAGGCACGAGGTGGGCGGCAACGGCTGCGGACCAAAGACCCGGAACTGGACTGCGCCGATCGGCGTCGCACCGGCGGACAGTGTTGCGCTCACCGACGAACCGGCGATCGCCTGCCCGACGGTACCGGTCGACGGTGCGGTGACGGACAGCGCCGGGCTGGCGTTGGCGGCCGTAAACAGCAGGCCCTCTTGAGTCGTCGCCGTGCGGTATCGCGCGAGGGCCGTGCAATTCGTGACCGACGTGCACGAAAGCCCGTCCATGACCGTGTGGGGATCCACGTCCGCGTTGGCGGGCAACGATGCCTTCGCGCCGGGTGCCCACGTGCCGGCGTTCTCGCTCAGCAGGAGGCCTTGGGTGCCTGAACTGTCGTCGAACTTTCCGATGGCGGCACAGTTACCCGCCGAGAAGCAGGACAGTGAGGTGAGCGACACCGACGGGTTCGCCGCGGCCCCGGCCGGCAGGACGGCCTTGGTTCCCGCACCCCATGTGTGCGCGGCCTCCGTCAGCAGCATCCCTTGAAACGAGAGGGAGGAGTCGGTGTAACCACCGATTGCGGAGCAGGAACCGGTTGCCGCGCAAGCCACCCGCGTGATGCCGGCCTGGGGATCTGCAGCGGCGTCGCCGGGAACGGTCGCCTTGGCGGCCGTCCACACGCCTGCGGTTTCGCTCAGCAGCACGCCCTGACCGTGGCCTGAAGCGTCCTGATACTCACCGCCGGCGGTGCAGTCATCGCTCGCAACGCACGACACGGAACGGAGGATGACCTGCGGGTCCGCGGCGGCGGCGGGTAGCGGCGCGTTCACGCCGGTCGCCCATACGCCCGATGTCTCGGTCAGCAACAGGCCCTGGCCGTCACCCAATGCGTCGGCGTACTCACCGACGGCCGTGCAGTTGCCTGCCGAGGCACACGACACCGAGAGCAGAAAGACGTGGGGGTCCGAGGCCGCGGCGGGCAGCGGGGCTTCGACGCCGGCGGCCCACGTGCCCGAGGTCTCCGTCAGCAGAACGCCCTGCTGGTTGCCGGAGCTGTCGATGTAATCGCCGACGGCGCTGCAGTCGCCCGGCGACGTGCACGAGACGGAGTTCAGCGTGACGCGCGGGTTCGAATTAGCGCCGGGCACGCTCGGCTGGATTCCTACCGCCCATGTGCCGGACGTTTCCGCAAGGAGCACCCCCTGGGTGTTGCCTGAGGTGTCGCGGTATGACCCGACGGCGCTGCAGTTGCCGGCGGATGGGCACGAGAGCGTCGCGAGCGCGGCGATCGGGTCCGTATCTGCCCCCGCCGGCAAGGTCGCCGTTACGGGCGTCCATGTGCCGTTCGCCTCGGTGAGCAGCAATCCCACGCGGTTGCCTCCGTTGGTCGTGTAGCGGCCGACCGCGGAGCAGCCGTCCGCCGCGGCGCAATCAAGCGCGTGCAGCTCTACGGCAGGGTTCGTCTGCGCATCGGCAGGAAGCGGCGCCAGAACGCCGGTCGCCCAGTTGAGCGTTGCCGACCCCAACGCGACCGGCGCACCAACGGCGGCGACCAACACCCCGCCCGCGACCAACACTAGCGTTCCGAGCACAGCCCGGCGAAGCACGCCCCTGATCCGGCTGACACGCCCAGTCATTCCCATCTTCCACCCCCTGATCCCAGCGTCACTCCGGGATCGACGTCCGTATCGATTATTGCTGAGATCGCGACTTGCGCAGCGTCCGAATCGGACGCAACATGCTGAATCTACAGGATGGCCGCCCGCCGCCGAGTGATTAGGTGATCGTGATGACGCTGCGCTTGACGTTTCGGCGGTGGCCGTGGTGGCTCTTGAGTGTCAGCGTGTAGCGGCCGGGTCGGAGGCTGTGCTGACGATGGGTGAGTATGAGCTGCCAGCGGCCGGTGCCCGTTGGGATCGCCAGTCCGGTGGCGTACGTAACCGAACCGCGCGAGACGGCGGCGCTGATGTTGCTGTTGATCGTGAACTTGACCGTGCCGGACACCAACTTGGTCGTGCAGTGCTGCACGGTGATCTTGCGCTTCTTGCCGTTCTTGGTGGTCGTCTTGGTGGTCTTGGTGCACACGACCAGCTCGATCTTCCCGGCGTTGCCGGTCGCACCCGTCGCACCGGTCGCACCGCGCGCCCCCTTGGGGTAGCTGGCCGCCGGTACCCGACAACGGCACAGCGGCGGGGCTGCCCTGAGCGTTGGAGGCGATCTGCAAGCTCGCGCTACGGGCGCCCTGGGCCTGCGGAGCGAAGCTCACTCCGAGCGTGCAGCTGGCGCCAGCGGCGAGCTGGCCGATACACCCGTTCGAGGTGATCAGGAAGTCCTGCGGATCCGTTCCGGCGAACGTCAAGCTCGAGATCTGAAGCGGCCCGGAGCCCGCGTCGGTGATCGTCACGGACATCGGGCTCGACAGCGTCTCCATCGGCTGCGTCCCCGGGAAGCTCCGACTCCCGGCCGGGCTGACCGAGACGATCCCGAAGACCGGTATGAAGCTCACCATTCCCGTCGCTTGAATTGCCGTCGTGATCGAAGGGTTGGCGACGAGCGCCGCGTTGACGAAGCTCGAACCCGCACCCCCGCCCGATCCTCCGGGGGTGCCGTCCGTACCGCCGCCCCCGCCGCCAAAGTAGCCGGCCCCGCCGCCCCCGCCGCCCCCGCAGTTGGAGGTGGGGCTCGACGCGCCGGTGCCCCCGTTCCCGAGCGCCCCGCTCGTTGCGACCGTGATCGATGAGCAACTTCCGTTCGAGCCGCCGAACGTGCCCCCTCCCGAAGCGATGCCGGGTCGACCACCGCTGGCGAAGGTTGTGCTGCCCCCAGCCGTCGCGAACAGGCCGCCGGCGCCGCCGGCGCCGCAGTCGCCGTTGCTGCCTCCGCTTCCGCCGCCGCCTCCTGCGATCAGCAAGCGGCTATCGGCCGATCCGAGGCTGACTGAAGACGGCTGCAGGCGAACGTCCGTCGCGCCGCCGCCACCGCCACCGCCGCCGGTGAGACCACCGCCGCCGCCGCCGCTGCCGCCGCCACCGCCGCCATTCGGCCCCGCAGCGCCGCCCGTGAGGTCGTCGCCTGGCCCGCCATGTCCGGCGACCTCGGCGTACAAAGTGCCTCCGGGCGTCACCGCCAATGTGCCGTCCACCTCCGCGCCGAACCCACCAACACCGCAGCCATCGCCCGCGCCACCCTGCGCGCCGACCGCGACCACGCGCACGCTCGAGACACCAGCCGGGACCGTGTAGCAGCTCTGGCCGACCGCCGTGAGCTGCGCAGGCCCGGTTGCGCAAGTGGCAGCACGCGCCACACCGGCAAACGCAACCAGCCACAGTGCGGAGATCCCGACAATGGTGGCCAACACTGTGACGCCGCCACGAGTCAGCATCACAAACCGCTTCGCCCTCAACTCCATCCGATTCACCCCAGTCCCCGCCGACGGTCAGTCCTGCCGCGTTCCTCACACTAACCGCTCACGCAGAGCGGAAGCAAGGCGCCCGGCTCGTCTGACAGAATCTTCGCCTGAGGCGTGCGGGCGGCGCCAAATACTTATGGCCATCTGCGAGCGGTGCGGCACCGAGAGCCCGATCGGCTTTCGCTTCTGCGGAAGCTGCGGCGCGCCGCTGACGACCACGCCGCAAACGGCCGGCGCGCGCAAGGTCGTCACCGCGCTGTTCTGCGACATCGTCGGCTCGACCGCCCTCGGCGAGAAGCTCGACCCTGAGCTGCTCCGCGACGTCATCCACGGCTACTTCGACGCGATGCGGGAGACGATCGAGGGCCATGGCGGGACCGTGCAGAAGTTCGCCGGCGACTCGGTACTTGCAGTGTTCGGCGTGCCGCAGGTCCGCGAGGACGACGCGCTGCGCGCAGTCCGTGCCGCGGTCGACATCGTCCAGCGGATGCCGTCGGTCGCCGAGCAAATAGGCGTCGAGCTGCGTTGCCGAACCGGGATCAACACCGGTCTCGTCGTCAGCGACGAGGACCGCACGCTCGCCCTCGGCGATCCGGTCAACGTCGCTGCACGCCTGCAGCAGGCGGCCCAGCCGGGGGAGATTCTCATTGGTGACGACACGCTGCGCCTTGTGCGCCACGCGGTCGAGGTCGAGCCGCTCGCGCCGCTCACCCTGAAGGGGAAGTCGGAGCCCGTCGCAGCGTTCCGGCTGCGCTCGGTGGATCGCACCGCACCGAGCGTGGCCCGGCAGCTCGACGTGGCGATTGTCGATCGTCGGCGTGAGCTCGGCCTGCTCCACCAGGCTTGGGAGGCGACGGTCGCCGAGCGCGACTGCAGCCTGTTCACCCTAGTCGGCGGGGCCGGCGTCGGAAAGTCCCGTCTGATCGCCGAGCTGTTCGCGCGCGTCGGCGGTTCGGCAACCATCCTCAGCGGGCGTTGTCTTCCCTACGGCGAGGGCATCACGTTCTGGCCGATCGCGGAGGCGCTGGCGCCGATCGGCTCGGCCGCCCACCCGGTGCTCGAGCACATGGCTCGTGGCGGCGTCTCCACTCCCGAGGAGCTGTTCTGGGAGATCCGCCGGCTGCTTGAGGCGCTGGCCGCCGAACGTCCGGTGATGCTCCACGTAGACGACCTCCATTGGGGCGAGCCGATGCTGCTCGAGCTCCTGGCGCACATCGCCGACCTTTCCCGTGGGGCGCCGATGCTGCTCCTGTGCGCGGCTCGTCCAGAGTTGGTCGAGGAGCATCCGGAGTGGCCGGCCGCCAGGAGCAACGCGATGGTCCTGAGCCTCGGCCCGCTGAGCGAGGCTGATAGCGCGAAACTGGTCGTGCAGCTTGATGATCGTCTGGCTGCGGAGGCGCAGGCACGGCTGATCAAGGCGAGCGCGGGGAACCCGCTCTTCCTGCAGGAGATGGTCGCGCTCGCGCGCGAGCAGGGCGAGTTCGACGTGCCGCCGACGATCCAAGCTCTGCTCGCCGCGCGCATCGAGCGGCTGACTCCCGAAGAGCGTGACCTGCTCGAGCGCGGCGCCGTCGAGGGGGAGGTGTTCCACTCCTCGGCGGTACTGGCGCTGGGCGACGCGGAGTCGCCAACGCAGGTCGAGCGCGTGTTCGCCTCGCTCGTGCGCAAGGAACTGGTCCGCCCGCACCCAGCAAACGTGCCCGGCGAGGAGGCGTTCCGCTTCCGCCATCTACTGATCCGCGACGCCGCCTACGATCGCGTGCCGAAGGCCAGGCGCGCAGCCCTGCACGGGCGTTACGAGCGTTGGCTCGCCGGTGCTTCCGTCGGTTTCGCCGAGGTCGACGAGATCGCCGGCTGGCACCTCGAGCAGGTCGTGCGCAACGAGCGCGAGATGCGCCGTGTCGTCGATGCTGCGGTTTCCCGCCGGGCGGCGGAGAAGCTCTATGCCGCGGGGCGACGCGCCGGCGACCGCGGCGATCTGGCTGCCGCGACCAAGCTGCTCGAACGAGCGCTCGACGTCGGATCGCAGGATGATCGCGTCGCGGCTGATGTCGCCGTCGAACTCGCGCGCCGACTGATCGAGCTTGGGGACCTGACGCGTGCGGACCAGTTGTTGACGAGCGTCGAAAGTCGCCAAGGAGGCGGTGGCGAGGCCGCGCTCTGCCGGCTCGAGTGGCTCGTCCTCTCGCAACCAGAGGTGGCGTCTGAGACGATCGAGTCACAGCTGCCCGGGATGCTCGAGCAGCTCGCCGAGGCCGGAGATGAGCGCGGGATGGCGCGCGCCCGGATGCTGGCGTTCTGGGTCAATTGGGGCGCCAACCGCGCGACGGCGGCGGCTGATCAGGTCCGGCAGGCGGCCGAGCATGCCCGGCGCGCCGACGATGCCGGCCTACGGTCGCGGGCCCTCGGGTGGTACGTCACGACGCTGATCTACGGCCCGCACCCCGCCTCGGCCATGGCCGCCGAGCTCGAGACGGTGCGGCGCGAGCATGCCGGGCCATACCTGACAGCCAGCCTCGACGTCTGCCGCGCCGCCGTGGAACGCCTCGAGGACCGCGTCGACGCGGCGCGCGCGCTGACGCAGCGCGCAATCGACGGCCTTGCCGCGCTGGGCATGCGAACCGAGGCCGCGAGCAGCACGCAGCTGCTGGCGCGGATCGAGCTGACGGGCGGCGACCTCGTTGCCGCGCGGGACGCCCTGCTTCGCGGGGACGTCGCCCTTGCGGCGGTCGGGGAGACCTACTTCAGGTGTACGACGCAGGCCATGCTCGCGCGCGTATACGAGCTTTCCGGTGATGCGGGCGCAGCCCGACGCGCGCTGGAGCTGGCCGAGGAGCTGAGCGCACCGGACGACGCGATCAACTACGCGATCACGCACGAGGTGCGGGCGCGCCTCGCGCTCGCGGGCCGCGACCCCGCGGCGGCGGAGCGCTGGGCCGCAAGCGCCGTGCAGCACGCGCTGCGCACCGACTGGGTCGGGGTCCAGGCAGACGCTCGACTCGGTCTCGCCCGGGTGCTGAGCGTGTGCGGTCGCCGCGAGGAGGCGGCCCAGGAGGCACGCACCGCGCTTGAGCTGTTCGATCACAAGGGCGACCGCCCGGGCAGGCGCGTCACACAGGCCCTGCTCGACGAGCTGGGCGCGGCCGCCTGACCGCTACATGCCTCCCGTGTGGTGCGCGATGATCGTGATGTCGATCTCCTCGATCTCGATGCTCGTCGGGAGCTCGCTCGGGAGCACAAGGTGGATGGTGTCTCCGGTGTTCTCATGGACGACGATCTTGATCCCGTCGCCGATCATCAGCCCCTCCTCCCTGAGCACCGCCACTGGATCGGCCTTCAGCCTCTCCTTGTAATAACCGTCGCCCAGCGCCTTGGCGGTGACGGTGTCAAGGATCTCAACGCCCTTCGGCTGCCTCATGGCTGTTCTCCTTCGGGTTGGTGGGCGAACGTAGTGGTCTCAAAACGGGCAAGCCGGCTCTCCAGCTCTGCCTCCGACGGATATCGACCCGGCAGCGCGAGGTGGCGCATCTCGGTGGTTCGGAAGCAGCCGCGGGCGATCGCCGTCCGATCGCTCGCGGGCAGGCCGGCGAAGAACGCAATCGCCTCCTCGACGTGGGGGATGTCGAGTTCGCTGGCGTGCGAGCGCAGAAACGACGCCGGCGCCTGGTCGCAGCCGAGCGCCTCGTCAAGTGCCGCGAAGAAGCCACTGTCCATGCGAAGCATCTGGCGCTCGATCGCATACACGTGGCCGAAAAACTCGACGGGCGCGGCGCCTCGGACGCAGCGTCGCGCGTATTCGACGAGTTCGACAATGCCGGGGTCTGGCGTGACCTCGCGCACTGCCGCCTCCGCGTCATAGCCGAGGGCGCGCAGATCGGTCAGCGGGAGCTCGTCGTGGCCGCGTTCCTCGTCGCACTTCTCGGCCGCGAACGCGGCGAGGTCAGGACGATCCATGGCCGTGAAGCGCTCGACGACTTCAGGAAGCAGCGGCAGTGTGTGGTGCGAGCCGTACCACTGGTTGACAAGCGACCATGCCCACCGGCGCCGGCTCATCGGCGGGCCCTGGACCAAGGGGATGGCGTGCTCGGCCGCCGCGATCGCGCCGTCGAGCAGATGACGCGTCGACTCGACGGTGCTCGGGATTGAGTCGGACATATCGCCTGCGAACGGCCGGATGCCCAGCGCCGCGCGCTGGATCCACGCCGCAGTGCCGGACGCGACTAGCGTGTCCTTAGCGCCAAGATTCAGCCATTGCACCGACACCCGCCGCAACCCTATGGTGGCGCCGCCGGTGGGTCAACGCCAGTCCTTATGGACGAATGCGGATGATCGTCTTCCCGTTGCGTCGCTCGGTCGGGTTGAGGGCGGCGACAGCATCGTCGAGCGTCGCGACGTTGCCGATGTTGGTGCGCAGTCGTCCGTCGCGCACGCGCTGGACGATCTCGCTCAGTTGGGCACGATCGGACTCGACGACGAAGTCGACTGCCAGGCCGTCCGCGGGCCGCGCCTCGGGCAGCCCTACCACGGTCACCAAGGTTCCTCCGGCCCGGATCAGGCTTGCCGAGCGCTTCTGGATGTCTCCGCCGATGACGTCGAAGACCAGGTCGACGCCGCCGACGTCTTCCAGGCTGTCGTTGTCGAGGTCGACGAACTCCTGGGCGCCGAAGTCGAGCGCCTTATGGCGGTCGGCGGCGCGCCCGGTGCCGATGACGTAGGCCCCGGCCTCACGTGCGAGTTGCGTCACCATCGTCCCGACTGCGCCGGCCGCGCCGTGTGCGAGGAGGCTCTGCCCTGCGCGAAGGTGGCCGTGGTCGAACAGTCCCTGCCACGCGGTCAGCCCAGGTCGAGGGCCAGTCCATCTCGGTCGGAACGAAGCCTGACGCGTGAACCTCAACCACGACATCGTTGATCGCCGCCTTCGGCGCAGGCCGCTCGCCCAACGTCATCCCCGCCGATGGGCC
>JBJMLD010000009.1:0-14170 GCA_045805545.1 Solirubrobacteraceae bacterium | reverse complement strand
TTCCACGTCGAGCACGACGAGGTGGTAGCTGTCCTCGGGCGCTCGGGGAGCGGCAAGTCGACACTGCTCCACCTGCTCGGTGCGCTCGACACGCCCGACGCCGGACAGATCACTCTGGCCGGGGAGCGACTCAGCGGGCGCCGTCCGGGCGCGCTGGCCCGGCTGCGCCTGCGCCACATCGGGTTCGTGTTTCAGCAGTTTCAGCTCATCGAAGAGCTGAGCGGTGCCGAGAACGTGCTGCTGCCGACCCGCCTGCCGGGAGCGCCGCCGGGGGGCGCGCGGCGGGCGGCAAGACTGATCGACGAGCTCGGTCTGGCCGCCGTAGCTGATCACCGCCCGCACGAGCTCTCCGGCGGCGAGCAGCAGCGGATCGCGATTGCGCGTGCGCTGGTCAACGAGCCGGAGTTGGTGCTGGCCGACGAGCCGACCGGAAACCTAGACGCTGCCAGCGGGGCCACGGTTCTGGAGCTGCTGCGTGGGCTGCGCAACCGCGCCGTGGTCATAGTCACGCACGAGCCGGAGGCGGCAGGAATCGCCGATCGAGTACTCCACCTGAGCGACGGGCGGCTGCATCCGGCGATCGAGGTCCCGGGCGCGTGAGCACTCTGCGCGGTGCGCTGGCCGACGCGCGGCACGGGCTGCGGCTTCGACGCCGCCGCAGCCTGCTCACGGCGCTCGGTATCTGTCTGGCGGCGGCCATGCTGTCGGCCGCCGTCGTGGTTGCCGACGGGCTTGGCCGGGGGTTCGAGCGCGCCTCGCGCGCGGCGGATCTGCCGGACGTGATCGTCCGCTTCGATCCGCAGCCGGCAGGTCGCGTGGCGGCTCGGATCGCGGCGCTCCCGGACATCGCGGGCTACACCACGCGCTTGGAGGTGACCGCCGTCGGCGTGGGAACGGCCGGTGGCGTGGGAACGGCCGCCCACCGACGTGACGACGCGGCGGCCGAGGTGGTTGACCCGGCGGCCCGCCGTAGCTATGCGATCGTCGCCGGGCGGAGGCTGGACCGGCTCGGCCGCGAGGTGCTGGTTGAGCGTGCCTTCGCCGACGCCTGGGGCGTGCGGGTCGGACAGATGCTGTTCGTCGAGGAGCTCGGGCGGCTGCGCGTCGTCGGTCTCACCGAGGCGCCGGACAATGTCGGCTTTCCGCTGGCCAAGCCGCGCATCTACGTCTCGCGTCCGGCGATCGAGGCGCGATTCGGCGCCGATCCGAGCCCGCGGGCGAACATCGCGGCGATCTGGCTGCGCGATCCACGCTACCTCGACGAAGTGCTCGTGCAGGCGCGTGCCACCAGCTTCGGGCTGCATAACATCCGCTTCGCGACCCGCGCCGGCGTGCGAGTGTTGCTCGACCAGGCGGCAGGGGTCGTGATCGATCTGCTCGTCGCGCTCTCGGCGATCGCGCTGCTGACCGCGAGCACGATGTTGTTCGCGTCCGCCCGGGCCGAGGTGCAGCGGCGCCTCGGCGCGATCGGCGTGCGACGCGCGGTCGGCGCATCTCGGACCTACGTCGCGGCGACCAGTGCCCTGGAAGCCCTGATGATCGCGGCTCCGGCGGCCGCGATCGGAATCGTCGCCGGCCTCCTTGCCACCAGTGGTCCCGACGAGCGGCTGCTGACCCTGCTCAACCAGCCCCCGCCCGGCAGTGAGCTGGTGCTCCCGTTGCTCTGCGCCTGGCTGGCCTGTCTCGCCATCCCCGCCGCCGGAGCGGGCTGGCCGGCGTGGCGCGCCGGGAGCCAGCGCATCGTCGGCCTGCTCCGCGGCGCGGACGTGGCCGGGTCGCCAGATCGGGCGCGAGGGCGGTCGCGGGCCGGTGGGCCGTGGCGGACCCGGGCCGCGCACCGGGCGCCGGCGGGACTGGTCGGCTTGGGTGCCCGGCTGGTGGCGACCCGCCGCGCGCGGCTCATCATCACGGCGCTGACGCTGGGCGTGTCGACCGCTTTTGTGCTGTTGATGCTGGCCGTGGCCGGGGCGCTCAGCACGCTGGAGACAGACCCAGGCGCGCTCGGCAAGCAGTATCAGCTCACCGCGGCTCTGCCGCCGGGCGACACCGCTGCGGTCCGGCGCGTCCCCGGCGTGGAGGCGGTCGCGCCGCGCTACGAGCTCCAAGCCGCCGACTCGTTCGCCCTCGGCGAGTCGGTGTCCGTTGTCGCGTTCGGCGCTGACCACACGCGGTTCGAGGCTCCCGAGCTGATCTCCGGGCGGCGGTTGCGCGGCAGGCATGAGGCTGAGGTGGGTGCCGGGCTGGCCGACGCGCTCGGACTCACCGAGGGCTCGACGGTGGCGCTGGCCTTACCCGGCGGGAGCGAGTTGCGCCTGCGGGTGTCGGGAATCGTCGGCTCGCTGGCCCACGACGGACGGGTCGCCTACGTGCCGGCGGCCCCACTGCTTGCCGCCGAGCCGGACGCCCCCTCCCAGCTCGCGATCCGGCTCGCACCATCCGCCAACACCGCCACGGTGAGCTCGGCGCTCAGTGCGCTGGGTGCGCCACCCGATGCCGCCACGGGCGCCACGGCTCGCGGCGCCCCGCTCGTCGACACGCTGCGCACGATCGTGATCGCGGTGGCGATCGTCGACGGGCTGGTCTGCCTGTACGCGCTCGTCCAGGCGTGCGCGCTCACCGTGCAGGAGCGCCGGCGCACGATCGCGGTGCTGCGCTCCTTCGGGGGCGGCCCGCGCGCCGTGCGCCAGCTGCTGAGCGGTGCCGTGGTGGCGCTGGTTCTCCCGGCGGCGGTCATCGGGGTCGTGCTCGAGCGGGTCCTGTTCGGGCCGGCGCTGGCCGATCTGGCAGCCGGCTACGCCAGCCTGCCGCTCACGCTCGAGCTCCCGGCGCTCCTTGCCACGCTCGGCGGAGTCGTGCTGGCCGGTGGGCTCGCGGTGCTCTGGGTCGCGCGCGGTGCCCTGCGCGAGCCGGTGATCGAGGGGGTGCGCGGATGAGGCGGCTCAGCCGCCGGGACGCTCTGCGTGAAGCCGCGGTCGGTGGCGGGGGGATGCTCGGCGCGCTCGTCCTGCCCGGATGTGGCGGCGGTAGCCCGATCGGCGGCTCGACGCTGCACGCTACTTGGCACGACCCGGTCGGCGACGGTCAGCTCAGGCGCGGTCCAGGCGAGTTGCTGCTCGATCGCGTCGAGTTGACGCATGCCGCGGAGCCGATCCAGACGCTGGCGACGGTGGCGCACGTCACCGACGCGCACGTGCTCGACGCTTCATCGCCTGGCCGGGTCACGTTCCTGGACCGGCTCGGCGCTCCGTTTCAGTCCACCTTCCGCCCGCAGGAGACGCTGACCGTCCAGGTCCTGGCGGGCATGGCGAGCGCGGTCCGTGCGCTACGAGCCGACGCGGTGATCCAGGGCGGCGACCTGATCGACAACGCGCAGGCGAACGAGCTGGCCCAGGGTTTGCGGGCGCTGCGCGGCGGACTGGTTCGGCCGGGCAGCGGCCCGCGCGGCTACTTCGGCGTGCAGTCGGCGTGGAATCCGGACCCGTTCTACTACCGGCCGGACGTCGACGCTCCGCGCTTCCCCGGGCTGCTGCACAGGGCCGCGCGGGCGTTTCTCAGCCCCGGCGTGGGAGCGCGACTGCTGCCCGTGCTGGGCGACCACGACGCGCTGGTGGCCGGTGAGGTCGTCCCTACGGCGCTGACGCGCTCGCTCGCCTCAGGGGCTCGGGCGCTGTGGGACCTGCGGCCGGGCCTGAGCGTCCCTCCGGCAGCGCGCCGCCAGGCGGTCGGCTCGCCCGACGGCCCACCGGATCCGGGGCTGGTGGACGAATTCCTGCGCCAGGCGCTGGCCGGTCCGACCGTGCGCGTGCCACCCGACCCGCGACGCCGGCAGCTGTCCTTCGGCCAAGCGCTGTCGGGCGTCGGCGGGGCCGGCGCCCGACTCGACTACACCGTCGACCTCGGCCGGCACGTGCGGCTCATCGTGCTCGATCTCGTCCGCCGCGACGGCGGCTCGGGCGGGATCGTCGACAGCGCGCAGGTGGCGTGGCTGGAGCGCTCCCTCGCGGCCGCGGGAGAACGCTGGGTGATAGTCGTCTCCCATCAGCCGATTGAAAGCTCGGCCGGTGGCGCCGGGCTGCTCGACGTGCTCGACCGCGCCCCACGGGTGATCGCTGCCGTGTTCGGCCACACCCACCGCAACCGGATCGAGCCGCGTCACACACGGGCTGGCGGCTATTGGCTGATCGGCACCGCTTCGCTGATCGACTTCCCCCAGCAGGCGCGAGCGCTACGGGTCGTTGCCACGCGTGGCGGCGGGGTGGCGCTCCAGAGCTGGATGCTCGATCACACGCTGCCCGGACCGCTGGGGACGATCGCGCGCCAGCTCTCCTACCTCGACGCCCAAGGCGGACGCCCGAATCGGTTCGCGGGAACGCGCGGCGACCGCAACGTCACGCTCTACCGCTAAGTGTCGGTACCCGAGAAGGTTGATCACGCTGCGGGGGGCGTCAGGTTGGCCGGCCAGCGCCAAAAACGCATGCAAGCGCCGGCCTTCCAGACCGCTCGCATGCAGTTTGGGCGAATAACGCCAAGAACGCATGCGAGCGCCTCAGCGGGGCGTCGCTGACATACGTTCTTGGCGTTGCGGGGCGTATCTGGAAGCTCCGCGCGTCAAGGCCGCGTTTCCGGCCGCGGGATCTGCCAACTGGACCATCGAACGCGCCGCTCCAACCCCCTTTTCGATGCGCCGTTCCTGAAACTGTCTCCGCCGCAGGGACTTGGGACGGACCTCGCTTGGCGGCTCTCGGCTTCCAAGGCGAGCCCGGATGGACAAACCGGCTCAGGAACTACCGCTAGCTCGGCGAACCACCGGCCCTGCGCTGTCCAGGTCCGCCGTGTGACGAACCCGGCCGAGCTCGCCAGCGGCAGCGCGTCGCTGACCGACACCCAGGCCCAGGAGAACCAGTGGCTCACTCGCCCGTCGCTGCGCTCGATCCTTACCTGGGCAGAGGTGGTTGGCGCATCTGGCGGCGACAGCTCGACGAGCAGTGTGCTTCGGTCCGCGAGCAGCCGGGCCAGCCGGGCGAGCAGCCGCCGGGGTTGCCCGCCGATGCCGATGTTGCCGTCGAGCAGCAGCGCACTGCGCCACGCGCCGCCGCCTGGCAGCTCATCGAAGATCGACGCGACGATGGCCCGGGCGCCCCGGCCGTTCGCCAGCCGGACCGCGACGGGTGAGAGGTCGACGCCGAGGGCGAACACGCCACGCGCCGCAAGCGCGCGGAGATGCCGCCCCGGTCCACAGCCGACGTCGAGCACCGGACCTTCCAGCTCGGCCAGCAGCCGTCTGTCGACATCGTCGGCCGGCGCCAGATAACGCTCGAGGGCAAGCGGCACGGTCCGGCCATCACGGAGCGCCAGCCAGTGCTCGGTCTCGCCACCTGCAATCAGCCCCTCCCCGTAGAGGGAGACCGGGTGTCTCACGCGGCGACGGCGCCAAGCGCGGTGGCGAACCGCGACCGGGGGGCGAGGCGCGCGACGGCACGCGCGTCGGCAATCGTGTCCACGTCGCGCAGCATCGGCACGTCGACGACGTTCATGCCCAGCGTCTGTAGGCGTGCGCGCTGGCGAGCCCACGTCTGCGCGGCGCTCATCGGCACGTCGGCGAATGCCCCCGGCACCGGCCGGCGCAGGCCGATGGCCCAGTACCCCCCGTCCGTCGCACGGCCCAGCACGGCGTCGACGCCGGTAGCGCCGAACTCCCGGATGCAGCGTGACAACAGCGGTTGCGTCAGCTGCGGCGTGTCCATCCCGACGAGCAGCGCCGGTCCCCTGACATCCGCGAACGCGCCGGCGAGTCGCTCGGCGAGGCCGCCGCCACGCTGCGCGATGACCTCAAATCCTTCCGGCGCATAGCCAGCGGGATCGCCGTCGAACACGAGCACCTTGCGTCCTGATGGCGTTCCTGCCACGACGTCCAGCGTGTCGGCAAGCGCCGCCGAGGCCAGCCTCGCTGCCTGGACCGGAAGCAGCGGCGGCGTCAAGCGCGTCTTCACGCGTCCAGGCAGCGGCTCCTTGGCGATCACGAGCAGTGACACATCCCGCACAACGAGGACGGTATGGCCTGCCCGCGCGCGCGTCGATTACGAAATGCGAAACCTGACGTAGCGGTGAACAGTGCCTTAACTCCACCGGAGGCTGCGCCGCCGCCGCAGCGTGCTGTGTCAGGCTGATCGCATGAACGGGCACGTGTTCCTGCGGCGTCCGGGCGGGCCATTCAGACCCGAGTTCTGGCGAAGCCCGCTGCGCGGCCCGTGGCTGACCGCTGTGCTGGGACTCGTGCTCCTGGTGATCATCCCGATTGTCGCGGTCACCGGGTTTCTCTCCAACGACGCGTACTACCCGCGGCTGGGTGGCAATTCGGTTGGGCGTCCCCTCGGACCGCTTGACTTCTATCTGTTCCCATTCCCCAGGACCCCGAGCTGGATCTACGCGCTCAACCAGGGCCTACACGTCACCCTAGGCTTGGCTGCCGTCCCGGTGTTGCTCGCCAAGCTGTGGTCGGTCATCCCGCGGCTTTTCGAGTGGCCAGCATTCCGCAGCCCTGCTCACGCTCTTGAGCGGCTGAGCCTGGCATTTCTCGTCGGCGGTGCGCTGTTCGAATTTGCCACGGGGATCCTGAATATCCAGTACGCCTATCTGTTCCATTTCTTCTTCACCTCGGCTCACTATTACGGTGCATGGGTGTTCACGGCGGCGTTCACCGCTCATGTGCTGATCAAATTCACCACGATGCGCAAGTCACTGATGACGCGACGCGCCGTGTTGACGGTGACCAGCGACCTGATCGCGCCGGCCCCGGGCCCGGAGACGATCTCTCGGCGGACACTGTTGGCTACGGTCGGTGCCGGCTCGTTGCTGTTGACGCTCCAAGGCGTCGGGCAGGCGATCGGCGGACCGTTGCGGCGGCTGGCCCTGTTCGCTCCGCGTAACGAGTTCGGCGCCGGGCCCAACGGGTTTGCCGTCAACCGGACCGCGGCAGCGGCGAGGATCACTCCGGAACTGGTCGACCATCGCTGGCGGCTGGTGGTGAGCGGCGGCCAGCGGCGGCTGTCGCTCTCCCGTGCCGCGCTCCTGCGCCTGCCGCAGTACAGCTACGAGCTCCCGATCGCCTGCGTCGAGGGATGGTCGACCACGCAGCGCTGGACCGGCGTACGGCTGCGCGACCTGGCGAACCTGGCTGGGGCGCCGAGCCACGCCTCGGCAACAGCGCGGTCAATCGCCACCAACGGTGTGTTCGACGCGGCGACACTGGCGCCGCAGCAGGTTCGCGACGAGCGGACACTGCTGGCGCTCCGCGTGGGCGGCGTCGACCTCTCGCTCGATCATGGCTTTCCCGCCCGGGTGATAGGTCCCGGGATCCCGGGCGTGCACTGCACGAAGTGGGTTAGCCGGTTGACTTTCGAGGAGGTGTGAGTGGTGCCTTGTTTTCGCCGCGTGTACGGGGCCGGCCCACTTCACCTGGTGGCGATCACCGCCGGCTGCGTGATAGTCGGGCTGGCCGTGGCGGGCTGGCTTGCTAACCGTCTGTCGGTGGCCGCGACGATCCTGCTGTGGTTCTTTGCCGCCGTGATCGGGCACGACCTGGTCCTGCTTCCGCTCTACTCATTACTCGACCGCCTCGCCTTCCGGCCGCGGGAGCGGCCCGTCGATGCGGGGCGTCCCTCGGTGCGGCCCTACCTTCGCGTCCCGGCCATGCTCAGCGGCCTCCTCTTCCTGGTCTTCTTCCCCGAGATCCTCCAGCTCGGCGACGCTACGTTTCACGCCGCCAGCGGCCTTCATCAGGACCGCTATCTCGTGCGCTTCCTCCTCGTCACCGGGGCCATGTTCGCGCTGTCGGCCCTGGCCTACGGGATCTCCATCAGGCGGCGCGCAGCGGCGCGTGAGCGAACTCGGCCATCCCGGCTTCGAACTCCTCCTGCGCGCTGAAGCCGAGCTGCTCGCGCGCTCGGATCGGAGAGGCGAACACGTGGCGAACGTCCCCGAGGCGGAACTCGCCCGTGATCCGCGGCGCGGCCGCGGGCGGACCGGAGGCACGCGCGAGCGAACGAGCCAGCTCCGCGATCGTGCGAGGCTCGCCGCTGCAGACGTTGAACGCCCCGCCGATCGCATCGGGCGCCGTCAGCGCGAGCACATTAGCCCGCGCGACATCGCGCACGTGCACGAAGTCGCGCAGCTGCTCTCCGTCCTCGAACACGCGCGGCGCGTCGCCGGCCGCGAGCGCGCTGGCAAAGATCGCGGCGACGCCGGAATAGGGAGTGTCGCGCGGCATTCTCGGGCCGTAGACATTGTGGTAACGCAGGGCCGTGACCGGAATCCGCGTCTCCCGTGAGAACGCGAAGCAGAGATGCTCTTGGTGGGCTTTCGTCGCCGCGTAGACGCTGCTGGGATCGAGCGGCGCCGACTCGTCGACAGGGTACGGCTCGAGCGTCGCGCCGCACTCTGGGCACCGAGCGTCGAAGTTCCCGGCTGCCATGTCCTCGACGTGCCGCTGACCGGCGCGCACAGGACCATGCCACCGGCAGCGGTACGCGCCCTCGCCGTACACGACCATGCTGCTGGCCAGTACGAAGCGCCCGGCGAACCGGGTGCTCGCCAGCGCGCGCAGCAACACGGCGGTTCCCAGATCGTTGTGCGACGCATACGCGGTGATGTCGAGCATGTCGGCGCCGAGCCCGACCATCGCCGCCTGGTGGCAGACGGCGTCGACCCCTTGTATGGCGCGCGCCACGACGTCCGGGTCGCGAACGTCGCCCTCGATCCACTCGGCTTCCGGGTTGAGGTAGTCGGGTCGCTGCACGTGGGCAGCCGCCAGCAACGAGTCGAGGACCCGGACCTCGGCGCCGGCGGCGACTAGTGCATCGACGACATGCGAACCGACGAAACCGGCCCCGCCCGTGACGAGAATCATGTCCGCCAAGCTACGGCACCCGCCCGGGTGAGCCGAGCGGCAACACTCCGATTTTCGAGTCCTGTAAGGGATGTCTCCGTAGCCTCCGGGGAGTGATCGAGGTGATCTTGCCCGTGCTCGACGAAGCCGAGGCGATCCCCCTCGTACTGGGCGCGATGCCGCCCGGCTACGAGCCGCTCGTTGTGGACAACGGCTCGAGTGACGGCTCCGGCCAGGTGGCGCGCGCGCTCGGGGCGCGGGTCGTCGAGGAGCCGCGGCGCGGGTTCGGCGCCGCGTGCTTCGCCGGCTTGAGCGCGGCGCGGTCGGAGATCGTGGCGTTCATGGACTGCGACGGGTCGCTCGATCCGGCCGACCTGGAGCGGGTCACCTCACCTGTCGCGGCCGGCGCGGCCGACCTGATGCTTGGCGCCCGGGATCCGGCCGCCGGGGCGTGGCCGTGGCATGCCCGGCTGGCCAACCGACTGTTGGCCCTCGAGTTACGCCGGCGCTGCGGGGTGCAGGTCAGCGATCTCGGACCGATGCGGGCAGCCTCACGCCGGGCACTGCTTTCGCTCGGGCTGCGCGATCGGGGTTTCGGATGGCCGCTCGAGATGGTCCTCTTGGCGGCCGCACACGCGTGGCGGATCGGCGAGACGCCGGTGCCCTACCGGCCGCGGGCGGCCGGTCGCTCGAAGGTCAGCGGCAGTGTCCGCGGCACGCTGCGCGCCGTGCACGACATGGGCGCGCTGCTGGCGTGAGCGTCGCCGCGCCGGCACGGGCGGCGCGATCGACGTGGCCACGGCCCCGCGTCGACGCGGCGTCCCTCGCCGGCCGCCTCGGTCTGGCCGCCGTCGTCGTCGCCGCGTGGTGCCTGGCGCTCGGCGCCGCCGGTGGGAGTTACCTGCTGCACCTTCCCGGCGACGCCCACCCAGCCTGGGTACAAGGACTGCTGCACCATGGGGCCGGCATCGGCCCGACCGGGACGAGCGCGGCCCTGCTCGTCATGTTCGCCGGCTACGCCGTGGCGCTGGGGTGCGCTCCGGCACTGACGACACGTGGCGCGTTGACCGCCGTCGTGCTGGCCAACGCGGCGTTCGTGATCGGCCCGACGATCGTCTCGAGCGACGTGTTCGGCTACATCGCCTACACGCGTGAGGCGGCGCTCCACGGACTCAATCCCTACCTTTCTGCGCCGATCGCAGCGCCGGGCGATCCCATCCTCCACTACGTCTATTGGAAGCAGGAGCCGAGTCCCTACGGCCCGGCCTTCACCGTCCTCAGCCTGCCGCTCGGCACCGTCTCGATCGCGGGCGCGCTATGGGCCTACAAGGTGATCGCCGGCATCGCGAGCGTGGTGCTGTCGGTCATGGTTGGGGGTTTGGCTCGCACGCGGGGGATCGATGCCGCTCGCGCGGTCGTGTTCGTCGGCGTCAATCCGGCGCTGCTCTTCTACGCCGTGAGCGGCGCCCACAACGACCTGCTCGCGGCGGCCGTGATGACCGCCGCCTTCGCGCTGGTCCTGGCCGGACGGCCGGCGCTGGGGGCAAGCGCAGCGGTCACGGCAGCGGCGATCAAGCTGACGCTTGGCCTGGCGCTCCCGTTCGTCGTCCTCGCCGCGCGCCCTCGGCGCCGCGCCCTGCTCGGCGCCGGCTTGGCGCTTGGCGTGCTCGGCGCGGCGTCACTCGTCGCGTTCGGTCCACACCTGGTCGATCAGATCCACCGCGTCGCCAGCACCCGACGATTCGACATTGCCTTCAGTGGGCCAGACCGGCTGGCCGCCGCTCTCGGCACGCCGATCACCGGCGCGCTACGCACGATCTGCATGGGCGTCGCGCTCGCGCTCGCCGCGGTGATGATCGCGCTCGCCGCCCGCGGCCGCGATCCCCTCCTTGCCGCCGGGTGGGCGTTCCTGGCCCTGATCGCCTCGATCGCGTCGCTCGCCCCGTGGTACCTAGTGTGGCTGCTGCCACTCGCCGCGCTGGCCCGACAGCGCACGCTCGCGATCGCGACGGTGGCGGCCAGCGCGTACGTGATCGCCGTCCACCTGCCCGTATTCGGCGGCCATCCGTGGCTGTCGTCCCCACAGCGGTCTGCGTCGCCGCCCCATCAGGCCGGCGGCTCTGACTCGAGCAGCGCCTTGAGCTGGCGCAGGTCCTTGGTGTTGGCGCGACGCATCGAGAACGCGACGAACGGAGATGCGAGGTGAGGAAAGCCGGTGGACTCGCCGCGGTTGCGCAGCGTCATGCGCGTCCGGCCCGGGCCGGCGTCCTCCCACGCATACGTCGTCTCCATCGGGAACGGGCCCTCGCTGGTGCTCATGACCAGGCGCCGTCCGGGCTCCAGCTCGCGGATCTCGTAGGTGTAGGCCAGCTCCCGCCCCAGGAACTTGGCCACGAAGGCCATCCGCGACCCGACGGCGACCGGCGGCTCGGTCTCCCAGCGGACCGTCTTGATGTTGCGATACCAAGCCGGCGCGTTGCCGGGATCCGCCGCGAACTCGGCCACCTGCAGGCGAGGGCGATCAATGACGATTTCGGTGAGGACGTCGACCGGCATCACGCGGCTCCGGGCCGCGCATCTTGGCAAGCCTGGAACGCGAGGGCTACGCGACGCCCGCCGGCACCTTGCTGGTCAGCTCGGCCAGCGCGAAGTGAAACGCCTCGGAGAACGTCGGGAAGGGCTGGATCGTGTCGTTCATGATCTCCAGCGGGACCCGGGCGCGGATGGCCAACGTAGCCTGCTGCATCCACTCGCCGGCCTCGGGACCGAGTCCGTAGGCACCGGTCAGCACGTGGCCGTCGGAGATCAGCGTGAGAAACCCAGGACGCTCGTCCCACGCCCGCAGGTAGGTGGCGGTCTTCGGCACGGCCGATAGCGAGATCGTCGCCGTTACTGGCCCTTCCGCCTCGCCGACCGCGGCGGCCTGCGGATGCGTGAAGACGACTCGCGGGACGGCGCTGAAGTCAGCCTCGCGATGCTCGCCCAGGATGTTGGCGGCGACGATCCGGCCGTGGTACTTGCCGACGTAGGTCAGAGGCCAGATTCCGGTCACGTCGCCGATCGCCCAGACGCCATCGCCCGCGTTCATCCGGGCATCGACCGGGATGCCATGCGGTGCCGGCTCGATGCCGACGGTCTCGAGGCCGATGTCGCGCACGCGGGGGCGGCGGCCCGTGGCCACGAGCAGCTTCTCGGCGGACAGCTCCTCGCCATCCTCGAAGCGCACGAGATAACCGTCGGCCGGTCCGGCGGCGACCGACGCCGCCCGGCGCCCGAGGTGGATGCGCAGACGATCCGAGCTGATCGCCTCGCCGAGCGCCTCACCGAGCGCGCGCGGCTCGCGGGCAAGGATGTGGTCCATGCCCTCTACGAGATCGATAGTGGTGCCGAAGGACGCAAACGCCTGCGCCAGTTCGACTCCGACCGGCCCGCCGCCGAGGATGATCAGCGACTCCGGGATCTCCCGCGCGCCGGTGGCTTCGCGGTTCGTCCACACGCCGTCGAGCTCGCGCAGACCCGGGATCGGCGGGATCACCGGTTCCGAGCCGGTGGCGACGACGATGTGACGGGCCGTGTAGGAGCTCCCGTCGACCTCGACGGCTCCGGGACCAGCGATCCGCCCGTCGCCCCGGATCAGCTCGATCCCAGCGTCGGCCAGCCATTCGACCTGACCGGAATCGTCGTAGTCGGAGACCATGTAGTTGCGCCACTCAAGTGCCGCCGCCGCGTCGAGATCGCCGGCCACGGCCTGGGCGGCGCCGGGGGCAGCCAGCGCACCGGCCAGCGCTTCGCCCGGCCGGAGCAGCGTCTTCGAGGGAATGCAGGCGTAGTACGAGCATTCACCGGCGACCAGCGCCCGCTCGACGATCGCCACGTCAAGTCCGCCGTCGGCCAGCGCGCCGGCGCAGTGCTCGCCGGCCGCGCCGGCGCCCATCACGATCACGTCATAGTCGGTAGTCATGTCTGCTGTGTCCGAGCGCACTGCGTTTCGTTACGCGTCCCCATCGAGATATTCCTCCAGGGCGGCGCGCAGGCGGGAACGACCGCGGTGCAGCAGCACCCGCTGGTTCTCGGGGCTGAGGGCCAGCCGCTGGCACACCTCCTCGGCGGAGACGCCGTCGACGTCGCGCAGGGCGACGATCGTGCGCTGGCGCTCGGGCAGATCGGCCAGCGCGCGCCTCAGCTGCTCGCGCGTCTCCAGCGAAAGCAGGCGTCGCTCCGGCTTGTGCCACGGCCGCGGCGGTGTCGCCCAGTGCCCGGGCCATGCCTCCGAGTCGGGCTGGAAGCGGCCGGGGTCCACGGCCGGCTCATCGTCCTCGCCGCACCCCAGCGCTGAGAAAGGCAGCATGCGGTTCTCCCGCACCGAGTGCGTCTTGGCCTGGTTGATGAGAATCGAGTACATCCAGGTGCTGAGCGCAGCCCGGCCCTGGAAGCGCTCGATGCCACTGAGGACGGCGAGCCATGTCTCCTGGACGACCTCCTCGGCGACCGCCTCGGAGCGGACGTAGTTGCGAGCCATCCGGCGCATGATCGGGACGTGCTGTTCGTAAACCGCGCGGATGGCCGATTCGTCGCGCGCGCGGAAAGCCTCGATGGCGGCCTCGTCGCGCGTCACGACCTGTTCAGCTGGCATCGCTTTCCCCCGGGACGGCGTTGACACTGATCAGCTCGATCCCGAAGTCGCGCAGGCGGTTGAGCAGTCCGTAGAGCTGCGATTGGTCGACGAGCTCAGCGCGCAGCGTCGTCTGCCCGTCGCTGGGCACGAGCGTCACGCCGTCAAAGGCGCTCTCGTAGCGCCGGCTCAGACGACCCCGGACGCGGATCTCGTAGTGCTGCCTGCTTGAGACTCCGTCGATCACGCTGCGGAGCTTCGGGGCGAGCTGGGTGACTAGTCATCACCCCCCCGGCGATTCACCCGGGTGATTGCGTGGCCCCTTGTAACGCGTCAGCGCCACGCCAGACGAACCGTCCAACGCATCGCGACAGGAGAGCGAACACATGAGCACGATCTCGACCCAGCCAGAAGCGACCCCGACCTCCACGCCTGACGAGTTCCAGCCGGTCGCCGCCTACGGCCTGATCGCCGACTGCAACTCGGCCGCCCTGGTCGACCGTGACGGGTCGGTGAGCTGGCTGTGCTGGCCGCGCTACGACAGCCCGGCCGTGTTTGCGCGGATTCTCGATCGTGACGGCGGGCACTTCGTGATCCGCCCGCGAGGCTCGTACACGAGCGAGCGCCGTTACGTGCCGGGCTCGCTCGTCGTCGAGACCACGTTTACGACGGAC
>JBJMLD010000008.1:0-22450 GCA_045805545.1 Solirubrobacteraceae bacterium | reverse complement strand
GCCGTACGGGATCACGGCGGCCCCGGCGCCGATCGCCCAGTCGAGCACCGCCTCGACCTCGGATTCGTCGCGCGGCCGCGCCACCACGTCGGGCGGATGCTCGAAGCGGCCCCGGAAGGCACGCACGATGTCGCGGTACGCACGCCCGTACGTATGCAGCGCGCGTTCGTAGTCGCCGGTGTGACAGATCTCGGCCAGGCCGGCGGGCGGCTTCAGATTTCCTGGCGGGAGGGACGGCAGTGGTGCCGGCTGCTCGGGCTCCGGTGAGCCGAAGCCCAGCCGCTGGCACATGAACTCAGCCAGGCCGCGCTGGTCCTCCTGTGACGGCTGCTCGTCCTCATATCCCCAGCCCCAATGCTTCAACCGCCGCTCCACGGCGCGCCAGCCTAATCGGTGCGCGGGTCCTCTACCGTTTCGCGCGTGCTCGAGACGCCCGGTCTGCTGGCTGTCGGTCCGTGGGATCCCGCCCACGTTGAGGTCAGCTGGCTCGACGAGGTATTCGAGCCCGGGGAGAGCGAGATCGAGGCGGCCGACCTGGCGCTCGATGCCTTGCGTCGGCGCGGCTCGCCCAGCCACGACGGCCTCGCCGGCCGTCTCGCCAGCTACGAGATCATCGAAGGTGGACTGAAGCTCGAGCTCCAGCCGGCACGATGGGCGCTTCGGCTGATCCCGGAGAACGCGGCCCACAGCCTGGCCGCGCTGTGCGTGGTCCGCCGGGCCGATGGAAGCTGGCTGGCGGGCCGGCGCGCCGCGTGGCTGGCCTCCTGGGCGGGGCGCTGGGCGCTCGGCGCCGGGGGTTCGGTCGAGGTGGATGAGAACCCGACCCACACGATGGGCCGCGAGTTGCAGGAAGAGTGGTCGGTGGCGCCCGAGCGGCTGACGATCGAGGCGCTTGTGCTCATGCCCAGCGGCGTCGTCCTGCTCGTGGGACAGGCCTGGCTCCCGGCGGGCGCCACCGTCGTCCCCGACGCTGAACACGACGCCTTCGCCTGGTGGCCGCCGGACATCGAACAGTGGCCGGCCGAGGCGGACGAGCCGCTCCGGCGGATGGCGTCGATGCTGGCCCGGTCATGACGTTTCGCCGCCTCGAGGCCGTGTCGTTCACCCATTCGGCGATCTATCTCGGCCTGCTCGTGTGCGCGTTCATCGCCGGCAAGCCGGAACCGCTGACGTTCATCCTCGGCCTTGCCCACGGGCTGCTGTGGATCGGGATGTCGATCGCGTGCATCATCGCCGCTCGCGCGCGCGTGATTCCGTTCTGGCTTGCCGTGACAGTTGCCGTATTAGGTGGCCTCGGTCCTTTCGCCGGCTCGATTGGCTTCGTTATTGCAGATCGCAGAAATGGCCAATCTGTGGGAATGAGCACGCGTTACAGTTGAACTGATGGCAGTGGAAACCGGCACGGTTCAGGTCGTCATGCCTGCGATGGGCGACTCCGTCGCCGAAGGCACCGTGCTCGAATGGCACAAGCAGGAGGGTGACCGCGTCGCCGCCGACGAGACGCTGGTCGAGATCTCCACCGACAAGGTCGATGCCGAGGTCCCGGCGCCGGTCGCGGGGACCGTGGTCAAGATCCACGCTGCGGAGGGCGACACCGTGACCATCGGTGCCCTCTTGGCCGAGATCTCGACGACGAACGGCGCTGAGGCCGAGCAGCTGGCCAACCCGCCAGGGGACGGCGAACCGGCCACGCCCGAGCAAGCGGTAGCTGCCGCGGAGACCGAGGCGCAAGGCGAGGCGGTCCTCGAGGCGGCGAGCGGCCAGCTCATCGACATCGTCACGCCGACCGGCGGCGAGTCGGTCACCGAGGGGACGATCCTGGAGTGGGCGGTCAAGGTCGGAGACACGGTCAAGGACGGCGACACCGTGGTTGAGATCTCGACCGACAAGGTCGACATGGAGCTCCCGGCACCGAGCGCCGGAACGATCGCCGAGATCCTGGCCGAGGAGGGCGACACCGTGACAGTCGGGCAGGTGATCGCCCGGATGAGCGCCGGCGATGGCGCCGGAGCGCCGGCCGCCGCGCCGAGCTCAGCCGCGACCACCGACGGGGCTCCGACGCCGAGCGCTCCGGCCGCTTCCGCGCCCGCGGCCGGCAACGGCGCCAACGCTTCACCCGTCGCGCAGCGCGTCGCGGCGGCCGAGGGCGTCGACCTGACCGGCGTCAGCGGGAGCGCGCGAGGCGGTCGGATCACCAAGGCCGACGTGCTCGCAGCCGCCGGAAACGGCGCGCCCGCGGCGCCTACCGCCGCGCCCGCGGCGCCTGCAGCCGGGCCCAGCGAGAGCGCTCAGCAGCTCAAGGGGAGCGCCGCCGCGCTCGCCCGCTACATGGAGCAGAGCCGCTCGATCCCGACCGCCACCTCGTTTCGCACGATCACCGTCACCACCCTCGACGAGCGCCGTAAGCAGCTGAAGAACGCCGGTCAGCGGGTGTCGTTCACCCATCTCATCGCCTACGCGATAGCGCGTGTCGGCACCGACGACATGCCGGTCATGGCCCACCACTTCGAAGAGCGTGACGGCAAGCCGCACCGGATCGACGACGGCGCCGTCAACTTGGGCCTGGCCGTCGACGTCGAGAAGAAGGACGGCAGCCGCACGCTGATGGTCCCGGTGATCCGTGACGCCGGCCGGCTGTCCTTCAAGCAATTCCTCGACGCCTACAACGCGCTCGTGGAAAAGGCGCGAACCAACACGCTCGGGGCGGACGATCTGGTCGGCGCGAACGTGTCGCTGACCAACCCCGGCGGCATCGGGACGGTTGCATCCGTTCCCCGGCTGATGTCGGGCCAGGGCACGATCGTCGCCACCGGCTCGATCGCCTACCCGGTCGGTCTCGGCAGCGTCGGAGCGATGATCGGGGCCGAGAAGGTCATGACCATGACCTCGACCTATGACCACCGCATCATCCAGGGCGCCGAGTCGGGTCGCTTCCTGCAACGGATCGAGGCCCTGCTCCAGGGCGACGAGAAGTTCTACGACCGGGTGTTCGCCGACCTGGACGTCGAGCTGCCCGAGCTCCCCGCACCGCCCGCCCCGGCCGCCGCTGCCGCCGCCGCGGCAAAGGCGCCGGCAGCCGCACCCGCCGCGGCGCCACTGGACGAGGAGCTGCTCGGGGCCGTGCAGGCCGCCACGTCGCTGCTCAAGGCGCACCGGACCCACGGCCACCTGGCGGCGAAGCTCGACCCGCTCGGCCGCGAGCCCGAGGGCGACCCCGCGCTCGACCCCGAGCCACTCGGCCTGACCTCGGGGCTGATGGCCAAGATCCCGGCGCGGATCCTCCGCATGTACGTCCCGGGCGCGACGCTGGCCGACGCGCTGCCGCATCTGCGCGAGACCTACTGCGGCCCGATCGCCTACGAGATCGAGCACATCGCCTCGCACCGCCAGCGGCTCTGGCTGCGCGAGGCGATCGAGTCGGGCACGTTCCGCAAGCCGCTGACCAGCGATGAGCAGAAGGCCCTGCTCAAGCGGCTGACCGAGGTCGACGCGCTCGAGCGTTTCATGCACAAGGCCTACCTCGGGCAGAAGCAGTTCTCGATCGAGGGGCTCGACATGAGCGTGCCGATGCTCGACGAGATCATCCAGCTCGCGGCGACGCGCGGGGCGCGGGAAGTCGTCATCGGCATGGCCCACCGAGGGCGGCTGAACGTGCTCGCGCACAACCTGGGGCGGCCGTACGACACGATCTTCGCCGAGTTCGAGGGGTCGTCCACGCTCGATCCGATCACCACGATCCCTCAGGGCGGCACCGGCGACGTCAAGTATCACCACGGCGCCCAGGGCTCGTATCAGCTGGCGAGCGGCGAGTCGATCATCGTCCGGCTCGAGTCGAACCCTTCGCATCTGGAGTTCGTCGCGCCCGTGGCCGCTGGTTCGACCAGAGCCGTCCAGACCACGCGACAGGGCCCGCATGCCCACCAGGACACGAACGCGGCGATCCCGATCATCGTGCACGGCGACGCCGCCTTCCCGGGCCAGGGCGTCGTGGCCGAGACGCTCAACCTCCAGGCGCTCGACGGCTACACCGTCGGCGGCACGATCCACCTGATCCAGAACAACCAGGTCGGTTTCACCACCGATCCGGAAGACGCCCGTTCGACGACCTGGGCCTCCGACCTGGCCAAGGGCTACGACGTGCCGATCATCCACGTCAACGCCGACGACGTCGCCGCCTGCGTCTCGGCCGTGCGGCTCGCCTTCGCCTTCCGCCAGGAATTCGGCCACGACGTGCTGATCGACCTGATCGGTTATCGGCGCTTCGGCCACAACGAGGCAGACGAGCCCGCCTACACGCAGCCCGAGATGTACCAGGCCATCCGCAAGCACCCGCCGACGCGCGAGATCTTCGCCAAGCAGCTGATCGAGGCCGGGGTCGTCTCGGAGCAGGACTCGACCGAGATGACCGACAGTGTCTGGTCGGCCCTCAGCGAGGAGCATCAGCGGCTCAAGGCGCGGATCGCCGCCGCCAAGGAAGTCGAGCACGCGACCGGCGAGTACCAGCTCGACCGAACCGCCTCGCCCGAGGTCAAGACCGCCGTCTCCGAGGAGCGCCTCCGCGTCCTCAACGAGGAGCTGCTGTCGGTGCCCGACGGATTCACGGTCCATCCGAAGCTCGTCAAGCAGCTCGAGCAGCGCGCGGCTGCGCTTGGATCCGACGGCGGGATCGTCTGGGCCCACGCCGAGTCGCTGGCCTTCGCGACGCTGTTGACCGAGGGGATCCCGATCCGCCTGACCGGCCAGGACTCCGAGCGAGGAACGTTCTCCCAGCGCCACCTCGTGCTCCATGACCCCAAGACCGGCCAGGAGTACTGCGCCATGCAGCATCTTCCGGGCGCGCTCGCGCCGATGGAGCTGCACAACAGTCCGCTCAGCGAGATGGCCTGTCTGGGCTTCGAATACGGCTATTCCCAGGAGGGCCCGGAGACGCTCGTCCTGTGGGAGGCCCAGTTCGGCGACTTCGTCAACAGCGCCCAGGTCATCATCGACCAGTTCATCATCTCCGGCCTGGCCAAGTGGGGCCAGACCTCACGTCTGACGATGCTGCTCCCGCACGGCTACGAGGGCTCTGGCCCCGAGCACTCCTCCGCTCGGCTCGAGCGCTTCCTGCAGCTGGCCGCCGAGGGGAACATCCGCGTGGCCAACTGCACGACGCCGGCCCAGTACTTCCATCTGCTCCGCCGCCAGGCGCGGATCGCCAAGCAGCGCCCGCTGGTGATCATGACGCCGAAGTCGCTCCTGCGGCTGCATCAGGCCACGAGCTCGGTCGATGAGCTGGCCTCGGGTCGCTTCCAGCCGGTGCTGCCCGACGCCGTGGCTGATCCTGAACGCGTCACCCGGCTGCTGTTGTGCAGCGGCAAGATCTACTACGACCTGGTCGGGCACAGCGTGCGCCCGAGCGTGCCGGAGATCGCGATCGGCCGCGTCGAGCTGCTGTATCCGTTCCCGCAGGCCGAGATCCTCGCCCTCGTCGATCAGTACCCGAACCTGCGCGAGGTCCTCTGGGTGCAGGAGGAGCCGCGCAACATGGGCGCGCGGGCCCACATGTCGCCCCGGCTGCTTCAGATCCTGCCCGAGCATCTCGACTTCGGCTACGTCGGCCGCCCCGAGCGCGCCGCGTCCGGCGAGGGCTACCCGGTCGCTCACGCCGAAGAGCAGAACCGGATCGTCGCGACCGCGCTCGATCCCGGCCAGCCTGTCTCGCAATACCCGCGCAAGCCGCCCGGCGAGCGGTAGCTCTATCCCGCGCGCCGGTCTGGCCTACGCCTTGGGCGTGCCGAGTGCGATGTACCAGGCGCCCGTCGTGTAGGCGTACAGCCAGCTCTGCGGGTAGAGCACCGCGGCGCCGCACGAGCGGGTGTCGTAGTGGTGGGTGGGGGAGGCGAAGTAGTTCCCGGCCGGGTCGTACACCACGTACTCCCCGGGATTGCCACGCGCGCGGCCGAGCACGACGATCATGTGGCCGTCACCGGCGGCGCCCCAGCGTGCGGTACCGAAGTCGGTGCTGATCAACACCGGGCCGTGCTTCAGCGCCCGATCGATCGTCGCCTCGTTCGACGGGTCTTGGTCGGACCCGGTCGTTTCGGGACCGATGCTCTCCGCGCTCGTCCCCAACCGGCCGAACGTCGCGTTCGTCCAGCCCCGGTGGGCCAGGAAGGCGGCCGCCTTCGTCCCGACGAAGTCGTTCTCGGCGTTCGGCCTGACCCGTGCGCGCCGGTGCTGCATGGTCTTGTCGAACACTGTGCCCAGCGCCGTTGTTGGCGTCGCGTGTCGCGCGTGGCGGTGGCGAGCGAGCGTCATCGCCATCATCAGCGCCGAGGGGCCGCACGCGTTGCCGCCCGCCTCGCCGCGGCCGAGCGGCAGGTGCAGCCGTGCGCCGGCCGCGTATTGATTGATGTAGATCTGCCGCGGCCATAGCGAGCCGTCGGTGGCGCGCGGGCAGTGACCGCGTGAGCCGAGCACGGCGAACGTCCACCACTTGACCTTCGTGCAGAACGAGTCGACGGTCCAGTGCCAAGTTTCTCCGTCCGCCGAGGGAGGATCGCCGGCCGGTGCGGGGGACGTGGCGTGCGGCGTTGCCCCGTCGGGGCATGGTCGCGGCGCCGGGTTCGTCGCGACGTCGTTCACCTTGACCCAGTGGACGGTGTGCTCGAGCGTCCAGTACACGTACGGGCCCGGCCGCTGGAGCTGAATTGCCGCCCGGCCTGAGCGGACCGCGTCGGGCCACGCCGTCGCGATCGACGTCTGACAGCTGCCGGCGGGGCTAGCCGGCATCTGGCGGCTGCCGGCCGCCACCTGCCACTGCGTCTCGTCCTCCGGGCGCGCGGAGCCCGACACGACCGCGTCGAGCCCAGGGGGATTGTTGGAGGCCGCGAGATTTGACGGCAGCAGCGTTCTCCCGTGCGCGTCGGTCACGGGGATGCGACCGGGATCGAAGGTGTAGACACCCCACCCGCGCATCTCGTTGGTGACGGCGTGGTCGATCGTGGCGCAGCGGCCGGTGATGGTCGTGTCGAAGCGGACGTGCTGGTGGTTGGCCGGGATGATCGCGACCGGCCGGTGCGTGGTTGTCGCCGCGGTTTGCTTGCGGCCGGGGTTTACCGTCAACCAGGCCGACACGAGTACGACGCCGACCGCGATCAGCGCAAGCAGCGGCCCGCCGGTACGCCAGGGTCGGCTTGGCTTGCGCCGACGGTGACCGTGGCGCGATGAACGCAGCAGCAGCGTGTCGGATTGCGGCATGGGGGCGGTGCCGGTTTCCGGGGTTTGGACGAAGTGTCGGCGGGGCTTCCGACGCGGACGGAGCATCCTGCCAGGTTCCGTCCTCTGGCGTCTCCAGGTAGTGCAACCGGCGGTTGCGGCGCGCGGTAGGGTTCCCGACCGGAGAGCGCGTTTTGATCTGCGTTGAGGGAGGTTTAGATGGCTGGTGTGGTTCGTCGCCGGTGGACCGGCGTCTTCGTCTGTGCGATCGCGTTTGCGGCGGTTCTGTGGCTGGCGCCGGCCTTCGCCCGCGCCGCGACCGGGCCGTATGTCTCGCTGGGTGACTCGTACACCTCGGCACCCCTCGTTCCGGTGCCGACCGGCAACCCGATCGGCTGCGGCCGCTCGACCAACAACTACCCCTCAGACGTCGCGCGGGTAATCGCCCCCAGCTCGTTCACCGACGTCAGCTGCGGCAGCGCCACCACGGTCAACATGACCCAGCCCCAGTCGGTCCCGTTCGGCGGCACCAACCCACCCCAGTTCAACGCGCTGACCCCGAGCGACACGCTCGTCACGGTCGGGATCGGCGGCAACGACGCCGGCCTGATCGGCGTGGCCGAGACGTGCGCCCAGATCGACATCAGCCATCCGTTCGGGCACGCCTGCCAGGACCATTACCAGGCCTCGGGATCTGACCCGAACCTGGCAGCGGTCGATGCCACCGGCCCCAAGGTGGCCGGCGTGCTACAGGGCATCCACCAACGCTCCCCGTCTGCGCGCGTCTTGATCGTCGGCTATCCCGACGGCCTGCCGGTCAACGGCTCCAACTGCTGGCCGCTCGTGCCGCTGTCCTCCGGCGACATCAAGTACTTCAACTCACTCGAGCAGCGCCTGAATTCGGTGATCGCGTCGGCCGCCGCCGCCAACAACGCCACCTTCGTCGACACGTGGCAGTCGAGCATCGGCCACGACGCCTGCAAGCCACCGGGCGTGGCCTGGGTCAACGGGATCGTCCCGAACTCAGTCGCGTACCCGCTGCATCCCAACCAGGCCGGCGAGCAGAACATGGCCAACCAGGTGCTGGTGGCGCTCGGCGGCTAACGCCAGCCCCCGGCCGTAAAACTCCACTCTGCCCCCGCCCTGTGCGGAGCAGGGCGGAGTTTTGCGGCTTGTGCCCGTAGAAGTGCACTCTGCGCGACGGTGCCGGCAAGCAAAGCGGAGTTTTGCGGTCGGCCGCGGGGCGGGCGCGGCGCAGGCCTGACGCCACCGACCGCTGGTCGCAGCGCGCCGGCGTGGCTCCGGCCGCCGAGACGGGTGGCCTGGGCACACCGGCATCGACACAAAAGGCCGTCGCTTCCCCGCCCCGGCTCGCCGCGGCCGATTGTGGCCCCAGTAGGTACGCAATCAGCCACGGCTCGGCGGCGTCGATCCGCCGATGGCCCTTTCTGACACGGCATCCGGTGGCCTGCTCGGTCGGCCGGGGCGCCGTCGCGTCCGCCCGCCCGGCCCCCCGCGCCACCGACGGCCGGCCGCGCCAGCGACCGCGCCCGCCCGGCCCCCGGCCAACGTCCCGTCCCCGCCGCGACGCGCCCCAAAATTACCTCCCAAACCGAGTGGAACAGAGCATTCCGTTCTGGTACACTAGCCACCAGACCAGATTCTTCCGTTCCATCAACGAAGAGGAGGTCGACGAAGTGAATCCGCAGACGCAATCCCAACCGATCCGCTGGCGCTGGCTGGCGTTCGCCGCCGCCGTGGCGGCATCCGTGATGGACCTGCTCGACGCCACCGTGGTTCAGGTGGCCGCGCCGTCGATCAGGCATGACATTGGTGGTTCGTATGCGGTGATTCAGTGGATCGCCGCGGCGTACACGCTGGCGATGGCCGTCGGATTGCTGACGGGCGGCCGGCTCGGCGACCTCTACGGCCGCAAGCGCATGCTCCTGATCGGGATCGCGGCGTTCATCGTCACGTCGGCGGCGTGCGCGGTGGCGAGCACGCCGGCCGAGATGATCGCGGCCCGGGCGGCCCAGGGTGCGGCCGGCTCGATGATGCTGCCGCAGGTCTTCGGGCTGATCCGCGACCTGTTCGGGCCCGAGGAGATGGGTAAGGCGTTCGGCGTCTACGGGCCCGCGATGGGGCTCTCGGCGATGCTCGGCCCGATCGTGGCCGGCGGACTGATCAGCGCCAATCTGCTCGACACCGGCTGGCGGATGATCTTCCTGGTCAACCTCCCGGTCGGCCTGGCCGCCCTGCTCGTCGGCCATCGCTTCCTCCCGGATGCCCCGCCCGCGGCGAAGCGTGAGCGGCTCGACGTCACCGGGATGGTCCTGGCCGGCGCCGTGATGCTGTTGCTGGTGTTCCCGCTCGTCGAGGGTCACGACCTCGGCTGGCCGCTGTGGATCGTCGGGCTGCTGGTGGCGGCCGTGCCTGCGCTCGCGCTGTTCGGCGCTCATCAGCTCCGGCGCAAGCGGGCCGGCCGGACGCCGCTCATCGAGCCGAGCATCTTCCGGCGCGGTCCATACGTCAGCGCCATCGTGTTCTCGCTCGTGTTCGTCGGCGCGCTGGGCGGCGTGGTGCTGATCCTGGGCGTGCTGCTCCAGGCCGGGCTCGGGTTCTCCCCATGGCACTCGGCGATTACGACGGCGCCCTGGGCCGCCGGGGCGTTCGTTGGCTCGGGGATCGGCGGCGTGGCAATGAACAAGCTGGGCCGCAAGATCCTGCATGCCGGATTGGTGGTCGAGGTCGTCGGGCTGCTGGGGCTCTACGTGGTCCTGCGTGGCGCAGGCGAGCACGTCGGCAGTGTTGACCTGCTGGCGCCAATGATCGTCGGCGGGTTCGGCATGGGGATGGTGTTCGTGCCCCTGTTCGACATCATCATGGCCGGCGTCGCCCCGCACGAGATGGGCTCGGCGTCCGGCGTACTGCAGGCCGCCAACAGCATGGCCATGTCCCTCGGCGTCGCGGGCGTGGGCGCGATCTTTTTCGCGCTCGTCGGCAGCGGTGGCGTGCGCCAGTTCCTGGCCGCTGGCGAGTGGACGGCGCTGGTCACCGTGGCGCTGCTCGTCGTGGCCTTCGTGCTCGCCTTCCGGCTCCCGGCGCGGGCTCGCGTGTTGACGCCGGAAGGGGACGCGGCACCCGGAACCGCGGACGCGGCACCCGCGACCACCACGCTCGAGCCGGTCCCGGCGATCTGACGAGACGCATGCAAGGATCACCCCACAGGGCGCCGGACGGCCTGCGTCTGCCACCCTGTGGGGTATCCGCTTTCGTAGAGACGGCTCACGTCGCGACACCTCCCGCCGCCACCTGGCGCCGACCCTCGGCGTCAACGACATGGCGATCGACCTCGGCACGGCGAACACGCTCGTGTACGTGGCCGGTCGCGGGATAGTCGTTTCCGAGCCGTCAGTCGTGGCCTCCGACGTCGACACCGGCGAGGTCCACGCCGTCGGCTCCGACGCCGAGCGGATGATCGGGCGTACGCCGGCGACTATCTCGGCGACTCGGCCGCTCCGCCACGGGGTGATCGCGGACTTCGAAGTGACCGAGCAGATGCTCCGCTACTTCATCCGCAAGGTGCTCAACCGCCGCATGGCCCATCCGCGACTGATCGTGTGCGCCCCGTCCGGCGTCACAGAGGTGGAGAAGCGCGCCGTCGAGGAGGCGTCGCTGGCCGCCGGTGCCCGCCGCGTCCACCTGATCGAGGAGCCGATCGCCGCCGCGATCGGCGCAGGCATCGCGATCGAGGAGCCGGTCGGGCGCATGGTCGTCGACGTGGGCGGCGGCACGAGCGAGATGGCCGTCATCTCGCTGGGCGGGATCGTCATCAGCCGTTCGGTCCGGGTGGGTGGCTACGAGATGGACGAGGCCATCTCGCATTACCTGCGCTCGGCGTACAAACTGGCCATCGGCTCGCGGACGGCGGAGTCGATCAAGATCTCGATCGGCACCGTCACGCCGTTGGCGGAGGAGCAAACGATCGAGGTTCGAGGCCGCCACCTGATCACCGGGCTGCCGACAGCCGTCGAGCTGCGCAGCGAAGAGGTCCGGGCCGCGATCCGCGCTCCGGTGCAGGAGATCCTCCAGGCGATCCGCGACACGCTCGAGGAAACCCCGCCCGAGCTGGCCAGCGACATCGCCAAGCACGGCATCCTGCTCGCCGGTGGTGGCACGCTGGTCCACGGCTTGCCCGAGCTTGTCTCGAACGAAACCGGCATGCCGGTGTTCCGCGCCGAATCGCCGCTCACCTGCGTGGCGTTCGGGTCCGGTCAGGCGCTCGACCACATCGACCAGCTCAGCATCATGGCCCGCCGGCGCCGCCTGGAGACAACGCCGGATTGGCGGACCGCGGCCGGCTGAACGCCGCAACGCGCCCCGCGAACGGGCTAGTGAATGATCCCGACGATCTTCGCGCAATCCCAGTTGACAGCGCCGGCGCCGCCGTTCCAGATCCGCGTCGCCACCGCGTCCTGCTCGGCCTTGCTCGTGAGGTAGGCGGCCGGGCCGGTGCCGCCGAACATCGCCCAGGTGCTGGGAATGATCTGGTAGTAGCCCGAGGCGCCGGCCCAGTTGGGCGGCAGGTTCTGCCCGCCTGACTCGCAGAGCACGATCGCGTAGGGAATCGCCCAGCCGCCGCCGGGACCGAGAGCCGGTCCGGTCGATGCCGGCACGCTGAACGACGACGCCGCCGCCGCCCGTGCCGCTGCAGCCTGCGCGGCGTGAATGCGATCGATCTCGGCTTGCAGGTGGCGCCCGCGGGCGCGGCTCGCGGCCAGCGCGGCCTGCTGCGCGGCCCGCGCTTGCGCCAGCGCGGCCTGGCGCGACTGCAGCAGCGCGTTCATGCCGGCGAGCGCACGGACGTGGAGCAGGGTCGCCTCCGCGATCTGCTGGTCGCGTGCCTCGAGTTTGCCCAGGCGGTGCGCCGCCACAGTCGCCCGCGCCCTGGCGCTTCGTGTAATCGAGATGATCGATTGCTGCTGCTTTTCAGCCCGATGCAGGAAGTCGAGACGCTCCAACAGATCGGTGAACCCGTGAGCGTTGAGAACCACGCTCACGAGGTCTGGCCGGTCGCCCTCATAGCTCGACACCAGTTGTCGCGCCAGCAGCATGCGGGACCGGGCGAGCCGCCGGCGCAGCAGCGCGAGGAGGGCCCGCTCGCGGACCAAGGCGGCGTGGACGGCGGCGAGTGCGGCGCGGTCGTGGGCCAGCTCGGTCCGCACAGCGGCCTCGCGCGACTGCACAAGCGCGATCTGCGCATTCAGCGAGCTGATCAGAGAAGCCAGACGGCTCAGGCTGGAGCTCAGGCTCTGCTGGCGTGCCTGCTGTGCGCTGAGCTGGGAACCCAACTGGTCGAGGTTGGCCGCGCGGGCGCGGTCGACAGCCGAGCCCGGCCAGCCGGCCACGAGAAGCGTCAGGGCGACCAGCGCCGCGGTCACTGCGACGGCGGCAGCGCGACCGCGGACACCGAGGCGCATTGTTATGTAGCGAAGCATGCGTGGATGTCGACGAATCCCCCGATTTGCAGGGAATTAGGCGGCGATGACCATATCAGGATGCGCTGCTTATGCTCTGGTTCGTGAACACGCCGCGCGCTTCTCAGATCCTCGATCGCGTGCGCGCGACGCCGGCGGGCTTTGTCCGCACCTACGGTGACGTGTCGCCGGGTGCTCCGCGAGTCGCGGGCGCGGTCTTGCACGAATGCGACGATCCCTTGCTTCCGTGGCATCGGATCGTTCGCGCCGATGGCTCGCTGGCCAAGGGCCGGCGTCAGCGGCGCCTGCTCGAGCGCGAAGGCGTCCCGTTCCGGGGGGAGCGCGTCGATATGCGGGTAGCCAGGCTTCCCGAAGTCTGATGTGGATCCAGCGCGTCATCACATTCGACCCGCGCCCGCGCGGCTTTCACCTCGTCACGCGCGAGGTGTTGAGTGCGCTCCCGCAGCTACGGGAGGTCCAGGTCGGCCTGCTCCATCTCCTGCTCCAGCACACGTCTGCCTCGCTCACTCTGAACGAGAACGCGTCGCCCGACGTCAGGCGCGACTTCGAGACCTGGTTCAGCGAGGCGGTGCCCGAGCGGGCGCCCTACTGGACGCACACGCTGGAGGGATCGGACGACATGCCGGCGCATATCAAGGCGTCATTGCTCGGCCAGCCGCTGACCCTGCCGGTCTCCCGTGGACAGCTGGCGCTCGGAACGTGGCAGGGGATCTACCTGTGCGAGCACCGCAACCACAGCGGGGCGCGCTCGGTGGTGGCGACACTCTGGGGCGAGACGGAAGCGAAGACCCGCGGTTAGCGCCGCCGCCGCCCGGACTTGCGCCCGCGCCGCCGCTGCGCCACGAACCCGGCCAGACCGGCCGCCGCCAAACCAGCCGCGATCACCCCGGGGCGCGCCCGCAGGCGGGTGTACTCGGCGCTCACCGACGGCCACAGCTGATCCTCAATCACGTGGCCGGCACTCTCCGGCGTGGCCTCGAGCTCATGCACCGGGATCGCCTCCCCGAATGCGATCTGCACCCGCTTTGGCTTGGGGAGCGGCCCCAGGAACAGCCCGTCGGTCCCGGTGATCGCGGCCGGCACGAGGGGCGCGCCGGTCTCGAGCGCCAGCCGGGCGGCTCCCCGCCGCGGCGAGCCGAGGGTGGCCGGATCGCGGATCCGGGTCCCTTCGGGGAACAGCGCCAGCAGTCCACCTTGCTGGAGCACCACACGCGCCGTCTCGAGCGCGTCGGCGTCGGACTCGCCTCGGCGCACGGGAAACGCTCCAAGCCGCACGAGGAGGCGCCCGTGGCGTCCCTTGAACAGCTCGGCCTTGCCCATGAAGCGGACGTGGCGCTTTGTCGCGGCGGCGACGAAGAACGAGTCCCAGAAGCTCTTGTGGTTGGGGGCCACGATCGCCGGACCTTCGGCCGGGATGTGCTCGGGATGCTCGATCCGCAGGCGGAAGTACAGCCGCATGAACGGCACGGCCAGCCCGCGCACCATCGCGTAGCGCACGCTGGAGACGCCCTTCTCGCGGGCCAGGCGATGAGCCTCCTCGGGGGTTAGCGACCCCGCCACACTGGCGCGCGTTTCTCGGCGAACGCGATCGAGCCCTCGCGCGCGTCCTCGGACCCCATCACGGGACCCGCAATCTCACCTTGCCGGGCGAAGAACTCGGAGTCGGGCCAATCGGGCGACTCGGTCAGGATCCGCTTCGTCGCCGTCAAGGCCAAGGGGCCGTTCGCGGCGATCGCCTCGGCCAGCTCAAGCGCCACCGCCACCGCCTGACCCGGATCGGCCAACCGATTCACCAGTCCCAGCTCGTGCGCGCGCTCGGCCGGGATAGGGTCGCCCGTCAGCGCCAGCTCCATGGCCACATTGCGCGGCAGCGCGCGCGGGAGGCGCAGCAGCGCGCCGCCGGCCGCGACCAGCGAGCGCTTCACTTCAGGGATCCCGAGCCGCGCTCCCGTCGCGGCCACGATCAGATCGCAGGCCAGCGCCACCTCCAACCCGCCGGCCACGGCGAATCCCTCCACCGCGGCGATCAGCGGCTTGACCGCCGCCCGTTGCGTGATCCCCGCGAAGCCGCGGTCGCCCGCGTACGGCGATTCGCCGGCCACGAACGCCTTGAGGTCCATGCCGGCACAGAAGCCCTTGCCCGCGCCGGTGAGGACGCCAACCGACAGATCATCGGCCTCGTCGAGCTCATCCATGGCCGCAGCGATCCCATGCGCGACTGCGGCGTTCACCGCATTGCGCTGGTCGGGCCGGTTGATCGTGATCAGGAGGACGCGCTCGCGGCGCTCGGTCAGGACGGCTGGCTCATCGTTCATGCCGCGAACAATTTCAGGTCCGGCTCGCGCTCGCCGCGCAGCACGGCCAGGTCGACCTCGACACACGCGATCCCGCGTGCGCCGGCCAGCACGCGCGCCTGCGGCTTGATCAGCTGCGCCGCCAGCACTCCGCGACAGGATTCGAAAGCCGGATCGCAGTGGATCCGCTCGAGATACCGGCTCAACTGCTCGACCGCCTCGATCCCGGCCACCCGTTTGATCTCGACCGCCACCCACGTCTCCTCGGCGTCGCGGCACATCAGGTCCACGGGTCCGATGTCGGTTGGCCATTCGCGCCGCACCAGGCGCAGCCCCTCGCCGCACCACTGCGGCTGTTCGGCCAGCAGCTCCTGCAGATGGGCCTCGACGCCATCCTTGGCCAGCGCGGCGTCCTCATCCGGCGAGCCCATGTCATGCGTGACGTCGGAGAGCACCTCGGCGAGTGAGATCTCGAGCTGATCCTCGGTCTTACCGGCGCGTTTGCGCACCGTCATTCGGCCGGGCTCTTCCTCGATGACCGTCGGCGGCGTCATCCAATTCAGCGGCTTGTACCCGCCCGCATCGGCGTGCACGAGCACCGATCCGTCGGCCTTCACGATGATCAGCCGCAGCGCCTCAGGCAGCAGCGCATCCAATCGGCCGGAGTACCGGACCTCGCAGCGGGCAACGATCAAACGCATCGGCCGGCAAGGCTATGGCGCCGACCGGATGGCGAGCCGGGACGCTCGGCCGCAGAGGCGCGGCCCGACTGGCGCCTGAGCGCCCAGGTCTCGCGTACGATTTCGCGGCGGCCGGCGAGAACTAGTGGAGGGGTGACACGAGATGAGGCGTCGTGCGGTTGCGTGGGTCGGGATGGCGGTGGCTGTCCTAATCGCAGTAGCGGGACCACCGGCCGCGCAGGCGATCGGGCGACAACAGATCCGAGCCGAGTTCAACCTCGTCGTCAACCAGATCCAGAGCTACGGGATCCCGGGCGGCGTGGTTGGCGTCACCGGGGGCCGCGTCGGGTCCTACCAGCGTGCATTCGGGGTTGCGCAGCCCGGGCAGGCGATGCAGTTGTCCGACCACTTCCGCATCGGGAGCGTCACCAAGACGTTCACCGCCACCGTGATCCTCGAGCTCGTCGACCAGAACAAGTTGAGCCTCGACACGCCGATCGCGAAGTGGGAGCCGAACATCCCGAACGCCAAGCGGATCACGATCCGCATGCTGCTCGGGATGCGCAGCGGCATCTGGGACGAGGAGGGTCTCGGGCCGGAGGGCCAGCCGTCGAAGCTCTCGCAGTGGATCGGGGAGAACTGCAAGCCGAAGAATCCAACACCGCAATGCGGCATGTATTGGCAGCCGCAGCAGCTGATCGACTACGCCATCCAGGAGGCCCAGCCCGCCTACCCGCCGGGGAGGACCTATTACTACTCCGACACCAACTACATGATCCTGGGTCTGATCGCCCACAAGGTCACCGGTCGGCCGATGGGCGTTCTGATGAAGCGAATGATCTTCGACCGCCTGCATCTCACGCAGACGAGCTTCCCGACGCACCAGAGCCAGTTGCCGGCGCCCGCCACGGCCGGCTACATCCCGTTCCCTGGTCAGAGTCCGACGTCGTACATACCTGGCCCGGTTCCCAGCCCTTCCATGTTCTTCGGCGCCGGCAACATCGTCTCGACGCTCCGCGACCTGCGGATCTGGGCCAGAGCGCTTGGAACCGGGGCGCTGCTGCGGCCGCGCACTCAGCGCGAGCGCGTGCACCTCTTCCCGAGCGGTTTCGGACTGTTCTCGCTGCCGGGCTACGGGATCACCACGGGCCTGTTTGGTGGCTACGGCCTCGGCATTGCCGCAGCGGGTGGGATGCTCGGCCACAACGGCGAGCTGAGCGTGCCCGGCTATACCGCGGATGTGTGGTACGCGCCGCGTGTGCGCGGCACCATCGTCGTGCTGCTCAACAGCAACAGCCTCTGCAACGTCGGCACCCTGGCGGACTCCACGGCGGGTACCCTCGCCACGCTGGGTTTCGGTCATCAAGTGCTGCAGGGCGCATTGGGCGGCCTATCACCCGTGGCTTGCGCAACGATCTGATCGCGGTCCGGCCGATTCCGTCACGGCCCGCCTAACATCAGACTGAGATGCGCAACCAGCTTCGACCCCTTTTCGACCGTGTCGTGATCAAGGAGCTCGACCCCGACCGCGTCCGCCGCTCCGGCCTGCTCGTGCCGCCCGGCTCAGACGAGCCCCCGCCTCAGCACGGGATCGTGCTTGCGGTCGGCCCCGGGCTCGACTGGTGGGACCACGTCGGCGTGCAGATGCCGGTCAAGCCTGGCGATCATGTCGTCTTCCCTGCGGCTGCAGGGGCATGGATCGAGGTCGACGAGGAGCGCCTGCTCGTGTGTCGCGTGGGAGAGCTGCTCGGCGTGCTCGAACGGGTCGAGGACTGCCCGCTGTGCGGTGGGCGCGGCCTGGAGGGCCAGGACTCCTGTCCGGTGTGCGGCCGCGAGGGATCGGTCGCGTCGCCCTAGCGCGGCGGCCGCTTACGCAGCGGCGCTGCGCGACGCCAACTCTCGCGGCCCAGCGGCCTCCATCCGCGCCAGCAGATCCGAGACCTCGGGATCGGGCCCGAGCGCCAGTGCGCGTTGGCAAGCCTCGATGCACTCGCTCTGGCGGTCGGTGCGGGCGAGGGCGTGGGCGAACGTCGACCACGCCGGCTGGGAGTCCGGGTCGAGCCGCGTAGCCGCCTCGGCGGCCGACACCTCCGCGCCCACGTCGCCGACCAGGTGGTAGGCCAGGGCGAGGTCGAGCAGGCCCTCGACGGTCGGGCCCATCAGACGCGCACGGTCGAGCGCGGTGACCGCTCCGGCCCGATCCATCAGCTGTAGCCGCAGCCGCCCGAGTCGCTCCCAGGCCGACGCGTCCCCCGGCGCCCGGTTGGCTGCCCGCTCGGCGGCATCGGCAGCTAGGCCGTAAGCGCCCATGTCCTCGTAGATGCGCGACGCGAAGCGCTCCGGCGTCGGCCGGTCCTTCTCGACCCGGGCCCAGTCGCGCACCGCGCGCGCGGCCGCGGGGAGGTTGCCGGCCTGCCAGAACGCCGCGGTCAGAAGTCGAAGCACGCTCGGGTTGTCGGGCTCGGCATCACGCGCGTAGACGAGCCGCTGGGCGGCCAGCGCCGGGTTTCCGTCGGTTAGGGCATGCTGAGCCGCGGTCATGAAGCGCTCAACACGGTCGGCCGCCGCGTCGGGCTTCGAGAAGTCAACGAACTGCAGCGAGCCGGCCGGCACCGTGCGGACGCCAACCGCGAACGAGATCCGCGCCCACTGCTGCACGTCATCGCCGTCGCCCGAGAAGTAGATGCCGCTGACCGTGCCGACGCCCCACTCGGGATAGGACAGGCAGCGGGCGTAGCGGTGGACGACCGAGTGGTCGGGGACGCGGGAGCCGAACGGGTCGTGCTTTTGACGGTCGGCGGCCGCGGCACGCGCCCGTTGCTCCTCCTCGTAGGCGCGGCGGCCGGCCTCTTCGCGCGCACGGCGAGTGGCGGCGGCTGACACCTTGACCGCGTTGCGGCTGACGCGGCCTCCGCGGGACGTTTCGGCCAGCTGCTCGAGTTGATCGGCCGCCTCGTTGATCGCCTGCAGATGGCGCTGGTGCTCGTGCTGGCGCCCGGACGGCGCGATATCGGGATGCCAGCGCTTGGCCATGCGCCGACGGGCGAGCTGCACCGAGCGTTTGTCAAACGGCGCGTCGAGCTCCAGGAGGAGCATCGCCTGTTCGAGGTCGAGGATGCGGGCCATGCTGGATCTACGTTAGCGGCGGCGCTTAAAGCAATGGGAATCGGCCGACTGCAACAAATCAGTGTCAATCCCAGGCATCGGAAGAACGCGGACTTATCTTGACCGCGTGCCGAGAACCAGCACTCGTCGAAGCTCGCGCGCCGTAGCCGTCGTCATCGCTGGAGTCTTCGCCGGCATCGGCTGCGTGGGAGCCGGGCTGCTGCTCATGGTGGTGCTGCTCAGCTCCGGAAATGACTGCGGAAGCTCGGATGCCGGAGCGCAGTCGATCGCGCTGGACGCACCGGGAAGCGGGCAGACCGTCGGCGCCACCGAGTACGGCGGTCCAGGCGACTCGAGCTCGGGGGTTCTCGGCGCGCGCGGCGACAATCTCCTTCAGCACCCGGACACGTACGCCGAGCTCGGCGGGCTCACATGGCAGACCGCGACCGCGATGGGCGGACTCGGGTACATGACGCCGCTGCGCATCACATGGGGAGGGCACTCGGCGATCGCGTACAAGCGTGACTTTGGCTTCGGCGGCGGCCCGGTCGCCGGGCTGCCGCGCGTCATCGACTTGTGGTGGCAGTTCTCCGAGCGGCTCGGAATCCCATACGAGAGCGGGATGTGGTCGGGCGCGGTCAGGGTGGAGCGCCCGCCGACGCCCGGGTCCGCCGACGCGCTTGGCCAGACGGATGCCGGCGGCCTCACGGAAAGCGCAACCGCAACCGCAACCAACAATTCGTGCGCCGCCGGCCCCACCGCCGGCCTGCCGCTGACCCCCGGCGAGCGCGCCCAGCTGCTGCCGAGCGGCCTCGCGGCGGCGCCGGCCAGCGCTCCCAACGCCGTCAAGGCGATCATCGCCGCGGGCAACCAAATCGTCGGCAAGCCGTACGTGTACGGCGGCGCCCACGGGTTGCCGCTGTCCGAGGTGGCGCCGGCCTACGACTGCTCCAGCAGCGTCGAGCATCTGCTCTACGGCGCGCGGTTGCTCCCCGTCACCTACGGCGCAGCGTCGAGCGAGCTCGAGAGTTTCGGCGATCCCGGCCCCGGCCACTGGGTCACGCTGTACGCGAGCGCCGACCACGTCTTCATGTATGTGGCCGGCCTGCGCTGGGACACGCACAACGCGGCAGGCGCCGGCGACGGCAGCGGCGGAATCGGGTGGCATCCGCTCGTCCGCAGCGCGGCCGGGTTCGTGGCTCGGCACCCGGCGGGGCTGTGACTCGGCGCGCCAGCATCGCCGCGCTTGCCGCCCTGCCCTCCCTAGCCGCGGCCACCGCTGCGCTCGGCGGATGCAGCCTCCCCGGCGGCGCGCCACCGCCACCGCCCGTGGCAGCCCAATCCCCGGTGGCACCGCCCCCGACGAAGCTCCAGCAGGCGCAGGCCACGCACGAGTACCCGTCGCCGCCGCCCCCGCCCGAGCACGTCAAGACCGCCGCCGCACAAGCCCAACAGGCGGTCGCGGCGTTCGCCACCGCGTACATCAACTGGAATGCCGCCAACGTAAGCGCCCGCATGCAGGCCCTGGCCGCGGCCAGCATCGGCCAGGCTCGCTCGGCCATGGCCCTGGCCGCGGCTCAGACGGCCGGCGACTACGAACTCAAGCGGGGAGGCGTCGCCAACACCGGAGCGGTCGAGGCCGTGGCGCCGCTTCCCGGGCACCGCGACGAGTACGTCGTCGTCACTCGCGAGCGCACGACGGCGACCAACACAACGGCCTACCAGGGGCTCCGCCCGGCCTGGCACGTGGCGGTCGCCAGCGTGACGCGGCTTGCAAACGGCGGCGGGTGGGTGGTCAGCCGCTGGCAGCCCGAGAACTAGCCGGGCTGGGGCGCTGCCGCGGCCACCGGCACGCCTCCTAGCTCCACCGCACCGACTCGTCCGGCGCCGGCGCATACGAGCAGAACACCCCGGTACTGATGCTGCGGTCGAGGTGACGTCCCAGCTCCGGCAGCGCCTGTTCGATCCGCGAAATCGCGGTCCGCAGTGCCCGCGTCACGTTCAACCGAGCGCGCTCCACCGTCGATCCGGCTCGCCGCTCGTGACGCCCGAACCCGACGGCGCCGGCCAGCTGCCTGACCAGCGCGTCGATCTCCTCCTGCGCCGCCCACGCGCGGTCCTCGTTTCCCAGCAGTTCTGCCTCCTGCTGTTCGCCTCGCAGCGCCTCGATGCGGCGGCGGTACTCGCGGCGCGCCTGCTGGTCGAGCACTTCGCCGGCGTCGCCGAGGTGGCGGCGATTCAGCCCTGGCACGACGCCCTCTACGAGGTCAACCAGATCGAGGACGTGCCGCTCGACACCGGGATGCGCGACCAGTTCATTCAGGTAGCGCAAGCCCTTGGTGTCCTTGAGCACGACCGCGGTCCCGTCGCAGCGAACCGTCCACTGCTCGACGTCGTGACGCATGCTGGCGACGGTCAGCTCGACGTCCGTTCCGCCGCCCGGCGTGCCGTCGAGTTGCGCGCGCAGGGCGGCCGCTGCGCGCGCCTCGATCGCAGCCGCGGCGGGGTCGCGCTGAGCATGCAGCCGGGCCAGCTCCAGATGAAGCGTCGCCTTCAGGTACGGGAGCTCGGTCTCGGCCAGCTGCTCGAGTGCCCGCTCGAGCGTGGCGATCGCGCCGTCCGTGTCGCCGGTCGCCGCGGTGGCCCGGGTCACCGCGAGCGCGGCCTGCGCGCACACGGCCGGCAGCTCGCACCCCGCGATCGTCTGCACCAGCGCGTCCGCCGCGGTCGTGGCCGCTTCGCGATCCCCGCGCCCAAGCTCCGCCTCGACGAGCACCGCGTACAACGACACGATCCGCAGGCGGTCATCGCCGAGCATGCGGATGCCGCGCCGGGCCGCGGCGGCCGCCAGCTCGTAATCTCCGCGGGCGAGGTGGAGCTGAGACAGCGGGATGATCGCGTCCACGCGGTCATCGAGCCCCAGAAGGAGCGCTTCCGCCTCATCCAGGCGTCCTTGTCGCAGCCGCAGCTCGGCAAGTGCGCACGCGGCCCTGCCGTGGTGATAGCTCGAGCCGGCTTTCGAAGCCCTTCGCGCGCCCGTGTCGAGCCGGCTCTCGGCCTCCTGCCAGCGGCCGAGCTGGCACAGCGAGCGCCCATAGGTGACGTCACAGTCGATCGTCAGCAGCGCGAGAGGGGCGTCCTCGCCGATCAGGTCGAGACGCTCCATCGTCTCGCTCCACCCCTCCAGGCGTGCCAGGTCCCCGGTCCGGTCGCAGGCGTGGATCATGTTGCAGCACACCTGGCCGCGGATGACGACATCGAACGGGCCCGTGGTAACCAGCGTCATCGCTTCGTCGATCCAGGCCATTCCGTCGTCCAGCCGTGACAAAGAGACGAGTGCGAGACCGCCGCAGCCCAGGGCATGCGCCTCGAGCGCGCCATCGCCGAACTCACGGGCGAAAGCCAGCGCGTATTCGGCGTCCCGGAGTAACTCGGCCGGATCGGCCGCGGTGCATCCAGTCCACCTGAGCGCGATCCAGCCTGCCTCGACACAGCGGCCTTCGTCGGCCAGGTAGCGACGCGCCCGGGCATACCAGCCACGAGCCACGAGCATGTTCCCCGCTGCCGCCTCGTGCATGTTTCCGAGCGCGTGCGCGGCCAGCGCTGCGCGCCTCAGCTGACCGAGAGCCTCCCACTGGCCAACCGCGGCATGCAGATGGACTAACCCGGCCTC
>JBJMLD010000007.1:0-29780 GCA_045805545.1 Solirubrobacteraceae bacterium | reverse complement strand
GGCCACGATGTCTGTGTCCATGCGGTCCCCGATCATCGCAGTCGTCTCCGAGTGTGCGTCGATCGCGTTGAGCGCCGAGCGCATCATCAGCGGGTTCGGCTTGCCGACGTAGTAGGGGTCGCGACCGGTCGCCCGGCTGATCAGCGCCGCCACCGAACCTGTGGCGGGCAGCGCCCCATCCGGGCTCGGCCCGGTCGGATCCGGGTTGGTGGCGATGAACCGGGCGCCGGAATCGATCAGCCGGATCGCCTGAGTGATCCGCTCGAAGCTGTACGTCCTCGTCTCCCCCAGGATCACGTAATCCGGCTCGCTGTCGGTCAGCGTGTAGCCAGCTTCATGCAGCGCCGTCGTCAGCCCTGCCTCGCCGATGACGAAGGCCGAACCGCCGGGGCGCTGGTCTTCCAGGAAGCGAGCCGTGGCCAGCGCCGACGTCCAGATCGACTCCTCCGGGACTTCAAGGCCGCTGCGCCGCAGCCGCGCGGACAGGTCGCGCCGCGTGTAGATCGAGTTGTTGGTCAGCACCAGGAACGGCAGCTCCAGCTCGCGCAGCCGATCGAGGAACTGCTCGGCCCCCGGGATCGCCGCCTCCTCGTGCACGAGCACGCCATCCATATCCATCAGCCAGGAGCGGATCTCGCGCTTGGTCATTGCGACACAGGATGTAGCAGCCGGGACGCGGCACGGCGGCATGGGCTCATCCTGAACCCCCCAGCGGGTGGGTGGCCGCGATGACGCCGGACGCCGCGACGAGACCCGCCGCGGTTCGCACCCGTTCGCGATCCTCGTCATCGATCAATTGCTCTGCGGCGGCCAGGAGCTCGTCGATGCGTGCCAGCGTCGGCCCGACCTCCCCGGGGTCGGGATCGCGACACGCTCCCCGGGCCATGGCGACGAATTGGAGGCTGCGCCTGAAGTCGGGCGGCGGCCCGGCGCCCAGGGCGGCGGCGAACGCCATCAGCACGTAGGCGTTGACGCGCGCCAGCCGGCCACTCTGCAGTCGGGCCTCGGCCAGTCGCGGCGGCTTGGGCGGGGCCGGCGGCCGGCGCTCGAGCGCGTCCGTCATCGTCCCGCCGACGAGCGCTCGCCGCTCGTCGTCGTCCAGGCCGGCGTAGGCGGCGATCCGCAGCGCCGTGTGGAGCGCTCCCACGGGTCGCCCGTAAGGCACGTCGGAGGCGAAGACGATCCGCTCGGCCGGGACGCGCGCGAACAGCTCGAGCTGGTCGAACACCGAGAACGTCGAGGTGTCGTAGTAGATGCTCGGGTGATCAGCGAGGCGCGAGGTGAACATGCCCTGGTCCGCGATCGCCGCGTGCGCGAGCACGAGCACCACATCCGGATAGCGCAGCGCCAGGTCCGCCAGCGAGTCCATTCTCGGCATCCCCCGGCCGGCGTGGATGAGGATCGGGACCTTGGCCTCGGCCGCGACCTTCCAGATCGACTCGACCTCCGGGGTGTCGAACCCGAACGCCTGCGCGCGCGGGTGGAGCTTGATCCCCCGCGCGCCCAGGTTCAGGCAGCGCTCGGCTTCGGCGACGGGATCGTCGAACGGGTCAAGACGACAGTACGGGTAAAGGCGCCCGTCCGCCTCCTTCGCCCAGCCCAGCACGCGGTCGTTCGGCACGCGATACGCCGGCCTCCGGTCGGGGTCGTGCAACGGGAACACACAGGCGCTGGCGCTCGGTCCGGCCTGGTCGAGAAACGCCAGCAGCCCGGGCAGGTCGAGCGATTGACCATCCTCATCGCGGCCGAGATGGGTGTGTGCGTCGACGACGGTGCCGCCGTCGGGGAGCAACTCGACCACCTCGTCGACGATCGTCTGGATTGCCGCACTGGGTTCCACGCGGCAGATCCTCGCAGGTCGACTTCGTCACCAGCCCGCTGCGCCGGCCCGATAGCGTTGGTGCATGGCCACAACCGCAGATCCCCTCGCCGCGCTGCGTGACGCGATCGGCGTCCCGCGCGGACCGACCTCCTGGCGGACAGTGACCCAGGAGGACATCGACGCGTTCGCGCGGATCACGAACGATCACCAATGGATTCATGTCGACGTGGAGCGCGCCAAGCGCGAATCGCCGTTCGGCACCACGATCGCGCACGGCAACCTGACGCTGAGCATCATCGACGGGCTGCGGGAGCAGATCTCCGCCCGCGACGTCCTCGATCCCGAGCGGATCGCGCTCGGCGTGAACATGGGTTGGAATCGCGTCCGCTTCCCGGCCCCGGTGCCGGCCGGGAGCAGGGTTCGCGCCACGGGCGAACTCGTCTCAATCTCCGAGAAGACCGGCGGATGGTGGGAGATAGTCGACCGCTTCACGGTCGAGGCGGACGGCGCCGAGAAGCCCGCCTGCGTCGCGGAGAGCGTCGGGCGGATCCTGCTGCGCGACTGACCCCTCAGTAGCTACGGAGTCGAGTCGGGCAGCCCGGCGTCGGGTGCTGGCCCGCCGTATCCTCGGCAGCCGCGTGATGGAGGATCCTGGCTTAGCAGCTCACGACGGAGAAAGCGCCCTCGGCGTTTCGCGGTCGCGCGCGAGACGGCGGGTGGCCGGCCGACGTGCCGAGGGTCGACCCGCGCGCGGATGGCGACCAGATCTAGGTTCGCCCCTGTCAGTCGGTGTGGTCTGCTTCGCGGTCGCCGCTCTCGTGAACGCGGTCCTGCTCCATGAGTCGGGGCACCTGTCGGGCGATTCGCCCTATTACGAGCGGATCGCGTCGCATCCGGCGGGCGCTCACACCTTCCCTTATGCGTTCCGCATCGGGCCGGCGTATCTCGTGCACGTGCTGCCGTTCTCGCACACGTTCTCGTGGCAGCTGATCGCGCTGCTCGCCGCGGGCGGCGCGGCGGGTGCGCTCTACGCGCTGCTCTTGGAGTTCGACGTCGACCGCTCGCTCGCCGCATGGTTGGCGATTGGATTCTCGCTGTCGCCCACGCTGTTGGTGTTGTTCCTGCGCAACGGACGCGGCGTCGACGCTGTGGCGATTTTCGTGATCACGCTGGGCTGCCTTTTCATCGTTCGTCGCCAGAAGGTCGCGCTCGCCATGACGCTGCTGGTCGGCACCACGGTCCAGGAGTCGTGCATGTTCCTGGTGCCGCTCACGTACGCGGTATGGGCTGAGCGCCCCGTGGACCTGAAGGCTCTACGCGACGTCGCAGCTGTTGCTGCAGTGCCCGTGGCGGTCTACCTGTATCTGCGAGCGTCGATCGTGGCGGTCGGTCAGGGCTACCCGCCCAGCATCCACGGCCGGATCGATGTGCTTCGCGAAGCGCTGCAGAACGGCGGCTGGCACGTAGAGCTGCGCCGCCTCGCGCTCGTCTACGGGCCGGTGTGGCTCGCCGCTGCGTTTGCGCTGCGGACGGTTCCGTTCGCGAGACGTGGACTCGTGCTCGTCGCCCTCTGCATGGTGTCGATGACGTTCGCGCTCGACTGGGGCCGAGCGATCTTTTTCGCGGCGCCAGTCTTCTACGTGGCCGCCGGTTGCTTTCTGCGTAACCGCCGCCAACTCGCCGTCGCCACCGTGATCGCCCTGCTCGCGTTGGACTGCGGCTACGCGATCTACATGCAGGTGCATGGGGTCAAGCACGGACTCGACACACACGCACCGCCCGCCAGAGGCCCCGTGGTCTGAGCGGCACGGCCGCCGAAAAACGGTCGGTGCTCAGGAACTACAGCTAGCTACTACCTTGAGACCCATGGAGGAAACGCACGTCGATCGAGTCGAGACGCTGCTGGCCGACGCCGCCGCCGAGCACGAGACGCTGATGTCGCAGCTTCCGGCCGGCCTGCGCGAGTCCCTGCCGGTTGACGCCCAGGGCGTCACGCGCGCGATCGATCACCTGGCCGCCGCGGCGGGCCTCACGGTGAGCGAGCGGCGAGCCCTCATCCGTCCCCACGCCGTGAACCCGGCCGTGCTCCACGCGCGCGTGTTCGGGTCCGCCCCGCTCGCGCGCGAGACCGTGATCGCGTCGTTCGTCGAGGGCGCCCGAGTCCGGGCCGACGCCCTCGGCTCGCTCGCCGACACGATCGGTGGCGAGGAGCTCGGGCAACAGGTGCGCCGGCTGCTCGTCGAGCATCCCCCGCCGGCGCACCCGGACGCGCCCGAAGCGGTCAGCGCGCTTCGTGCCACGTACGCCGCCCACGAACGCGCGACGGTGCTGATCGCAGCCAGTCTCGACCGCGGTTAGCCCGGGGATTGGCTGATCCAGAACACCTGTCGCTTCAGTAATAGCCATCCTCAGCGCAGCCGGCGGCGTTTGCCGCTGCCGTTAGTGATAGCTTGCCGGGCGACATAACGAGCCGAGTCACCGGACCATCCGAGGCCGGTGAGCGGGGGACCCGTAGCGATCCCATATCGCCGGGGCGAATCGCCGCAAAATTGTGGCGTAGCGCATTGCGCGAGCCCGTCAGCTAACTCCGCAGGCTCTTGAATGTTGAACGGAGGTTGCCGAACAGCTGTGCGGGACCTGAGCCAGGATCAGATCTGGCAGCAATCGCTCGAACGCTCTCGTGCGCGTCGCGAGCAGCGGAACGCACGGCAGAAGGCCGCGCGCGAGCGGCCGCAGCCCGTCCGGCAGCGGACCGTCCGTGAGCGACCGCAGCCCGTGCCGCAGCGGGCGGTCCGTGAACGACCGCGGCCCGTGCGACAGCGGCCCGGACGGCGGCGGCGCCTGCCGACTGCGATGTCGGCCGCCGTCGCGTTGTCGGCGGTCGCGCTCGCGCTCGGCACGGTCCTTCCACAGCTCGGACACGGCAGCGCCCGTCGCACCGCGGAGCATGTCGACGTGGTATCCGCGTCGAGCGGCACCGCGTATGCCGATTCCGGCCACACGGCGTTCGGCGGTGGCGACGGCCTGGGCATCGGTCACGGACGCGCCGGCTCCTGCCACCCGGTCAGCACCGCCACCGGGTATGTGAACCCGCTCGCCCACGCGCGAGTCAAGCCCGAGCGGATCGATCAGGGCGTGGACTACGCCGGGACGGGGACGCTCGCGGCGATCGGTCCCGGCAAGGTCACCGAACTAGGGACCGACGGCACGGGCTGGCCGGGCGCGTTCATCGAATACCAGCTCCTGAACGGGCCAAGCGCCGGCTGTTACGTCTTCTACGCCGAGGGCATCGAACCGATGTCCGGCCTGCACAAGGGCCAGACGGTGCTCGCCGGCCAGGAAATCGCGTCGATCATCGAGGGGTGGTCGACCGGCATCGAGATCGGGTGGGGCGCCGGCGTCGGCACGAAGACCTATGCGGCCCAGACGAGCGGATGGACGACCGACGACGATGCCCACAACGTGGCCAGCCCCTCCGGCCTGACCTTCTCTGCGCTGGTCACCGCGCTCGGCGGGCCGGCCGGGAAGGTCGAGGGCCGACGCTAGTGATTCGGGCCGCTGGCCCCGCGGCTGAGCGGCCGCCACGCCACCGGCGTCTAACTGACCTCGGCGACCGCCCCGTCCGGTATCGCCTCGATCAGCGTCTCGGTGCTGATCGCAAACACGTCGTGCGGCGTGCCCGCGGCGGCCCACACGACATCGAAGCGCCGAAGCGACTCATCGATCGTCGTCGGCAGCTCGACCTCATGCCCCAGTGGCGGCACGCCACCAATCGAGAACCCGGTGGCGCGGCGCACCTCATCGGCGCCGGCCGGTGCGAGTCCCAGCCGCGTGGCGTCCACGCGGCGGTCGCCGGCGCACAGAACGAGCACCGGCTCACCGCCGCGCAGAAACACCAGGGACTTGACGATCTGCCCGACCGCGACGTTCAGCGCCGCCGCGGCTAAGGCAGCCGTGCGCGCCGAGTCGCTCAGCGTCGTGACCTCGATCTCGATCCCGCGGGACCGGAGACGCTCGGCGAAGCGCGCCGCGGTCGGGTGCATCAGTTGCCCAGCAGGGTCATCATCTCCTCGGGATACCGGCTCCCCCGCACCGCCTCGGGAGAGACGGCGTCGTCGAGTTCCGCGATGTCCTCCTCGGACAGCTGAATCTCGGCCGCCGCTGCGTTCTCCTCCAGCCGGCGCGGGCTCTTCGTCCCCGGGATCGGAATGATGTCCTCGCCCTTGGCCATGACCCAGGCCAGCGCCAGTTGGGCCGGCGTGATCGAGCGCTGCTCGGCCAGCTCGGCGACGCGGTCGGCCAGCGCGACGTTCTCCTGCAGCGCCTCCTCCTGGAAGCGCGGGTTGGTCCGCCGCCAGTCGTCCTCCGGCAGGTCGGCCATCGAGCGGATCTGCCCGGTGAGGAAGCCGCGGCCAAGGGGCGAGTAGGCGACGAGCCCGATCCCGAGCTCGCGCAGGGTGTCGAGCACCTCGTCCTCGAGATCGCGCGTCCACAGGGAGTACTCGCTCTGTACCGCGGTCAGCGGATGCGTGGCGTGCGCGCGCCGGATCGTCTCCGCCGAGGGCTCGGAGAGGCCGATGAAGCGCACCTTGCCCTGCTCGACCAGCTCCGCCATCGCGCCCACCGTCTCCTCGATCGGAACGTTCGGATCGACTCGGTGCTGGTAGTAGACGTCGATGTGGTCTATGCCCAGGCGCCGCAGCGAGCCGTCGACCGCGCGCCTGACGTTCTCGGGCCGGCCGTCGACCGTGCGGTCGAGCGGGCGGCCGGGATCGATGGCGAAACCGAACTTCGTGGCGATCTCGAACTCGTCGCGCCGGCCCGAGATCGCGCGGCCGACGAGCTCTTCGTTCGTGTAGGGCCCGTATACCTCGGCCGTGTCGAGGAACGTGATCCCGAGCTCGAGCGCGCGATGGATCGTCTCGAGCCCCGACTGCTCGTCGCCACTGCCGTACGCGTGGGTCATGCCCATGCAACCCAGGCCCTGCGCGGATACCTCGAGCCCCTGGCTACCGAGCCTCCTTCTATCCATTTCAGCGTCTCCCTTGTCTCGATGGTTCGCTTCGATCCAGAATAGGAACCTCGAGCGCGGTTTACCCCAAGACCGCGAGGGCGACGGCGGCGGGCGCGTCGAGGTCGTCGAGGAGACCATTGAGCCGGGCGCCGGCCAAGTCCCTGACCTTGGCCGCCAGGTCGGCGGCCGAGGCGGGGCGCGAGGGCGAACCGCTCGGCCCGGCTACCCGGGCCAGCTCTGTCTCTCCGGCCTTCAGGACGGCGCCGAACTCGGGCAGCTGCGCGTCGACGGCAACGCTCACGCCGGCCGCCAGCCGGCATGTCTCCGGATCGACCGCCGCGAAGTCTCGGAGCCGCGGGCGGCCGCGGCTCAGCGTGTGCGCCACGCAATACGGGATCGAGAACTTGGCCTCGAGTCCGGTCTCAACGACATCGATGTGCGCCGCCTGCCGGGCGACCGGATTCACGACCACGATGAGTGGCTCGCCGTCGAGGTGGTAGCCGCGCTCCCGCGCGTGAGCCGCCGCCTCGATCGGAGCGTGCGTGCCCAGGCAACTCGGATGCAACTTGATCCAGTTGCGCTCGATCGCCGGGTGGCTCGCCGTCGTCGTCCAGGTCGCGCCGAACACCGAGTCGAACGCGAAGGGACCCTTGAGCGCCCGCTCGCCGACCGTCGCGCCGGCGCGGGCCAGCAGCGCCGCCTGCACGCCGGCGGCGGCGGCGAGCCCGACCTGGATCGCCTTGCCGTCGGTGCCGAACGCGCCGCGACTGCCTCCCGCCCGCAGCATGGCGAGCGCCAATGCGCTGCTGTGCTCTGCCTCGGACAGGCCGAGCAGGTTCGATGCCGCTACGGCCGCCCCGACTGGGCCGCACACGGCGGTCGGGTGCCAACCGGCGTCGTACAGGGCCGGATGGCTGGCCTCGGTGAGCGCGGCCATCGCCTCGAAGCCGACCGCGTACGCGCTGAGCGCCGCGCCAAGCGACAGCTCGCGGTCAGCCGCCAGCACCAGTGCGGCCGGCGCACACGCCGCGCTGACGTGGGTGAGGCCATCGGAGAACGTGTCGTCGAAGTCATGCACGTGCCCCGCCGTACCGGCGAAGGCCACCCGGGTGAGCAGGTCGTCACCGAATGCGCGCACCGCATTCGCCGCGCGCGAGTCCACCCCGGCACAAGCGCAGGCCAGCCAGTCGAGAAACGACACGCTGTAGCGCGAATCGCGCAAGTGCTCTTTTTACACCGCGGCGGCGTCGCCCTGGGCGATGCTGAGCAGCTCGTCGCGGGCTGCGAGCTTTATCCGCGGCCGCTCACGGCTGCGACCACGCTCGACCTCATGCGCGTCGATCGCGCGCCACCCTTCGGCTGTCACGAGGTTGCTCGCGCGCTCGGCGAGCAGCGCGTCGAGCTGCTCGCGATCGGGCGCGGACGGCTGGGGCAGCGCCCCGCTTCGCAGGTCCTCAGCCAGGCAGTTGATCGTCTCCTCGGCGTCGCGCTTGTTCGTGCCGAGGATTCCGGTCGGACCGCGCTTGATCCAGCCCACGGTGTAGACACCCGGGACCGGCTTGCCGTCGGCATCGACCACCCGGCCACGCTGATTTGGAAGCACGTAGTAGCGCTCGTCGAACGGCACGTCGGGCAGCGGCACAGCGCGGTATCCGACCGATCGCAGCACGAGGCCGCACTCGATCGTCTCCACTTCGTCGTCCACCGGCCGCGCTCTCAGCACGCCGCCCTCATCGCGCGCGATCTCATTGCGACGCACGTCGACCGCCTCGACGTGGTCGGTTCCGCGAATCGCGACCGGAGAGCGCAGGAACCGCAACACGATCCGCCGGTCGGCGTGGCTGCCCGCCGGCCGCGCGGCGAATTCCTTCAGCAGCTGAACGTTCTTGCGCGCGGTGAACGTCCCCTCCTCGGCCAGCCACTGCTCGGAGACCGGATCGAGCTCGACGTCGTCCGCTGAGACCTTGAGCTCGACTCCGTTCAGCCGGCCCAGCTCGCGCAGCTCGGCGCTCGTGAACGCCGCCTGCGCCGGCCCACGCCGGCCTAGCACGACGACCTCCTTGATCCGGCTTTGGCGCAGCGTGTCGAGGGCGTGCTCGGCCACGTCGGTGCGCTCCAGCTCGTCGAGGCTGAGCGCGAGGATCCGCGTCACGTCAGCTGCCACGTTGCCGTTGCCGATCACGACCGCGCGCTCCCCCGACAGATCGAACTCGAGGTCACGGTAGTCCGGATGGCCGTTGTACCAGGCGACGAACTCCGTGGCCGCCCAGCTCCCGGGGAGCTCCTCGCCTTCGATCCCCAGCGACTTGTCGGTCTGCGCGCCCGTGGCATAGACGACCGCCGCGTAGTGGCGCATCAGCTCGGCATGCGAGATGTCGACGCCGACCTCGACGTTCCCGAGGAAGCGACAGTCCCGCTGAAGCGTGTCCTGATCGAAGCGATCGGCCAAGCGCTTGATCTCCTGGTGATCCGGCGCCACGCCACCACGCAACAGACCCCACGGCGTCGGCAGCCGCTCGAACAGATCGACCTCCACGTCGCCGCGCGCCCGCAGCAACGCCGCGGCGGCGAACGCGCCGGCCGGACCGGCACCGACTATCGCGACCCGGGGTTTCGTCATGAGGCGACGGCGGTGCGTTCCGCCGTCCCCGCCTCGGCGAAGAACTCCGCGTTCAGTTCCAGGGCGTAGTCGTACTTCTCGGGGATCTCGAAGTCAGGGAAGATCGCATCCACAGGACACGCCTCAACGCAGGCGTCGCAGTCGATGCACACCTTGGGGTCGATGTACAGCTGCTCCGCCGTCTCGAAATCCGGCGCGCCGGGCTTCGGATGGATGCAGTCGACCGGACACACCTCGATGCAGGCGTCGTCCTTTATGCAGCTTCCGACGATTACGTAGGTCACGCCCCACAGGCTACATAAACCTGAAATCCGAGTGCGATTCGGGAGATTGGCCCGGGCCGTGCCACCCGCCACGCCTCCGCGCCGCCCCTCTTCCCCTGCCTGGCTGGCCAGCCAGCCAACGGGTCGGAGTTCGTGTTTCGGCGGTGGCCGGCGCCCAAGCGGGCGCCATCACCCGTAAAACTCCACTCTGCTCACCTTGCCCAGAGAGCAAAGTGCGGTTGTGCGGCTCTGGAGCGTAAAAACCGCACTCTGCCTCCCGCCATGCAGGAGCAGAGCGGACTTTTACGGCTCGGCCCAGGGTTACGGCGTCACTATTTGGCGCGTGAGGCGGCAGGAACCGCCCGGGCGCCACCGGTGGCCCGCTCCAGCCGCCGCGCCAGCAACCGAACCTGCTCGATCAGCTCAGGTGGCTCGTGAACCTCGAAATCCACTCCGAACATGGCGATCCGCAGCGCCAGCCACGTCAGGTTGTCGTCGCCGCCCCGAAACTCGCACGTGTGCTCGTCGATCTGCCGGATGACACCCCAGTGGGCCGGGAACCAGCGCTGGATGTCGGCCGCCGGGGCCCTCAGGGTCACCCGCGCCTCGAACCTGTTTGGCGCGCCGCTGATGCTGTTGTTGACGAACGCGGCCGCGTCCTTGGCGGGCAGCTCGCGCGAGGCGAAGCGGATGCCCGTCGAGGCCGGGCGGGCGAGTCGGTCGACCCGGAACGTGCGCCAATCCTCGCGCCCGCGATCCCACGCCACCAGGTACCACCGGCGGCCCAAGTTCACGAGTGTGTGGGGCTCGACCTCGCGCCGGCTCTCGGTCCCGTCCCGGCGCCGGTAGCCGAAGCGGAGGCGCTCGGCGTCGCGGCACGCCGTCGCGACCACGGTCAGATGTTGGGGATCGACGGTCGGACCGGCCACGGCGGGCGCGATAGTGGCCGACCCCAGTGCGCCGACGCGCCGCCGCAAATGGGCAGGCAGGATCTGCTCGAGCTTGACCAGAGCCCGGACGGCTGTCTCCTCGATGCCGGTCACCGACGCGCGGGTCGCCGTGCGCAGCCCGACGGCGATCGCGATCGCCTCCTCGTCATCGAGCAACAGCGGCGGCATCGCGGTGCCGGCGCGGAGCCGGTAGCCGCCGGCCGGCCCGGTCAGCGAATCGACCGGATAACCGAGATCCCGCAGCCGCTCGACATCGCGGCGGATCGTTCGACCGGACACGGCGAGCCGTTCGGCCAGGTCTGCGCCCGCCCACTCGCGGCGGGCCTGCAGGAGCGATAGGAGTTGCAACAGCCGGGCCGAGGTCTCCGCCATCAAATTTCATCTTCTCGAAAATTGAGGACAGATCTTGGCCGGAATACCTCGTAGGGTGCGCGCGAGCAACAACAACGAGAGGAGCAGGCATGCCCGACCGAGACAGGTACATCCCCGGCGTTCCGTGCTGGGTCGACACCAACCAGCCCGACCCCGAGGCCGCGGTCGCGTTCTACAGCGGCCTGTTCGGCTGGGAATTGACCGATGTGATGCCGCCGGGCTCGGAGCAGAAGTACTTCATGGCCCGGCTCCAAGACCGCGACGTGGCCGGGGTGAGCGGGATCCCGGAGGGCGCCCCACCGATGGCGACGTGGAACACGTACATCTGGGTCGACAGCGCCGATCAGACGACCGCCAACGTCCGCGACGCCGGCGGCCAGGTGCTGATGGAGCCATTCGACGTCCCCGAGGCGGGCCGAATGGCTGTCCTGGCCGACCCCGAGGGCGCAGTGTTCTGCGTCTGGCAGCCGGGCCAGCACCGCGGCGCGCAGGCCGTGAACGAGCCAGGTGCGTTGAACTTCAACGGCCTCGGGACCCGCAATGTCGAGGCGGCGAAGTCGTTCTACGGCGCGGTGTTCGGCTGGGACACGCTGACACTCGACGGGGGCTTCCAAGCCTGGACGCTCGCGGCCTACGGTGATCACCTTGAAGAGGGCGATCCGGGTCTGCGCGAGCGGATCGTTGGTTTCGGCGTCCCGGCCCGCTTCGCCGACGTCGTCGCCACGATCAACCCAATCGATGACAGCGACTCCGATACGCCGCCGCACTGGAGCGTGACGTTCGCCGTCGAGGACGCCGACGCCACCGCCGCCAAAGCCACCGAGTTGGGCGGCAAGGTCATCGCCCCACCGTTCGACGCGCCGTGGGTGAGAATGGCTGTGATCGCAGATCCGCAGGGCGCGACTTTCATCGCGAGCCAGTTCGTGCCCCAGAACCGCGATGGCGGCGATCGGGCCGACGCGACGGCCAGCACTGCGTAGCGCCGCCCCCTGTACGACCGCCTCGCCTCCCCACCGACAAAAGGGGCGGGGCGGTCGCCTCGGGCCTCAGTGGTGTCGCCGGCCGAGCGCGCGCACGCGGTCGAGGATCAACCGGATGACGCTCGTCGTCAGATCCGGGTCGCGCAACTGCACGTAGTGGTCGCTGCCGGTGGCGAAGACGTGCGGGGTCTGCGGCTCCAGGCGGACCAGCCGGTCCTGTGAGATAGGCCAAACATGCTCGAGCTTGGCCGCGACGTCGTCGGGGAATCCGGGCGTCTTGCCGAACGGCTCGGTTTTGCTGATCACGGCGAGGGGCATGCGCGACAGCCGCTTAGCCCGCTCGACGGCCTGGATGCCGCCGGCTACATCGATCGTCTCGAACCCGGCCAGATGATCGAGCGGCGTCCCGGGGAAGTTGAGCAGGCGCTCGTAGGGCGGCCAGAGCGATCCGAACAGGCGCTTGATGTCGGTGCCGAACGCGTCGACGAGGACCATCCCGGCCACTTGGCGACGGTAGGTCTGGGCGAAGTAGCGGTCGATCAGCCCGCCCATCGAGTGCGCAGCGATCACGACCGGCGAGCGGAGCCCGGCCCGGAGCAGCAGCTTGTGCAGGTCCGCCGCGATGTCGGGCACCCTGCGCGGCATCGCCACCGGCGTGCTGCGCGTGGTCAGTGCCAGCGGCTGGACGTAGCGGATCGTTCCCGGCCGGTCGTAGATACACACGTGCGTGAACCGCGCGACGCCCTGGAACACCGATGGCGACGCCGGCACGGGAAACGCCGTGGCCGTTTGGGTCCAAGGATCCGATGAGTCATGGATCCCAGACTCCATGATCACGCTCGGACTCCCGCGCCCCGCGCACCGCAGGTACAGCTTGCGGCCCGCACCTATGCTGATCTGGCCCGCGAAACTGCCGTGCCTAGGGTTACCGCGCGCGGAGCCGGATGCAGGAACGCAGCAGAGGATGAGCGCGACGCAGCCGGCCAGCAGCGCGACACGCCGGCGGCCATGGGTCACGCGCCTGAGCTGACCTCCCCGCCGGTCCGAAGCGGTCGCGCGAAGCTCCGCCATGCAACCCCCTCTGTCTCCGTGGAGCCCCGATCGTATCCGAGCGGTCGTCGGCGTCGGCGACCTTGTCCACGTCAGGTGCGTGTCCGCAGCTCAGGCCGGGATGCCGGGAGGGCCGAGGATCTCGAGCCCGTGATCGGCGGCGGCCTGCAGTACCGGCGCCATGTCGGGCGGCGCGTCGGGCGCGGGAGGGATCTCCGCGACCGGGGCCGGGGTACCGAGCGTGCGGACGAAGCCCTCGAACCCGGCCTCCTGGGTGACCAGCAGGAAGCGCGCCTCGTCGGAGCTGACGATGAAGGTATGCGGCACGTCGCGCGGGCCGAACACGAACGACCCCGCCGGGGCGACGACCGTCCGGCCGGCGACCCAGATCGTCAGCTCGCCGTCGAGGACGTAGAACCACTCGTCCTCGTTGTGGTGGACGTGGAGCGGCGAGCCGGAGCCGCGCGGCGCGCGCTGCTCGGTGAGCATCATGCGGCCGCCAGTCTGCGCGCCATCGGCCTTGATCGTCGTCAGGCCGCCGAAGAACCAGAAGTGCTCTCCCTCGGCGGGACCGAGAGCGATGGGTGCGAGGGCGCCGTCCGGCGCGGTGGTGATGTCTGCTGTGTTGGATGAGGTCATGCGTGCAGTCTGGTCTCCGCCTGGTGCTCAAACCATCCCCCGCGCCCGGGGATCTTTCTTGCACGCCGTGCCAGACTGAGCCGCATGGCATGGACCGTTGAGGGGCTGGTCCAGGAGATCGACCTGCTCGGCTCCCGTGGACTGTCGCGCGAGGACTATTTCGCTGAGCTGTCACCACGGCTGCGCAAGGTCATCGACAACGACGCCAGCTGCTGGCACACGGTTGACCCCAGCACGCGGCTGCTGACCAGCGACGCCCCCAAGGAGCTGATCGACCACGGCGTGTTCACGCGCGACGAGGCGCCGGCGGCCGGGGAGATGATCGTCCGCAGCGAGTACATGATCGACGACGTCAACACGTTCGCGGGCCTCGCCGCACGGCGCGTCCCCGTCGGCATCCTCGATCAGGCCACCCGCGGCGATCCGCAGCGCAGCGCGCGCTACCGCGACCTGCTTTTGCCGGCCGACATCCCCCACGAGCTGCGTGGTGCCTTCGTCATTCGAGGGCGCGTCTGGGGCGCGGTACACATGGCCCGTCGCGCCGGCAGCGGCGCGTTTCAACAGCGCGATGCCGACGCGCTCGCCGCGCTCACCGGCGCGATCGCACGTGGCATCCGCGCGTCACTGCGCTTTGATGCCGCTCGCCGCATCGCCGGCATCGACGCGCCCGGCATGGTCGTGCTCGGCCCACACGACGAGGTCGAGGTGATCACGCCTCCGGCACGTGAGCTCCTCGCCTCGCTGCATCCCATGGAGTCGGGCTACACCGACGAGACGATCGCCACGCCGCTGCTCGCGCTCGCGTCGTTCGTGCGCTCGGCTCCGGGTACCGGTCAAACGGGCGGGAACGTCGTCACAGTGCCCGGCCGCGACGGCTGGGTGACGCTGCACGCCTCGCTGCCCGGATCTCCGGACGACGGGCGCGTTGCGGTCGTGATCGAGCGCGCGACGGCCGCGCGTTCTGCAACGGTTCGCCTTGAGGCATTCGGCGCGACCGCCCGTGAGCGCGAGGTCGCCACTCTCCTGGCGCGTGGCCTCTCCCGTGCCGAGATGGCCGAGACGCTCGTCGTCTCCCCGCACACCGTCGAGGACCACGTCAAGAACCTCTACGAGAAGGTCGGCGTCAGCTCGCGACAGGAACTCGTAGCGCGCGTCTTCCTGGACGAGTACCTGCCCGAGGTCGTCCGCCAGACGCCGCTCACCTCGCGCGGGCGCTTCGAAGTCGATTAGCCGCCCGGAACGCGAAGCTCACGCGACGCCGGCGCCGTCCCCATTGGTTTGCCGCCGTAGATCACATGGCCCGTCGCGCTTTGATAGGTCAGCCACGGGACTGTCGGCTGCTGGTCGACGCCAGGCTTTGAGTAGTCGCACACGCCGGCGCGGAACGTCCTCTTCAGCGCGGTCCATTGAGCGTCGCTGAAGGTAATGCCGTGGTAGTCGGCGCGGCGGAGCGGCTTGACCTGGCACTTGTTCGCGTCGGTGGTGATCGCGTCGCCGGCCACGGTGCGGGGTGTGCCCTCGACGTTCACCTCGCCGGCCGGGCACAGTCGGCGCGAGAGCTTGGTCCCGTTGCCGTCCCAGCACGCGTCGCTGAGACCTGACGGCCGGTCGCGAATCAGCTTCCGCGGTAGCGCCGCGCTGCTGTGATCCCGCTCGACCGCGCTCAGCCAGTGGTCCATCGCGATGAAGCTGTTCAGCTCGCAGTCCCTGTCCGCGGCCAGCGGGATCGGGCCCTCCCAGATCAGCTGGTTGGCATGAGTGCCGTGCTCACGGTCGAGGCGAGCGCGGACCGCGAAGGCGCGATAGGCGTCGTGGAAGACTCCGGGATTGGGGCCACGGCAGTCGATGATCGCCGCCTGGCCCAGGTTGTTGGCCTCGTTGATCATGCCGCTGCGGTAAGCCCTCACCAGCGAGGGCGAGGCACCATCGTCGCGTGTCGCGATCGGATTGGCGTCGATGTCGGCCCCGCCGAGCTTGGCATTCAGATCGACGAAATCGGCTGGCGTGATCTCATGCTTCTTCAGCGCGCTCAGGCCGTACTGAACGCCGACGTTGTCGATCGGTGGCCGCACGAAGCCGTGACCGAGCCTCTTCTCGGTGCCGGACCAGAGCGCCTTCGGCTCGGGCCCGAAGACGTTGATCGCGGCATCCTGGATCGTGCAGCGCACGCCTCCCGGATTCGTCATCGGGTCGTAGCGCTCGGCGGCGGTCGTACCCGCACACGGATCGGTCGGGACGGCAACGTGGAACTGTGCCGCGTCGGAGACCGCGGCGTTCTGGACCCCGTCGGGTCCCCCGAGGACGTCCCCCATCTGAGCCGGCGCCCACGCGACGCCAAGCCCCCACTTCGATGCGTCCCTGAAGTACGCAAGCAGCAGGTGGTAATCCAAGAACTGTGTTGCGGTGCTCCATGAATCGGGGAACGAGCACGTCGGCAGGAGCCCCTGGTAGACGCCCGGGTAGGCGTTCGCGATCCATTGTTGCGCCAGCGAGCCGCCCGAACAGCCGGTACCGATCGTGTAGCGGATCGTTCCGTAGGACTTGATGATCTGCTCCTTGGCCATAACAAGCGACTCAGCCTGTAGCGGGAGGTCGCAGTTGTGGCCGCTGTTGTCGAGCGCGGTCGACATCGTCATGTACCCCTTGCCGAGCGCGTAGTCGCCCGCGCCGTCGCCAGTCGTCCGGGGAGCGCTGCCCGTCGTATGGGCAACCCCGCACGAGGCGCCATGCAGGATCAGCAGCTTGTGATCGAACTGACGCTGTGGGGCGAGCGCGCTCCACGGCTTGCCGGGCTGATACAGAACCGAGATCTGGTACTGGTCGCGATCCATGTAGCCGGTCTCGATCCGCACGATGAACGGCACCGTGACCCCCTGATCCGTCTTCGTCTGCGCGACATCAGAAGCCGGGTTGGACGGGTCGTAGGGCTGGAACCCCCGGGTCGCCGGATTGGTCGTCATATACACGTACCTGAAGCTCGGCGCCTGATCGCACTTGTCGTCCACTGCTCCGGGTTCGCAAATCCATGGCTGGAGCTGCGGCCCTGAGAAGACAGGGCCGCCGATCGGGTGATTGACCAGCGTGATCCGCGTCGCCCAGCCGCTGCGCAGCCTCGCCTGCAGCACGTTGCGCCCCAGGGCAAGCCCCGTGACCAGGCCCTCGAAGCGGCCGTCCCGACGAATTGCGAATTCCCTCGTCACGTTCCGGCGGCCGAGCGTGATCTTGACCTGTCGCGTCTCCGCGCGCGACAGGTTGATCGCCACCAGCGCCGAGCCACCGGTGATGAGATCGGCCCGGCCCGAAAGGACCGAGATCGACAGCGGCGGTTCCCGATGCCTGGCGGCATCCGCAGGGACCGAGGCCAGACAGAGGAGTAAGACTCCGGCCAGACCGACCCAGAGCCTCCGTGTTCGTGCGCTGCCGCTGCTATTCCGCACTTGTCCCCCTCGGGTCGCTGGTCGATGCACCACCCGGCAGCGCCATCTTCCCAGACCCGGGGTCAGCGAGCCAGCGCCGCGCACATGGCCGTCTCCTCCGCCGCGCGGAGGCGCTTGAACACGGCGAGCCCCTGACCGGTGAGATCCTGGTTTAGCCGTCTCTCCGACGCGATGTCTCGCCGTGCCTGTCCTCACTCCGAGAGCTCAGCGACATCCGCGATCGCTGCGAGCTCGCGAGCGCGAGCGGGATCGAGACGCCCGGCGCCGGCGATCTCGGCGTTGGCGGCGCCCGCTCCGAGCCCGGCTGCGGCGGCGGCCACCCACCGTTCCCCGTCAGCCAGCGCGGCCACGAGGCCGGCCATGAGCGCATCACCGCTACCCACCGGGTACCGCCCGCGAGCCGGAGTCGAGCCGGTGAACGCCCGCCCGTCCGGATCGACGAGCACCATCCCCGCTTCGCCGAGCGTGATCGCCACGGCGTGGCCGTCGCCGCCGGCCCGATCACGGATCGTCCGTGCCGCCGCCACGCCGCGGTCACGGTCGGTCACGGGTTCATCGAGGAGCTCCGAGGCTTCGTAGGCGTTGACCTTGACCAGCGCCGGCCCCGCTTCCAAGCCCGCCGCCAGCCACGGTCCGCGCGAATCGATCGCTGCGGGCACGCCGGCGCCGGCAGCCCGGTCGATCAGCTCGGCGTAGCCCTCGACCGGCGTGTCGCGCGGCAGCGATCCGCTTAGCGTCAGCCAGCGGGCGGAGCTCAGCAGCTCCGCGACGATTGCCTCTAGGTCCGACCAGGCTTCGACGGTGCCCGACGTGCCGGATTCGTAGAACTCGGTGAGTCCACCGGTGGCCTGATCGGCCACCGACAGGCACGAGCGCGTCTCGCCGGGGCCCCAAGCAAACCGGGCCGGCACGCCATCGTGTGCCAGCGCCTCGCTGATCCAGCGGCCGGCGTGACCCGCCAGGATCCCGGTGGCGGTCACCGCGCAGCCCAGCGTCGCGCACACGCGGGCGACGTGAAGGCCCTTGCCGCCGGGCACGACCACGAGCGAGGTCGGGCGGTGGATCTCGCCGGCCGCGAGTGCCTCGACCTCGACCAACCGATCGACCGACGGGTTGCCCGCCACGCAGACGATCACGCGGTCCGCTCGACCTCCCCGAGAGCCTCGAGCGCCTCAGCGAGCGTCGGCTGGGCGGCGGTCCCGCCGATGGCCCGGGTGGACAGCGCGCCGCAGGCACATCCGAGCGCAAGGGCTCGCTCCACCGACTGGGCGTCGAGCAATGCCGCGAGCACACCGGCGTCGAACGAATCTCCCGCACCGACGGCGTCGAGCGCAGCAGGAACGCTCGGGGCTCGGACGCGTACCGGATCGGCGCCTGTCCGTGCGGCGAGCGCTCCGTCGGCCCCGAGCTTGACAGCCACCAGCGGTCCACAGTCGGCGAGCCGCTGGGCCGCTGCGAGCGGATCGCCGCCGCCGGCGAGCCGCACCGCCTCGACGGCATTGGGCAGCAGGACGTCGACGTCTTCGAGCAACTCCCGCAGGCCTCCGTCCCAGCGCTCGCTCGGATCCCAGTTGGGATCGATCGAGGTGGTGCCGCCGCGCCGGCGTACCTCGCGCAGCACCGGTCCGAGGCCCGGAGCAAGCGCAGTCTGCAGGAAGAACGAGGAGATGTGAACGTGGCGGGGCCGGGCGAGCAGGACGGAGTCGATGGCCCCGGGCTCGAGCGCCGCGATCGCTCCCGGAAACGTGAGGATCGCCCGATCCTCGTCGCGGGCCAGGATCACGCTGATCCCGGTGCGGGCACCCGTGTCGACGACGAGTCCGGCCGTCTCGACGCCTCGCTCGCGCAGCGCCCGGACCATGAAGCGCCCGAACTCATCATCCCCGAGCACGCCGACAATTGCGGTCCGCAGCCCCAGACGGGCCGCGCCGCATGCCGCGATCGCGCCGGAGCCGCCGATCGTGAGATCGGCCGATTCGACTACTCGCTCCGCCTGCCCGTACGCCGGCTCAACCGAGCCGCCGTGGAGGACCAGGTCCGGGTTGCAGTCCCCGAGGACGAGCAGGTCTAGGTCAGGTTCCGGCACGACCCGCGGGGGCGCACGGCCGATACGTGCTGCGGCCGAGGTTGACGTCGAACAGCGCACCGATGATTCCGGCGGCGAGGTCGGCGGCGCAGAACTTGGCCGTCGTCTCGCCATCCTGGGTGTACTCGGCGTTGAGCACGGGCTTGCCCACGCGGAGGTACGGCGTCGCGTCGCCACCGGGGCCGGCGCACGGGTCGCGGTAGTGGTTGCACTCCTCGATGATCATCCCGTCGAAGCGCCTGACGTTGGCTTGGGCGTTGGCCGGATCGTTCTTCTGGAACACCGCGAGCCCGTGGGCGTGGGCATCGTAGGCCAGCCAGCGCTCGAAGCCGGCCGAGTCGGCTCGGGTCAGATGCCAGCCGCCGCCGGCCACACCGGTGTCGCCACGGTTGGTGTATCCGTCCAGATCGTCTGGCTCCACCGCATCGTGTCCCTCGCGCCGGCACCAGCCAAACCGCTTGTCGAGCGCCGCCGCGATGTTGGCCGCCGCCCCCCTCAGCGTCGAGGTGCGTCCGGTCACGTAGGCGCGGAACCCGGCGATGTTGAACCACCACTCATCCGGATACCCCCGCATCTCGTAGCGATGGGCGCGGTGACCGTAGTCCGCCGCAGCGAAATTCCGATCGTCGGGGAACTCCGCTTGGTAGGCGCCGACCTCGACGTAGCAGATGCTGTACTTGCCGGACCGATGCAGCGCCGCCACCACCGGCGAGCGCCCGCTGGGAATGCCAGCTCCGGGGCGGTTTGAATCCTGGAACAGGTCGGTGTCCCAGATCGTGGCCGACCCGGGCTCGGGATACGGAGCCGTGATCGCTGGCAGGCCGGCGAACCCTGGTGCGGGCGGTCCGATCTCCCAGTACCACTGGTTCTGGCCGGGCGGGGGGCGCTTGTAGGTCCGCGCCCCGGCCGGCACGCCGGCCAGCAGGCCGGCGAGGACGGCCACGGCGATCGCCACGGCGATCCTTCGACTCCGCGCGTCCACCCATCTCACAGCACCATCGTTCACCGGATTGCCTCCCCTGAGTCGGCGTCGAACAGATGGACCTCGGCCGGGTCGGCGCAGAGGCGGATCATGCTGCCCTCCGCCGGCCGATCCCGTGGCGCGAGCCGCGCCACCACCGCGGCACGGTCCCCATTGCTGCCCAGCAGCAGCGAGGAGCCCTCCTCGGAGGTGCCGTTGGCCAGCTCGGCGGCCACCGACCCGTGGATGACGACCTCGTCGCCCATCGGCTCGACCACCGAGACGTGAAAGTCCAAGGACGGCATCCCATCCACCGCCGGCTGCAGCGATTCCGGCCGCACGCCGACGATCAGCTCGCGATCGGGGAGCCCAGCGCGCTCGAAGATGTAGTCCCCGGCGCTGACGCGGCCCTCGCGGGCCCGCCCCCGGAGCAGGTTCATCGGCGGACTGCCGATGAATCCGGCGACGAACACGTTGGCCGGCCGGTCGTAGACCTCCTGGGGCGGTCCGAGTTGCTGGAGGCATCCGTCGGAGAGGACGGCAATCCGGTCTCCGAGAGTCATCGCCTCGACCTGGTCGTGAGTGACGTAGACGGTCGTGATGTCGAGGCGGGCGTGCAGTCGCTTGAGCGCGGCCCGCATCTGGACGCGGAGCTTCGCGTCCAGATTCGACAGCGGCTCGTCGAGCAGGAACACCTCCGGCTCGCGAACGAGCGCGCGACCCATCGCCACGCGTTGGCGCTGCCCGCCCGAGAGCTGGGCCGGGCGCCTGTCAAGTAGGCCCGACAGGTCGAGCATGTCGGCGACCTCCTGGACGCGGCGGGCAATCTCGGGCCGTGGCATCCGCCGCTGGCGGAGCGGATAGGCGAGGTTCCGGGCGACCGTCATGTGCGGGTACAGCGCGTAGTTCTGAAAGACCATCGCGATGTCGCGATCCCGGGCCGAGACGTCATTGACGACGCGGTCGCCGATGCGGATGACGCCCGAGCTCGGTGTCTCGAGGCCGGCGATCATCCGCAGCGCGGTGGTCTTTCCGCAACCGGACGAGCCGACCAGGATCATGAACTCACCGTCGGCGATGTCCAGCGAGAGTCCGTCCACGGCCACCGTGCCGCCGGGGAAGGTCTTACTTACCTGTTCGAGCGTGACTCCAGGCATCACTTGATCCCCGTGAACGCGATCGAACGGACGAACCAGCGTTGCGCGAACAGGAACGCGGCCAGGATCGGGATCTGGCTCATCACGGTGCCCGCCATCAGCAGGTTCCACTCGGTGCCGTGAGCGCCCTGGAGCGTAGAGAGGCCGAGCTGCAGGGGGGCGTGGCTCGCAGTGCCGATGATGATCAGCGGCCATAGGAAGTCGTTCCACGACCACAGAAACTGGATGATCGCCAGCGTGGCCAGCGCCGGCATCGATAGCGGGAGGACGATCTTGATCAGGATCCCGAGCCGTGAGGTGCCATCGATTCGGGCGGCCTCCTCGAGCTCGATCGGGAGCGTGCGGAAGAACTGGCGCAGCATGAAGATCCCGAACGCGCTGCACAGGTTGGGCATGATCAGCCCGCCGACGCTGTCGACCATGCCGAGCTTCTTGACGATCAGGAACGTCGGGATCAACAGAACCTGGAAGGGCACCATCAAGGTCGCCAGAAGCACGACGAACAACACGTCGCGACCAAAGAACTTGATCCGTGCGAACGCGTATGCGGCCAGGCTGCAGAACACGAGGTTTCCGGCCACGGAGGCCAGCGAATAGAGCGCGCTGTTGATGAAGAAGTGGCCGAAGGGGACGGCCTTCCACGTCGCCGGGTAGTTGCCGAAATGCAGCCCGGTCGGGAGCAGCACCGGCGGGAAGCTGCTCGCCTCCGGTCTGGTCTCCAGCGAGAGGATCACCATCCAGACCAGCGGGAGGAGCATGACCGCCGCCACCGGCGCCAGGACCAGGTGCCATGGGCTGAAAGGCAGGCGCCGGCGCGCCCGGCGCGGCACGTCAGGCAGCGGCGGGAACCGATCGACCGCGGCTATCGGCTCGACGGCGATCCCGGCCTCCTCACGAGCTGTAGTAGACGCGGCGACGTCCGACCCACAGCTGCACCAGCGTGACGATCAAGATCGCCACGAACAGCACGTAGGCGATGGCCGCTCCGTAGCCGCCGTTGAAGAACTGGAAGGCCTGCTGGTACAGGTAGTAGACGATCACGGTCGTCGAGCCGAGCGGGCCGCCGCGCGTGGTCACGTAGATCTCGTCGAACAGCTGCAGCGCGTTGATCGTCGACCACACGACGAGGAACAGCGTCGCCGGGCCGAGCAGCGGCATCACGATGCTGCGAAACGTTCTCAAGCGGCTGGCGCCGTCCATCTCCGAGGCTTCCAGCAACTCGGCCGGGATGCCCTGCAGAGCGGCCAGGTAGATGATCACGTTGAACCCGAGCCAGCCCCATACGGTCATTGCCACGATGCACCACAGCGCCTGGTTCGGATCCTGGAGGAACTGCTGCTGAGGCAGGCCAACCGCGTGCAGCAGGTAGTTGACCAACCCGAAGGTCGGATCGAGCAGCCACAGGAAGATGATTCCCGTGGCAACCGTCGAGGTGACCAGCGGAACGAACACGGCAAGCCTGTAGAAGCGGATGCCGCGGATTCGCCGGTTCAGCGCGACCGCGAGACCGAGCGCTCCGAACACCGAGACCGGCACGAACACGACGGTGTAGAGCAGCGTGTGCCCGATCGCCGAGCGAAACTGCGGGTCCTTGGCCAGGGCCCGGTAGTTCGCCAGCCCCACGTAGTGCGAGGGAGCGATCAGGTTGTTGGCCTGGAGCGAGAGCAGCAACGACCAGCCAATCGGGATCAGCGCGAAGACCGCGATCAGGATCACCGCGGGGGTCACGAACGCCCAGCCCGCCACATGCTCGGAGTGAGCGAGCCGAGTGAGCAGGCCGGGACGCTTATCTGCGACCGATCGCCCTGTCGGTGCGTGCACGCTCATTAGCTCTCGGCGGCCTGCTTATCCTGGCGCGGCAAGCACGCCGTTGACCTGCTGTGCGGCCTGCTGGAGGGCCTGTTGCGGCTGGGCCTTGCCGAGCAGCACGGCTTGGACCGCCTGCCCGACGGCCGTCGAGATCTTCGGATAGACGGTGAGGACGGGCCGGGCCTGCGTCGCGTTGTTCAGATTCCTGACCCAGGTCGCGACGCCGGGGTACTTCTTGACGAACTGCGCGTACCCAGGCAGCCGGCTCACCGACGCGCGAATCGGCAGATCCCCGGTCATCAGCGCCCATTTCAGATCGATCGACGGCGACGTGAGCCATTTCAGGAACTCCCAGGCCGCCTGCGTGCGTGCCGAGCCGTTGTTGAACACCACCCAATTGTCGGGCCCTGAGATCGTCTGGTGGTTGAGATCAGCAGGCAGGATCTGGACGCCGTAGGAGACCTTCGAGGAGGTTATTTGCGAAAGATCCCATGGACCGGTCCACAGCATGCCGATGTGTCCGGAGTTGAACACCGGCAAATAGTTGTCGCTACCGTTGTCAAGGTAGATCGAATGGTGCGCAGCCAGCGACTGCAGCCGCGTAAGCGCCTTGACACCCGCGGCCGAGTCGAACGCGGCGTGCTTGCCGTCCGGCGAGAGAATCGAGCCGCCGGCCTGCCAGAGCATCGTCCAGTAGCGCCAGACCGTGTCCTCGCTCGCATCATTGACATAGGCCCACCCGAACTGCTTCTTGGCGGGGTCGGTGAGCTTCATTGCCGCGTTCTCGAAATCGGTCCAGGTCCAGTTCGCCGTCGGTGTGCGGAGGCCGGCTTGGGCGAATAGCTTCTTGTTGTAGACAAGGGCGAGGTTGTCGACCAGCGCGGGAACGCCGACGATCTTGCCGTCGACCGTCGCCTGCTGGCGCTCGACCGTGTAGAAGTCGTTCCAGTTGAAGCTGGGGTCCGCGGCGATCAGCTTGTTGAGCGAGACCACGCCGGGGTTGGTGGCGATGTTGGGCGCCCACGAGCCGTACAGGTAGGAGATGTCGGGAGGCTTTCCACCCGCGATCGCCGCGAGGACCTTCTGCAGCGCGTAGTCGTTGTTTCCGTAGGACTGCACCGAAACCGTGATGGCGGGGTGGGAGGCGTTGAACTCCGCGGCCAGCTTCTTGATCGCCACGGCCTCGGTCTCGGTGTATCCCTCCCACATCACGATGTTCACGTGACCGTTGCCGGACGACTTGGAGTTGCCCCCCGACCCGCCGCACCCGCTCACCCACACGGCAGCGGCAGCGATGACAGCGATCAGGATCAGTGTTGGGCGTTTCATCGTTCCTCCATAGGCCCTCAGCGCAGGACGACTGACCTCGTCAGGTGCTGGGGGCGGTCGGGGTCGAGACCGCGGAACTCGGCCAGCGCCACGGCGGCGCGCTGCAGGTTCACCAGCTCCGCCATCGGATCGATCCCGCTCTGCACGACCGACGCTCCGGTGGAGCGGATGTCTGCGACCAGCTCCGGCTGCGCTTCTCCCAGGAACCACACGAGTGTCGCGGGCCGGGCGACGCTGATCGGACCGTGGCGGTATTCCATCGCCGGGTACGACTCAGACCAGGCTCGGCCGGCTTCCCGGAACTTGAGTGCCGCCTCGGCTGCGAGGCCGATCGTCCAGCCGTGGCCGAGGATGACAACCTGCTCGAAATCCGACGGATCGACCGGCAGCGGCCCGGCGAGCGCGGCCTGGGCATCCGCGATGGCCGGACCGAGATCGGTTCCGAAATGAGCCCGCAGCAGCGCCAGCGCCGTGGTGGCAAACCGGGTCTGCACGATCGAGACTTCGTCGGCGAAGTCCAGCAGGACGGCGTCGGTCGCCCCCTGCACGACCGGAGTCGAGTCGACGGCTGAGATCGCCAGCGAGGCCGTCCCGGGGGTCAGGGCGGCGAGGGTCCGTACCACCTCGGTGGTCGTCCCGGACCGCGACAGCGCGATCACGCGGTCATAGCGCCGCGCGGTCGGCGCTTCGGACGCAACGAACGCATCCGTCTCGCCGAGGCCGGCTGACTCACGCAGGTGGGCGACGGCTTGGGCGATGAAATAGGACGTGCCGCAGCCGATCACAGCCACCCGTTCGCCTGCAGCTGGGAGCTTGTGGCCGACCGAGGGCAGGAGCTCGGCGGCGCGCTGCCACATGGCCGGCTGGCTTCCGATCTCAGCTGCCGTCACGCTCATTTGTGCACAAGATATGCCTCATCTGAACAGAATGCAACATCAGTTGGGCGTGGCTTTGCTCGATTGTCTCGGGCGGGACGTAGACTCTCGCTCATGCAACAGGCGGAGCGCCTAGGCGCGATCATGGAGCGGCTGTCGCTTGACGGCAGCGTCAACGTTGTCGAGATCGCGCGCGAGCTCGAGGTCTCGTCGGCCACCGTTCGCCGTGATCTGAGCTTGCTCGAAGATCAGCGACTGCTGGGCCGCATCCATGGAGGCGCCGTGCCGCAGGGTGTGCTCTACGAGCTACCACTGCGTTACAAGAGCACCCGCCAGCCCGAACAGAAGCGCCGGATCGCGCGTGAGGCCGCCAGCCGCGTGCTTGACGGCTGGGCGATCGGCCTGACCGGCGGTACCACGACGACCGAGGTGGCCCGGGCGCTCGTCGACCAGCCCCGCCTCACGATCGTCACGAACGCGCTGAACATCGCCTCCGAAATCGCCGTGCGGCCCAACCTCAAGCTGGTGGTGACCGGAGGCGTGGCTCGGGCTGAGTCCTACGAACTGGTCGGCCCGATCGCCGAGGCAAGTCTCGAAGGGTTGAACCTCGACATGGTGTTCCTGTCCGTGGACGGGATCTCCCCTGACACGGGGCTCACCACCCACCACGAGATCGAGGCGGGCACCGATCGGGCGCTGATCGAGCGCGCCGGCCGGGTGACAGTTGTGGCCGACAGCTCCAAGATTGGCAAGGTGGCCTTCGCGCGCATCTGCCAGCTCGGCGACATCGATGAGCTGATCACCGACGACGGCGCCGACCGCACCGCCGTGGTCGCACTGGAAGATCGTGGCGTGACAGTTACGACCGTCTGACGAGGCTCGCCCGGCTGCGAACTCCGGCGGGCATCAGCTCTCCATGGGCCTCGATCAGCTCGTCGACCATCGAGCCGATCGCGTCGAGGGTGAGCGTGGCGCCGGCATTCGGATCGAGCATCACCGCCTGGTAGACGTGGTCGCGCCGGTCCTCTAGTACGGCGCGAACGGTGAGCTCGGCGACGTTGACGAACGTCCGGTTCATCGCCGCGCATTGCGGAGGCAGCGACGCGATCCGTTGTGGATGCACGCCGTCGGCGTCGACCCGACACGGCACCTCGACACAGCATCCCGGCGGTAGACCATCGATCAGGTCGTCGTTGCGGACGTTGCCGTATTCGATCCTGGGCTCCCCGGTCAGGAGCGAGTGGATATACCGCGGCGCCAGCTCTCCCTCGCGGGTGAGTGGCAGGGTCTCCCCCGCGCCCAGCCGCCGACGGATCTCCTCATACTCCCTGAGGTTCTCGCGTGAGCGGCTCAGGTACTCGCCGACCGGGATCCGGTAGCGCTCGAGCTGGTCGTCGTGTCGCATAAACCACGGCACGTACTCGGCGCTGTGCTCGCTGGACTCCGTGGGAAAGTAACCAAGCCGCCGGTACAGCTCGATCCGCACCCGCCGGCCCAGGCCTTCGGGGTCGCGTTCGATCGCCTCGTCGAGCCGGCCGTAGAGGTCCTCGCCCTCATGCTCAAAGCGCAGCACGAACGCCTGATGGTTGAGGCCGGCGGTCAGAAAGTCGATCTCCTGCACCGGCACTCCGACGATCTCGGCCAGCTGCTCGTGGGTGTTCTGAACCGAATGACACAGTCCGATCACGTGGGGGTGGCGGCTGCCCTCCCAGACCGCCCAGGGGAGCATGGCCATCGGATTCGCATAGTTGAGCAGGATGCCCTGCGGGCAGAGCTCGGCCATGTCGTCCGCGATCGCCAACAACACCGGGATCGTCCTCAGCCCGCGGAACACGCCGCCGACCCCCAGGGTGTCGCCGATCGTCTGGCGCAGGCCGTAACGAGCGGGGATCTCGAAGTCGCGCAGGGTTGCCTCGAACCCCCCGACCTGGATCTCGTTGACGACGAAGTCTGCCCCGTCGAGGGCGGGACGGCGCTCGAGATGGGCCTCGATTTGCAGGTGCGCACCGGCGCTCCGGTTGATCGACCTGGCTATCTGCTCGGCCGTGGCGAGGCGCTCAGCGTCGATGTCGTGCAGGGCGATCGTCGCACCTGCGAGTTCGGGGAAATCGAGTAGATCCGACAGGAGTACACGGGTGAACTCAACGCTGCCGGCGCCGATCAGCGTGATCCGAGGCATGTTCGAGATTGTTTCAGTTTGTGGATAATCGCGCAAGAATGAGCACGGTCCCCGCGGACTACCGCGAAGACCCGCCGGCTTGCGGCTGACCACGCCGGACCGCGCGGTCGAGCTGTGGCCGAGTCCCTCTCAGCAGCCGACCGCATCGCGCGGATCGTCAGCTGAACTCTGCGACCACCTCGTCGAGCATTGCGAGCGATGGCCGCCACTCGACGCGGCCCCGCGCCGCGCGGACGGCCGCCATGTCAAGGATCCCGAGTAACGGGAGACCGTTGACGACCGCCACATCGTCAGGATGTAGCTCCGGCACGTAATGGACGACGACAGCCGGAACTGCCGCTCGACGGACGCGGGGGTCCTCAGCGGAACCAGGAACAGTGATGTGGATATGTTCGGTCATGCTCTTAAGAGGCGCAACCGGGACTGATTCGCCCCCCGATGCGCGTCTCCCCTAGTTCGCCGAGTAGCGCCACCGGCTACAGGAAGTACACTAATTGCGTTGATTTAGTGCGCTTCTTATGTCTCGTGTCATCCCACCGTGCCGGCGCGGAGAGTTCACGGTGCGATCGTCTTGTCGCTTGCTTCCGTGCACGGATCATCGAGCTGAGTCAGCGAGTAGCGCCGACGGTCGATCGGGGCGGATTCTTTTGCAATGACGCCGACGTGGCGGCCTCGACGAGGGCGGCGACGAGGGCGGCGGTGGCGGGCGGGTCAGGCGGCTGGCCGTAGGTGGCGGCGTAGATGTGGCGCTCGAAGCCGGCTAGTTCGGTCGCGACGACGCCGTCAGTGTGATGCGCGCGCAATGCAAGCCCGGTCTGGGTCGCAACTCCGAGCCCGGCCGCGACCCACGCCGCCATCACCACCATGTCGTCGGAGCTGTAGCCGATTCGCGGCTCGAAACCGGCGTCGGCGCACATGGACAGCAGGTGGCTGCGGCATCGCTCGCATCCGGCGATCCACGTCGCGTCGCGCAAGGTGGCCAGCCCGCGCTCGCGACGTGTCGAAAGCACGTAGACCGGATCGTCAAGCAGGTGATGCAGGCGCACCCCGGCCGGCTCAGGGTCGGTCTCGGCGTAGCGGAAGACGATCGCCACCTCAATCTTGCCGGTGCGCAGGAGCTCGAGCGCGTCCAGCGGATGCGTGTCGGTTACGCTGATCTCCAGGTGGGGATACCGCTTCGCCAGCGTCGCCAGCGCCGCCGGCACGAGCGTTCCGTTCGCCGACGCGAAGGAAGCGAGGCGCACGCGGCCGGCGCTCAATCCCACGTGGGCAGATAGCTCGGCGCCGGCGGCATCGATTCGGCCGATGATCTCACCGGCGCGGTCGGCGAGCATCTGCCCAGCCGGGGTCAGTCGGATCCCGCGGCCGACACGCTGCAGCAGCTTCGCGCCCGTCTCGGCCTCAAGCCGGGCGAGGTGATGCGTGACCGACGGCTGCGAGTAGTGCAGCTCCTTCGCGGCGGCGGTCACCGATCCGTTGCGCGCGACGGCGTCGATGACACGCAGCCGGTTGACGTCAAGCATGCATCAACTCTATCTATGAGTCAGACCGAAAGTTGGCATTAGACGTATGAGCCGGGATCGCGCAAGCTGAAGGCATGACCACCGCGACCCAAATTCCCACCAGCCAGCTAAGCCCACTGATCGCGGGTATCCAAGCCGCCGTTGAGCGCCATACCGACTGGGCCAAGACGGCGCAGCTCGTCACCCGCCAGCTGCGCGAGCACCTGCCCACCCCGGACGTGCTGACCGCCGAGCAGCGGCTTGGCTCACCCGACGACTACTCCGCTCACACCCTGTACGTCGAGCCGGACGGATCGTTCTCGATCGTCGCGCTTGTCTGGCGACCCGGGCAAATCACAAGGATCCACGACCACGTCACCTGGTGCGTACTCGGCGTCATCCAGGGCGTCGAGCACGAGGAGCTCTTCGACGCCGACCTCAACGTGGTCGGCGAGAGCGATAACCACGTCGGCGACGTCAGCGGCTTCGCGCCTCCCGGCGACATCCACCGTGTGCACAACACGGGCGACGAGACCGCGATCTCGATCCATGTCTATGGAACCGACGTGTCTCGCGTCGGCTCGAGCGCCCGCCGCTACTACGACTGACCTTGGGCCCCGAGTACCGAACCACTGAGGAGGAACGATGAGCAAGCTCAGGTGTCACATCTCGATCTCGGCGGACGGATTCGTCGCCGGCCCGAATCAGAGCGAGGAGGACCCACTCGGCGAGGGC
>JBJMLD010000006.1:0-18583 GCA_045805545.1 Solirubrobacteraceae bacterium | reverse complement strand
TGTCGACCAAGTCAGCGCGAGCCTGACGCACAACTGCCAGCCGGCGAATCCACAGTTCGTCGCGCCGGCCAGTTTCGACTACCACCTGAGTGCGAGCTCGCCCTGCCGCGACGCGGGCGCGACGGTTTCACCGGCAGCGACCGAACAGTACGTGTACGACCTCGGGCACGAGGCACGGCCGGTAATCGGCTCCGCCCCGGATGCCGGCGCCTTCGAGTTCGTGCCGGACACCGACGGCGACGGCCTGATCGACACTCATGACGCGTGCCCGACCCAGTCCGACCTCGGAGCGCTGCAAAACCCACGCAACGGCTGTCCATCGCCGCCAAAGCCACGCGACAGCGACGGCGACGGCATCGCCGATGTGAGCGACGCGTGCCCGAGCCAGTCCGATGCCACTGCGCGACGCACACCGCGCAACGGCTGTCCCGCCACCGTCAACCTCCTCACTACCGGGACAGTCCACCGCGACAACCTCGTCGGCGATTCCGGTCGTAACGAGCTCTGCGGACTGCTCGGAAACGATCGGCTAAGCGGTGCCGGCGGCAACGACACGCTGTTCGGCGACGCTTGCAACGTGAAGTCGAACGGTGGGCGCAAGGACGGCAATGACACGCTCGTCGGCGGTGACGGAGACGACACGCTCTACGGCGAGGGTGGCAACGACAGCCTCGACGGCGGCCCGGGCAACGACAAGCTGCTCGGTGGCGCCGGCAACGACAGGCTCGCGGGCGGCCCCGGCAACGACACTCTGACCGGCGGACCTGGCATCAACTCTTACCTCGGCGGTCCCGGCGACGACGTCATCAACGCCCGCAACGGTCGGAAAGATGCGGTCGACTGCGGCCCTGGCAAGCATGACCTGGCGATCGTCGACCACGCCGACAAGGTCAAGGGCTGCGAACGCGTCAAACGCTCAAAGCACTAGGCCAGATAGTCGAGAGCGAGAAAACTGAGCATGCCCCGACTGCAGGACAAGGTCGCCCTCATCACGGGCGGGGAGAGCGGAATTGGATTCGCGACGGCGCGGCTGTTCGTGTCCGAGGGCGCGAGCGTGCACCTCGTCGGCATCGACGAGACCAAACTGTCCGCTGCCGCTGAGGAGCTCGGCCCGGCCAAGGCTCAGTCTTCCGTCGCCGATGTCACCGACGAGGACGCCGTCCGGCGCGCGGTGGCGGCCGGCGTCGAACGATATGGACGATTCGATGTAGTGGTCAGCAACGCCGGCATCAGCGGCGCAGTCGCACAGATTGCCGACTATCCGTCCGAGGTGTTCTCGCGCACGCTGGCGGTACATGTTCTCGGCGCCTTTCACGTCCTCAAACACACCATCCCGCATATCCCCGACGGCGGGAGCGTGATCATCACCTCGAGCGTGGTTGGTCTGATCGGCCCGCCAGGTGTGTCGGCATACGTCGCTGCCAAGCATGCTCAGGTCGGGCTGATGCGGACTGCCGCCAAGGAGCTCGCGCCCAGGCGCATCAGGGTGAACACGATCCACCCGGGTCCGACCTCAACCCCCTTCCAGGACGACATCGAGATGCGCGCGACGGATCTGCCCCGGGACGAGGCGGCCAAGGCCTTCGACGCGATGATCCCGCTCGGGCGTCACTCGACCACCGACGAGGTCGCCCACGGCATGCTTTACCTTGCCGCCGACGAGAGCGCGATGGTGACGTCGCACACGCTGTCGATCGACGGCGGCATGAGTGGCTGAGCCCCGAGCGACAGTGATCTGAGGGCCGAAACCGACGCGGCGCATGACCGCCCTCGGGTACGAACGTATGTTCCGGGTCCCCCGAGTAGACTTCATGCCGTGTCGTTTGTCAGCCAACCCTCGCTTTTCAGCTCCTCGGGCGAGCTGGGTCTCGCCGAGCTCGGCGCGGCCCTGGAGCGCCGGTGGCTGTCCGACGGCGCCTGGCTCGACGTGCGGCCTGGCTTTGTCACCGCGGCCGACGAGCTGTTCGACGCGCTGGCCAGCACCGTGCCGTGGCATGAGGAGCGGATGCACATGTACGACAGCACAGTCCGGATCCCGCGGCTGCTCGCCCGCTATGTGCAGGGGGAGGCGCTACCCCATCCCGTGCTCGACCAGGCCCGCTCGGCGCTGAACGCGCATTACGGTGAGGAGCTGGGCGAGCCGTTCGTTAGTGCCGGGCTCTGCCTGTATCGCGATGGCAGCGACAGTGTCGCCTGGCACGGTGACCGCATCGCCCGCGAGAGCCCGCGCGACACGATGGTGGCGATCGTCTCGCTCGGCGCTACCCGTCCGTTCGCACTGCGGCCGAAGTCGGGCGGTCGTGGGTTGCGCGTGCCTGTCGGGCACGGGGATCTGCTCGTGATGGGCGGGAGTTGCCAGCGAACATGGCAGCACGCGATCCCCAAGACCACGCGGTGCCTCGGCGCACGGATCAGCATCCAGTTCCGCCCACGCTGGGGCAACGACCTCGGAGCGGCGCCTCAGTCATCGGGCGCGTAGACCTTCACCGTCTCGCGCTTACCCTTGAGCTCGATCCCGCTCCGCTCGGCCAGCTCGGGATGGGAGTCGGCCAGCAGATCGCGCGTGCGCTCGGTGAGCAGAATCGTGTCGCCGGTCTCCCGCGTGGCTGCCTCGACCCGCGCGGCCACGTTGACGGGATCGCCAATCACGCTGAACTCGAGCCGGCCCGCGCCGCCGACGTTGCCGGCCACCACCATGCCCGAGTTGAGCCCGATGCCCAGTTTCAGTCCCTCGCTCGAGTTGACGCGCTCGCCGATGCCAAGCGCGGCCTTGAGCGCGCGGTCGGCATGGTCCTCGCGGCGCCGCGGCGCCCCGAACACGGCGAGCAGTCCGTCCCCGACGAACTTGTCCACATGCCCGCCGCAGTCGTGGATGATCGGGACGATCTGCTCGAACAGGTCGTTGATCGCCGCCACGACCTTGTCGGCCGGCGTCTCCTCGGCGAACGCCGTGAAGTCGCGGATGTCGAGAAACATGATCGTGACCTCGACCTCTTCACCGGCGAGGTTGGTCCCCTCCTTGAGGATGTGCTCGGCCACGTCCGGGTCGACGTAGGCACCGAACGCGTCGCGAATCTTCTCCCGCTCGGCCAGACCCTCGACCATTGCGTTGAAGCCGAGTTGGAGCTGACCGATCTGGGTGCCGTCGTAAACGGGGACACGCACGTCGAGCTCGCCCTTCTGCACGCGGGCCAGCGCCCGGCGCACCGAGTCGACCGGGTCGGCGGTCGCCCGGGCGGCCAGCGTGACCGCGTTCAGTCCGACCAGGATCCCAACGCCGCCGAGCGCGACCATGACGACCGCGAGGCGCTTGACCGTGATGCTGCTGTCGGCGGCCAGGCCGAGGATCCCGATCGCCACCACGCCGGCCAGCGGCAGTCCGGTGCCGCCCAACCAGGCGAGCACGGCGCGCGTGGCGACGCCGGGGACGACGAGCCGCTCCGGCGCGCCGTGATCCAGAGCGCGCGCGGCGGCCGGGCGCAGGAGCAGCTCGGTGAGCAGGTAGGCCGACGCGGCTGTGACGAGGCCGGTGATCACCACCGTGATCACGACGCGCACGGCGAGCGCACCGGAGAACGTGGCGTTGATGATCCCGAACACGATCGCGGCCACGAACCACAACGCGACCTGGACGACGAACAGGCGGGCCGGTGAGCGAAGAATCGTTCGCACCTCTTCCGGCGTGGCCGGCCGATCCTCCATCAGCCATTTGCGCAGGCGGAGCATCCCGCGCGTGCCGACTGCAACGCCGATCGGGAAGGCGAGCGCGACGTACACGGCGAACGCGATCAGGTTGACGAGCTCCACGTGTCCGGGGTCGTCCAGTGGCGGCGTCGGCACGACCAAGAACGCGATCGCCAGGACGGCGCCGGCGCCGATCAGGTTGGTGGCCACGATCGTCAGCGTGATGGCCACGCGCCCGACGCGCGCGAGCTCAGCCCCGGGGAGCCGGCGCTCGCCTGGACTGGCCAGCTCCGCCACAGCCTCCCGGATGCCAGACGTGATTCGGTCGATCCCGCCCATAGCCGCCGCCGAAACGTAGTGCATGGAGCGCTCGCACCAGTCCAGTTTGGACATCGGGCCAGTGACCGCGCGCCGGCGCGGCCGTAGCTTCCCCGGCATGCGGGTACGGCCGCCCCAGATCGTGGCGTTCGGAGGAGGTGGGTTTTCGATGGAGTGGGGGAACACCCTGCTCGACGACCATGTCCTGTCGCTGACCGGGGTGGAGCGCCCGCGCGTTTGCTTTTTGCCGACGGCCAGCGGCGACGCCGACCACTACGTCGTCCGCTTCTACCGGGCGTTCCCAGCCAGCCGCTGCGAGCCCTCGCACATCTCGCTGTTCCGGCGCGAGACCGGCGTCGGCGACCCGCGCGCGCACCTGCTCTCCCAGGACCTCGTCTACGTCGGCGGGGGCAGCCTGATCTCTTTACTCGGCACGTGGCGCGCCCACGGGCTCGACGAGGTTCTGCGCGACGCCTGGCAGGCCGGCGTCGTCATGTGCGGCGGCTCGGCGGGCTCGCTGTGCTGGTTCACCGACGCAGTCAGCGGCTTTCACGCCGGCCCCGCCCGCCACGTCCAGGGCCTAGGATTCCTGCCCTGGAGCAACGCCGTTCACTACGACGAGGAACCTGGCCGCCGCGACGCGTTCGTCCATGCGATCGCGAACGGGATCCGGCCCGGCTACGGCGTCGGTGATGCGGCGGCGCTGCACTTCATCGGCACCGAGCTCTCCGAGGCCGTCGCCTCGCGCCCCGGCGCATGCGCCGGCTTCGTCTCGGCGGACGGGGAGGGTGCCGTGAGTGAGCGCGCTTTGGAGGTCAGGTACCTCGGGGCTCCGGCCCGCGCCGGCTCCGCTCCAGCCGGCGCGCCCGCTGAGCCACTCGCCGCGTGAGTCTTCCGGGCCGGCGCGAGCCCGGTCCGGACCGCCGCCAGATCCTCGCGATGGGTGGTGGCGGCTTCACGATGGGCGATCCCTCGCCTGCACTCGATCGCCACGTGCTCACGCTGACCGGCAAGCCGCTGCCCAAGATCTGCTTTCTGCCCACGGCCAGCGGCGACGCCAGCGATCAGCTCATACGGTTCCACGAGCGCTTCGACAGCTGGCCTTGTCAGCCGAGCAGCCTGTCGCTGTTTCACCTCGCGCACGAGCGCCTCGACCCGGTGGCGCACCTGCTGGCCCAGGACGCGATCTACGTCGGCGGCGGCTCGATGCGCAACATGCTCGCGATCTGGCGCGAGCATGGGATCGACGGCGCCATGCGTGACGCCTGGAACGCCGGCGTCGTGCTCGCCGGCCTGAGCGCCGGCGCGATGTGCTGGTTCGAGGGTGGGGTGAGCAAGAGCGGTGGCCAGCCCGATGTGGTCCCGGGTCTGGGGCTGCTGAGCGGCAGCCTCAGCGTGCACCGCGACAGCGAGCCCGAGCGGCTGCCGGTGTTCCGCGCCGCCGTAGCCGGCGGTGAGCTCCCGCCGGGATACGCCGCCGACGACGGGGCGGCGCTGGTCTACGACGGCGCCGACTTGGTCGCGTGCGTGGCGTCGCGGACGGGGGCCGCGGTGGCGCGCCTGACGCCAGATGGCGCGGGCGGGGTGCTCGAGACGCCGCTGCCCGTGCGCTCGCTTCCGGGGGTGGTGGGCGACGGCGATTCGCGCGCCGCCGCGGATGCGCACGGGATCTCCGAGCTTCGTGAGCTGCGGGCCGCGCGCTCGCGCTGGGAGTAGCAGGCGCTTTCGGTCCCGCGCTCGCCTAGGGCCTATGCCGCGCCGGCCTCTTCGCGCCGTCGGCGTACGGTGATCAGCGCCAGCGCGGCCGCCGTGGCCAGGGCGGCGGCCACGAGCACGATGATGATCACCGTGGTCACGGACGAGCCGCCGGACTTGGAGCCGGGAACGCCGGAGACGTCGCCGAGCGGATGCCCGGATGCTGTTGCGAGCTTGCTCACGGCTGTGATGGCCGCCTTGGCCAGCTGCTCTGACTGCTTGCCGGCCGGCGGCGGGATCGTGGCCAGCGCTGCCTTGGCCTTGGGCGTCAGGCCCTGGACGCCGTAGCCGCTCGACATCACGACGAGCAGCGGCTGCTTGGCTCGGAAGCTGATCTCCTGATCGAGAAAGTCGGCGTACTTCTGGGGCTTGCTGAACAGGTCGGGGATGACTCCCAGGTCGACCGGCGAGGCGATGAGCGCCACCTTGAGCGGGAAGCCCGACTTCTTCGCCGCGGCAGTGGCCGCGTTGAGCGTTTTCTGGGTGGCCGCGGTGACCGGCGGCGAGTAGGGATAGAAGACGTTCTCGCCGAGCAGCACGTCGCTGGCCGGGTCGCCGTCGGCGAGGGCGCCGGCCGGGAGGAGCGCCGTGATCGCGCTCGCCGCGAGCAGCAGGGCGATGGCCGGCGCGAGCAGTCGTCGTGACATCTCGACGGAGATTAGAGCCCGGGCGGGAACAGGTAGCTTCGGTGGGGCGGGACCGGCCGGCCCACGTCGAGCACGATCTCGGCGTGCCGGGCCAGGGGAATCCCGGCCGGCGAGCCGCGCCAAGGGCGGCCGCCGAGGAACGCGCGCACGGGCCCGCCGAAGCCGCCCAGCCGGCGGCCGGTGAGCGGCTGCCCCCAGACCGCGAACAGCGTCCCGAGCGTAGCCGCCGGCCCCGGCGTGACCACCACGACGCCGGTCGGTTCGTAGGTCCTGATCGCATACACGCACGCGCCCGCGCGCACGTAGGCGCCCTGCCGCTGCTGAGGCGGAGCGATGCCGATCCCGGCCGGCACCGGGAGGACGCGGTGGTTGGCGTAGAGCTCCAGGTGGATCGCGTAGCTGGGCCGACCGCCGCGCTGTCGACAGGCGAGGCCGGCGATCGGGCGGCGCGCGGCGACTGCGGGGGAGATGGCCGGCAGGTGGTAGCGAGCGCCCTGGCCGGCCGGGAGCGGAACGTAGTCGGGGGGAAGCGACGCCGTCCGTGGAGCTTTCGCCGTCCCGCCACAGGTGACGAGCATGCCGGCCAGCCCGGCCAGGCACGCGCCGGCGATGACCCGCCGGCGGCGGCGGTCAGACAGCGGGCGCGGCTTGATCGGCGAGCGCGATCTCCTGGCGCTCCGTGGCCAGCTCGATCCGGTCAGCCTCGCCACCAAGGTCCTGCCAGCGCCGGTCGACCTCGCCGCACACGTCGTCGAGGAAGTCGTCGGAATGCAACGGGTCGTGGTGGAAGAGCAGGACACGCTGCGCCGAGACCCGGTTAGCGAAGCAGAGCGCGTCGGACAGGGGCGAGTGGCCCCAACCGATGTGCGACTGGTACTCCTGGTCGGTGTACTGGCAGTCGTGGATCAGCATCGAGGCGCCGCGCGCCAGCTCGAAGCCCGAGATCCAGTCGTCGTCGAGCTCGCCCAGCGGGGCACCGAGGCCGGGCTCGTGATCGGGGATGTAGCAGAGCGATGTGCCGGCGTCGTCGATCCGGTAGCCGAGCGTCGGCCCGCGATGGTTGACCGCCTGGGCCTGGATCCGGGCCGGCCCGATCTCCCACTCAACCGTGTCGGCCTCGCGGAAGGAGACCAGCGAGGGGAGCTCGCGTACCTCGACCGGCGCCAACGGCGCCGAGATGTAACGGGCCACGCGGTCGCGCAGCGAGGCCTCGGGCGAGGCTGGTCCCCAGATGACGATCTCCGATTCGGGGCGGAAGGCCGGCGCGAAGAACATCAGCCCCTGAATGTGGTCGAGATGCAAGTGGGTTAGCAGGATGTGGATCGGCTGCTCGACCCGCGGCAGCGAGAGCCCCATGTTGCGGATCCCCGTGCCGGCATCGAGGATCAGTGTGCTGCCATCGGACAGCGTGACCTCGACGCACGAGGTGTTGCCGCCGTAGCGCATGGTTTCCGGACCGGGCGCCGGGATCGATCCCCGCGCTCCCCAAATCTTGAGCCTCATGCCGCTTCTCCCTCTCCCTGCTCGTCTTCGTCTACAGGCCAGAAGATTACGATCGCGCCGCTCGAGCCGCCCGGCCCGACTATCGGAATCGCGCTCGCGGCGACGTCCTGGCGCTGGCCGCCGGCGGCGCAGATCCGGAAATTCCCGTGGAATGGTCGGGCGGCGCGGACGGCGACGGTGGCCGGAATCTCGTCGTACGGGATCGGCTCTTCGTCGGGGCCGAACGGGCCGAATTCGCCCGTCCACTCGTCCGCGCTCAGCGTGCCTGTCTCCTCAAACCGCTTGCCCAGCATGGCCGCCGCGGCGTCGTTGAAAAACAGGAGCGCTCCCTGATCGCCGACCAGAAAGGCGGGCGTGGCGATGCTCGAGAGCAGGTTCCGCGCCAGGATCAGCTCGAGCGGCTTCTGCGCGCTCATCCGAGCAACTCTAATGAAACAGAGGCCGCGGCCATCACCGCTGACTATCCTGCCCACACCGTGGCCTCGCAAAAGTCAAGGCGCCGCTCGCGTAAGCGATCGCGGCCGGCCGGCGCCCCGCGCTCGGTGCCCTCACAGCGACGCGAGGTCAAGTCCGAGCAGAAGGCCGAGCAGCGCGTCGTGGCCGAGCGCGACCGGCGCCGCTCCCAGCGTCAGCTGGGAGTGGTGGGCGAGCGCCCACCCGGTCTCTTCGATGGCGTCCCGGTATCCGAGATCGCGATCTTCGCCGGGCTCGTGGCGATGATCGTGTGGCTGATCCGCGGCGGCACGCCCGTGCTTGTGGCCGGGTTGGTCGTGACCACGCTCGGCGTGCTCGAGGTCACGGCGCGCGAGCACTTCTCCGGTTACCGCTCGCATACCACGCTGCTGGCCGCAATCCCGGCCGTCGCGCTGGGCATCGGCGTGCTCAGCCTGATCGGCGACAAGCGCGACCGCGGGCCACTACTGGCCGTGATCGCCGTGCCGGTCTACGCGCTCTTGTTCTGGCAGCTGCGCAAGCGGTTCATGGTCGCGCGGCAGGCGCGTCTAGCTCGGCCGCCGGCGCCGTAGCCTCGGCATTCGCGTCCGGGCGTTCGTCGGCCTCGTCGGTCGGATCCTCCTCGTCGGCCGTCGGCAGATGGATGCTGAAGACCGCGCCGCCGTCGGCCGCGTTGGAGGCACCGACCGACCCCCCGTGTTGCTGGGCGACCTGACGCACGATGGCCAGGCCGAGGCCACTGCCCTGCTGGCCGCGCGTGTTGGCGCCTCGGAAGAAGCGATCGAACACGAGCGGCAGGTCGGCCTCGTCGATGCCCGTCCCGTGGTCGCGGACACGGATGCCTGTTGTGTCGACCAGCACGTCGACGGCTCCTCCCGGCGGGGAGTGCCGCGCTGCGTTGTCGAGCAGGTTGTTGACCGCGCGGCCGAGTCGCTCGGGCACGCCCGCCACGACGACGGGCTGAAGCGAGGCGCGGAACTCAACGTGCGAGTAGTTACGCCGCGCGCGGGCGAGCGATTCCTCGACGATCCGGTCGAGCCGGGTCTCCTCGAGTGAGCCCGGCGGCAGATCGCCACGGGCCAGCTCGATCAGATCGCCGACCAGGCCGCTCAGCTCCTCGCTCTGCTCGACCACATCGGACAGGAGCCGCCGCCGGTCCTCATCGCTCAGCTGACCACCGGCGAGGAGGACCTCGATGTTGGTGCGCAAGCTGGTCACCGGGGTGCGCAGCTCGTGCGACGCGTCGGCCACGAGTTGGCGCTGCGAACGGACAGACTCGTCGAGGGCCTCGCGCGAGTGCTCGAGCCGCTGGAGCATCTGGTTGAAGCGCATGGCCAGCTGACCCACCTCGTCGTCGGCGTGGATCCTCAGCCGCCGGGAGAGGTCGTCGGTCTCGCCGATCTCCACCGCGGTCTCGGTCACCTCGGCCAGCGGCGCCAGCACCCGACGCGCTGCCAGGCGCCCGAGCGCCGCGGCCACCGCGATGCCGGCGATGCACAGCAGCACGAGGAACACCCGCAGGTGGGCCAGGATGTGGTCGATTCCGGCCAGGGGGCGCGCCAGCTGCACGGCGGCGGGCTGCTCCGGTCCAACCGGCTGCGCGGAGAGCACGACGGGGAAGGTGATCACCCGCAGATGGCTGCTGCCGGCGTAGACGTCACCGAGGTAGACCGCGTCTTCGCCGGCCGCGATGCGCCGGGCGTGCGAGTCGATCGGAAGCGTGATGTCGCCCCGCATCGTGTACGCGCTGCCGTCGCCGAGGACGACGCGGACGTACGGGGCCGGGCCGCCGGCGTTGGCCGGCAGACCCGGGAAATCGCCGCCGCGCAGCGCGAGGCCGCCTTCGTGCTCGACTGCGACGGCCTGGGCCCGCAGCGCGCCATCAACCTGGCCGAGCAACTGGTTGCGAACGACGGCGTAACAGACGATCGCGGCGATCAGGACGGCCACGGCGACGGCCGCCGCGGCCACGATCGCGAGTCTCCGGCGCAACGGCATTTAACCGTTAGTCCCGAAGTACGTAGCCGATGCCCCTGACCGTGTGCAGGAGCCGGGGCTCTCCGCCTTCCTCCGTCTTGCGGCGCAGGTAGCCCATGTAGACGCCGAGCGCGTTCGAGGTCGGGCCGAAGTCGTATCCCCAGACGTTCTCGAAGATCGTCGAGCGGGTGAGGACCTGGCGCGGGTGGCGCATGAACAGCTCCAGCAGCAGGAACTCGGTCTTGGACAGCTCGATCAGCCGATCTCCACGGCGGACCTCGTGAGCGATCGGGTCGAGCTCGAGGTCGGCGTAACGGAGCACCTCGCCCTCGCCGGCGCCATCGCCGGAGCGGCGCAGCAGCGCGCGCAGGCGGGCTTGCAGCTCGCGCAGCGCGAACGGCTTGACCAGATAGTCGTCGGCGCCGACATCGAGACCGGTGACGCGATCGTCGACCCCGTCGCGCGCGGTCAGCATCAGGATCGGCGTGCGGTCGCCGGACTGGCGCAGCCGCCGGGCCACCTCGAGACCGTCAAGGCGCGGCATCAGGATGTCGAGGATGACCACGTCGGCCGGTCGCGTGGCCAGTGCATCGAGCGCCTCCTCGCCATCGGAGGCGAGCTCGACGTCATAGTTCTCCAGCCTGAGTGCCCGCTCGAGCGCGCGGCGCACGGCGGGTTCGTCGTCAACTACAAGTACGCGCGCCATTGGGCAGAAATCATCGCGCTTGCACGTAAAAGTTGGTGAAGAAGGCCTTGCAGCTAGTGCGGGGTGTACTCGATGTTGATCTTCGCGTAGTTGAACGAGAGGCTTTCCACGGGCTGGTCTCCGCGGCCGTGGGTGCCGCTCTGCAGCGACGAGATCACGGAGTCGGTCAGGGTGTAGGTGACGAAGGCCTTGCCTTTGCGGACGGTGAGCACCGCCTTCTTGATGTGCGTCCCAGTGGCGCAGGCCAGGGCCAGCTTCGGCGAAGCCTTGTCGGTGGTGCGCGTGATCTGGAACTCGTTGAACTTGACCTTGCCGGCGCCGTGGCTGGTGGCCAGGCTGAAGCTGAGGACGTTCGTCGTGAGACTGATGTTGCCGCTCAGCGTAAGCGTGGCGACGGCCTTGCCACCGAAGGCCGGCGGGTTGATCGTGACGCCAGGGGCCTTGCCGACCGTGATGACCTGACCGCCGGAGATAGTGAACGTGTTACCGCCGGCGATCGTGACCGAGCGGCCGGGGGCGCCGGCGGCGCCTGGAGCGCCGGGCGGGCCGGCGGTGTTCCAGGCGATCGACGCTTCGGCGGGGGCCGCGCCGGCTGCGTTGGTGCAGGACTGTCCAGCGCTCGGATCGATGATCCGCAAGTTCGCCCCCGTCGTCGTCGTCGGTCTGCCGTTCGACGCTGTCGTGGCAACGCACGCGTGAATCACGCCACTCGGATCCGGCACGCTCGCGACCGCCAGCGCAGCGGCACCACCCGCTGCGCCAATCGTCACCAGCAGGACCGCCTTCCAAGGACGTCCTATCCCCACGAGGCGGATCGTACGCTCGCCTCCCGTCAGAATCAATGAGCGTGCCGAAGCCGAAACTCGACACCTACCAGCGCAAGCGCGACTTCAAGAAGACCGCCGAGCCGGCCGGAGGACCCGCGCATGACGGCGACGGCCCCGACGGGCGAGCCCGCTTCGTGGTTCAGGAGCATCACGCGACGCGCCTGCACTGGGACCTGCGGCTGGAGCACGAGGGCGTACTCGCCTCCTGGGCGATCCCCAACGGGATCCCGCCCGACCCGAGCGAGAACCGCTTGGCCGTGCACACCGAGGACCACCCGCTCGAGTACCTGGACTTCGAAGGCGACATACCGAAGGGCGAGTACGGCGGCGGCACGATGCGGATCTGGGACAGCGGGACCTACGACCTGCACAAATGGGAGGACCGCAAGGTCGAGATCAGCTTCCACGGCGAGCGGCTGAACGGGCGCTATGGGCTGTTCCCGATCGGGCGCGAGGGCAACGACTGGATGATCCACCGGATGGATCCGCCCGAGGATCCCGAGCGCGAGCCGTTCCCGGACCGGGTGCTGCCAATGCTCGCGCGGGCGGGCGAGCTGCCCCCCGCGCGCCTGGAGTCCCGCTTCTCCTACGAGATCAAGTGGGACGGGGTGCGTGCGATCGGCTATGTCCAGCCGGGTCGACTCCGCCTGGAGAGCCGCAACCTGCGCGAGATCACCGACGCCTACCCGGAGGTGCGGGGGCTGCTGCGCGACCTCGGTATGCACGAAGCCGTGTTCGACGGGGAGATAGTCGCCTTCGACGAGGATGGGCGGCCGAGCTTTGGCCGCCTCCAGCACCGGATGCACGTGACTTCCCCGTCGGCCATCCGCCGGCTCAGCGCCAGCACTCCCGTCGTGTACGCGATCTTCGACCTCCTCTACCTGGACGGCCACTCGCTGATGGAGCGCCCGTACACCGAGCGGCGCGAGCGCCTGGAGGCCTTGCAGCTGGGCGGCCCGGCCTGGCGCGTGCCGGCGGCGCACCGCGGCGACGGCAAGCGGCTGCTCGAGGCGACCGGGGCGCAGGGTCTAGAGGGCGTCGTGGCCAAGCGGCTCGACTCGACGTATGAGCCCGGTCGGCGCGCCGGCGCCTGGATCAAGGTCAAGAACACGTTTCGTCAGGAGCTCGTGATCGGCGGCTGGGTGCCGGGTGAGGGGCGGCGCAAGGAGCGCATCGGAGCGCTGCTGATGGGCTACTACGAGGATCGGGAGTTCGTCTACGCCGGGCGCGTCGGCACCGGATTCACCGAGAAGACGCTCGACATGTTGGCCGAGCGGCTGCGGCCGCTCGTGCGGGATTCCAATCCGTTCACGAAATGCCCGGCCAAGCTCCCGCGCGAGACCGTCTTCGTCGAGCCGTGCCTGGTGGCCGAGATCGAGATCCGCGAGTGGACGTCGGAGAAGATCATGCGCGCGCCTTCGTTCAAGGGCCTGCGCGAGGACAAGTCCCCCCGCCAGGTCGTCGACGAGGCCGCCGAGGGGCCGGAGGCGATCTTCGAGGAAGTCGAGCGACTCCCGGACGGGGCGCTCGCCGTCGTGGCCGACGGCCGGCGCCTCAAGATCACCAACTGGGACAAGGTCCTCTACCCGGAGACCGGGTTCACGAAGGGCGACCTGATCACCTACTACGCGCAGATCGCGCCCGCCGTCGTCCCGCATCTGCGCGACCGGCCGCTCACGCTCAAGCGCTACCCGAACGGGGTCACGGCGCAGTACTTCTATGAGAAGCAGTCGCCCTCACACCGCCCGGAGTGGGTGCAGACGGTGAAGATCGGCGACATCAACTACACGCTGGCCCAGGATCGCGCGACGCTGATCTGGCTGGCCAACCTGGCCGACATCGAACTGCACACCTCGCTCTCGCTCGCCCCGGACCCGCAACGTCCGACGATGCTCGTGTTCGATCTGGACCCGGGTCCGCCGGCCGGGATCGTCGAGTGTTGTGAGGTCGCGCTGGTCCTGCACGGGCTGTTCGAGCAGCTCGGGATGGAGAGCGTGATCAAGACCTCGGGTTCGAAGGGCATGCAGATGTATGTGCCGCTCAACACCGAGACCGACTACAGCCACACGAAGCCGTTCGCGCGCAAGGTGGCCGAGCTGCTCGAGGCGCGGCTGCCGGAGCTCGTCGTCTCACGCATGACCAAGAAGCTGCGGCCCGGCAAGGTGCTCGTCGACTGGAGCCAGAACGACGACCACAAGACAACCGTGAACGTGTATTCGGTCCGCGCGCGCGAGCGCCCGACGGTGTCGACCCCGGTGAGCTGGGACGAGGTGGCGAGCTGCCGCAGCGCCGGAGATCCGGAGCTGCTCAGCTTCGAGACCGATGACGTACTGGCGCGCGTGGAGGAGCAGGGCGATCTGTTCGCGCCGCTCTTGAGCGTCAAACACAAGCTGCCGGCGGTGTGATCGGATAGTCTCGCGCCGGCGATGGGCGACCCAGGTGCGATCCTCATCACGGGCTGTTCGTCCGGCATCGGGCGGGCCACCGCGCAGCGTCTGGCCGGGCAGGGCCACACCGTCTACGCCACGGCCCGTCGTCTCGAATCGCTCAGCGAGCTTCAGGCCGCCGGCTGTCGCGCGCTCGCCCTCGACGTGCTCGACGAAGTGTCGATGGCGGCGGCGGTGGCAGCGATCGAGGCCGAGCATGGCGCCGTCGGGTCGCTGGTCAACAACGCCGGCTACGCCGTCAGCGGGGCGATCGAGACGCAGTCACTCGACGCCATTCGCACGGAGTTCGAGACCAACGTGTTCGGCGGGCTGCGGCTGGCCCAGCTCGTATTGCCCGCGATGCGCCAGGCGGGCTCCGGGCGGATCGTCAACCTGAGCTCCGTGGCCGGGCGCGTGACGATGCCGGGCGCCGGCGCCTACGCGGCGTCGAAGTACGCGATCGAGGCGATCAGCGACGCACTGCGCTTCGAGGTGCGCGGCTTCGGCGTGCACGTGATCGTGATCGAGCCGGGGCCGATTCGGAGCGCGTTCACAGAAACGGCCAACGCGGCGCTGACGCAGACCGGCGACGGCCCGTACGCCGGCTATCACGCGGCGGTGGCCAAGGCCGACGCCGAGACCGATGAGAGCTTCATGGCGGGGACGCCGGAGCGCGTGGCGCGCACCATCACCCGCGCTCTGACCGCCGACCATCCGCGGGCGCGCTACCGGGTCACTGCGGTGGCGCGGGTGCTGCCGGCCGTGCGCGGCGTGCTGGGCGGACGCGGCTTCGACGCCTTCCTGCGCACTCAGATCAAGCCGCCCGAGTAACGGCCTTCTGCGCCAGCCACTGGGCACCCGGGGGTGTGAACGCGCCCATCCGCCCGGTTTAGGATGATGGCGGCGATGGACCCGATCACGCTTCGCAATCGGTTGCTGGTCGCCACCGGCATGTGGCGAGAGGCGACGGGGGACCCGCTCCCGCGGCTGGAGCCGGGCGATCCGGCGGACCAGCTTCAGAGCTTCGAGCTGAAGCTCGTGGATCGCCTGTGGGAGAGCGCGACGCCGGAGAACGCACGCGAGATCGCCGACCGGACCTGGGACCTCGTGCACGATCGCGACGACCGCGATCCGGTCAAGCAGCGCGTGGTCGAGTGCCACGAGGCATTGGCGCGGATAACGCGCCTCGGTGACTGAGCTTCGCCTTTACGTCGGATCGCGGCGCAAAAGCTGCTCAATCCAGAACAGCAGTCGACATCGGCGCGAGCGGGCATAGAATCCCCGCACCAGCACGGCAGGGGTGCGCGGGAACCTCTGCCTGCGATTAATCCGAGCAGGGGAGGTTGACGGTGTCGCGTCGTGCGTCTAGGAGCGAGGTAGGGGAGCCGACGGGGGGTGCGCGCAGCTGCACCGCGCGCCGGCGTCGGTCGTTGCGGTCCGGTATGGCCGCGTTCGTTGCAGGTGTGACGGTTCTGCTGGCGCTGCCGCTCACCAGTCTCGGTGACGGCCACGATCCGGTCGGGGACACGGTGAACGGCCTGCTCAACGCCGTCCCCCAGGTCACGCACGTCGTGCAGAGCGTGATCAGCCCACCGCAGGCGTCGAGCCCGGCGCCGGCGCCGGCCCCCGCGCCGCAGCCGGCGGCGTCTTCGTCGGGTGGCGGCGGCGGTGGTGGCGGTGGCGGTGGCTCCTCGTCGGTATCGCGCGCCTCAGCCCCGAGCGCGAGCCGCGCCGAGAACTCGTCGCCCAACACGCCCGCCATGTACGGCACCAACCCGCATGGCCAGGGCACGGTCGCCGGCGTCGCCGTGTCGCCGAGCACGAATGTGCCCTACCCATACGACCCGAACGGGAGCGGTGGCGAGGTCACGGTGCTCGGGCGCGGGCGCAGCGAGCAGACGACCGGTGGGAGCTATCACGCCCATACGACGATCCTCGACCTCCTCGGGCACGAGGTGCTCGGCGTCGACGCCATCCCGGGTCAGTCCAACACCGGACCGCTCGACGCCATCCAGACCGGGCTGCTCGACAAGGTCTGCTCGGGCAGCGCGCAGCTCGCCTGCCTGAGCGTGCTCGCCGCCGATACCTCGGCCACGGGAAACAGCGCCAACACGCACTTCTCGCTCGCCCACGCGACGATCGCCGGGCTGAACGGCATCGATGTCGGCATCGCAGAGGCCAACAGCGCAATCTCGACGATCGGGAGCTGCCAGTCGGCCTCGGGCAACAGCTCGGTGGCCAACGTGAACATCGCCGGCGGTCCGGTGGCGAGCGCGGCCAAGTCGAGCGAAAGCTCGACCGCCTGCAGCGGCCAGGCGCCGGCGCAGAACGCCTCCTCGAGCGTGATCGGCCTTGGCGGCACGGGCCTACCGGTCCCGGCCCAGGGCTGTGACAACGGCACGCCGAACTCGACACTCACCGCGGCCGGCCTGCTCACCGCGATCTGTAACGCCGAGAACACGATCGAGGCGGCCGCGCCATCCGGCGTGCGTGAAGCCCTGACGGCAATCGTCCTTCCGGCCGCCGGCACGGCACTGCTCAAGACCGTGACGTCGGCGTCGGAGTCGCACGCCGTGGCGCCCAACGTCACCGGCAGCGGCAACGGCGGCGGTAACGGTGGTGCCAACGGAGGCGGAAACGGCACCGGCGGCAACGGTGGCAACGGCGGAAACGGCGGTGCCGTCGGAGGCGAGCACACCCACACCTGCACTGCGGCCAATGACACGGGCAACTGCGAGGACACCGGCGGTGCAAACGCCGGTGCCCAGAGCGGCGAGAACGGTGAGAACCCGGCCGAGCACGCGATCAATGAGGCGACGGCCGGCGAGCTTCCGTTCACAGGAGAGAACCTGCTCAAGCTCGTCCTGGTAGGGCTGGTCCTCGGTGGCGTCGGCCTGGCGCTCAATCTCCGGGCAAGAGAGAGCTAGCCAGGGTTCAGCGACAGCCCCAAGGCGCGCGCGCCCCGCCGCGGTGGTGCCCGGCGGGGCGCGTACGCGCGCGATCGGGTATCACGTGACGCGATGCAGCACGAGCGCCACTACACACTCCAGCAAGCGTCTGCGGCACGCACTTGGGTGGCCGAGCGGGTCAACTGGATCCGCGACGCGCAGGCGACGCTGACTGCGCTCGGTTCGCGCGCCGCGGAAGCCATCGCGGCTCTCGACGTCCATGCCGGCGGGTCGTACCCCGGAGTCGACGTGGCACGGCCGCTGGTCGAGCTGAGCCGTGCCGTCGGCGAGCTCGAGGCGGTCGAGGTGGTGGTGCGCGACGTCGAACGCGGCCTGGTCGACTTTCCGACCATCCGCGACGGCGAGGAGGTCTACCTGTGCTGGTTGTTAGACGAGGCTGAGATTGGCTTCTGGCACTACCCCGAGGCGGGGTTCGCCGGCCGCCAGCCGCTCTAGCACGCGACTAGTGCGCGACGGTCGGCGTCGGCTCGGGCTCGTCCTTGGTTCGCGTCAGCCCAGCCGCGGCGTAGGCGTCGACCTCGTCGAGCGTCTCGCGATCGAGTAACGCGGTGACAAGCGCGTCCAGGTTGCCGCGGTGCGCGCGCAGCAGTTCGGTGACCTCGCGGTGAGCGGTCTCGACGATCCGGCGGACCTCGTCGTCGACCATCCGCTGGGTCGCCTCAGAGGTCTCCGACGCGCCCGGTAGGAGCGAGTTGACGCCGTCGATCGGAAGTACCGCGATCGGACCGATCGCCCGGCTCATCCCCCAGCGCCCGACCATGCTGCGCGCGATCCGCGTCAGCTGCTGGATGTCCGATTCGGCGCCCGTCGTGATGTCGCCGAACACGGTCTCCTCGGCCACGCGCCCACCCAGGGCGACCTTGATCTGGGCCAGTAGGTGACGCTCGTCGAAGTTGAAGCGGTCGGCGTCGGGAGCCGAGAACGTGACGCCCAGAGCCTGACCGCGCGGGATGATCGACACCTTGCGCACCGGGTCGGCGCCCGGCGTGAGCATCCCGACGATGGCGTGACCGGACTCGTGGTAGGCGGTCCGCCGCCGATCGTCCTCGCTAAGCATCACCTTGCGCTCGGCCCCGAGCACGATCCGCTCGAGCGCATCGGTGAAGTCCTCGGTCGAGACCTTGCTGTGGCCCCGTTTCGCGGCCAGCAGCGCTGCCTCGTTGACGAGGTTGGCCAGGTCGGCGCCCACCATTCCGGGCGTCGAGGCGGCCAGCGCGCCGAGGTCGACGTTCTCGGCCAGCGGGACCGAGCGCGTGTGCACCTTGAGGATTGCCTCGCGACCGGGGCGGTCGGGCGGTGAGACGGTGACGCGTCGGTC
>JBJMLD010000005.1:0-11032 GCA_045805545.1 Solirubrobacteraceae bacterium | reverse complement strand
AGTCGAGCGGCGCCGTCGGGCCGGACCTGGCGTATGTCGATCTCCCAACCGCCGCTGTTGAAGGATCTCATCAGCTTGGAGTGCTCCGTCGCCTCCGTGACGACCGGAAAGCCTTGGAGCTCGGTGTCGCTGATCAGCTGCGGTGTGGTGATCACGTAGTCGACATTGCGCCAGTTGTCCTTGAACACGCCGCGGCGGATGCCTGGATCGTTTCCTACCTTCCAGTAGTAGTGCGCGTTGGGGAAGCGCTGCGCTCCGGCGGGCGGCGCGTGCAGGTCCGTCCACATGTAGTTGTCGATGACGAGTCGACTTGAGGGCGGCACGTGTTGTTGGACCCAGCGCACTGCGGCCACTTGTGCGTCAACCGGGTGGCCGCTCCAGAGTGGGGTTCCGGAGCGCTCGTAAGCGATAACGGCGAGGGCGGCGCAACCGACGACTGCTGCTGTCATCAATGTTCCCGCGGCGACGCGCCCGGCTTGAGGTGGGAGCCTGTGGCGGGTAGCGTCGACCGCCGCATGGAGGAGGAATGCGAGGGCGAGTGCGAGTAGGGGCAGCAATGGGACGACATAGAACACGAGGACCACGCCGCCCCTCCCGAGGAAGAGCCAGAGACACAGGATCGTCCAACCGACCATTGAGATCACCGGTCGGCGTCGTAGGACGGTCGCGGAGATCAGGGCGGCCGCGGTCCCACCGATGACGAGCAGCGGCTCGGCATGCGCCCAGGATTTCGCAGCTAGCCAGAAGCCGCTTGACAGGCTGAGCAGGCCGCTGTCTGATGACCGGGAGGCTTGCCAGGCCAGCGAGCACAGCAGGCTGACGTGCGGATGGTGTCCGCCCAGCAGCGACCCGGCGGCGAAGAACTCTCCCTTGAGGACGGCGATCATCGGATAGATGGAGCAGACGGCCAGGGTGATGGCCAACCAGCTCGAGACTGCGAACAGCCGGCTGGGCTTCGGCGATTGCCGCGCAGCGAGTATCGCGAGCGCAGGAATGGCAGCGACGGCGACCTCCTTTGACAGGACCGCGATTCCCATAGCCAGCGCACTCAGCCAGATGCGCTTGAGGGTCACTGGCCCCATGAGCCAGTAGAGGCTGAGCAGCAGCCAGAACGTGGCGATGTTGTCGAGCAGGATGCGTCGGTGGTAGAAGATCCCGTACGTGGACAGCGAGAACAGAAGGCCGGCGAGGAGACCCACCCACGTCTTGCCTGATTCGCGGCGGCCGATCGCCAGCACGAGCGAGGCCGATCCAAGCTGGTAGAGCAGCATCAGCACCCGCCCGGAACTGAGTGCGTCGCCGGCGCGGGCCCCGGCGGTCACCAGCTGCCAGATTGCGATCTGTATCCACCCTATGGGCGTGTGGTCATAGAAGTATGTGTACGGCGCCAGCCTGCCTAGATGAAAAACCGCCCACCCCTGGGAGAAGTAGGTTCCCTCGTCATCTTCCAGGTAGGGGTAGTGGAGCATGTTGATCCCGTGCGACACGATCACGACAGCGATCAGCACGAGGGCCGCAAGCCAGTACCGGTTGCGGTGCAGGCGCACAATCAGTTCTCGGGTACGCCCCGTTCCCGCTCGAGGAGCCAACGCAGCAACAGCGGTCATGTCTGAGCCTCGCGCGCGGCGGCGTGAGCCGGCTCTGCGGTCATGAGCGACGCGGAGGTCCAGCCGGGGGCCGACGGGATCCCGCGGCGGTGCGCGCCAGTGTGCGCGGTCTTCTCCCACTCGCTCTCACCACGCAGGTGCCTGACGGTCGCCCGGAGCGCGCTGAAGGCGAGCAGCCATTGGTAGGGCAGGTAGGTCAGCGGCATCCTCGCCAGGAGGCGCCAGGGGACTCGCTCGTCGTAGGAGCGTCCAAACACGATGATCCCGGCGATACTGACGAGCATCTGAAAGAACACGGCGTACAGCGGCGCCAGGCTCAGGAGAGCCGCCAAGACCGGGAGGTGGATGAGGAGGATCGCGGCGGGCATCAACACGAGCAGTGACAGGAGCGACGCATCGAGAATTGGCTGGCCCAGGATCATCAAAGCGAGGAGCTTGCGCGACCAGCCGGGGATGCGCCGCCAGTCACCCTTCTTCAGGATCTGCAGAAACCCCTGATGCCAGCGCGTCCGCTGCTTGACCAGCGCCCGCACAGAGTGTGGCGTCTCTTCCCGGGTCACCCAACGGCTGTCGTACACGACCCGGACTGGTTCGCCCAGAGCGCTGAGGCGGATGCCGATGTCGGCGTCCTCGGTCAAGCACCCCACGTCCCAACCCTGGACGCGGTCAATGAGCTCACGTTTGATAAAGACGGTGTTCCCGCCCAGTGGAACCATGCCGACGCGAGCGTTGAAGTGAAGCCGGCTCTTGAAGTAGAAGAAGTACTCGAGGCAGTTGAAGACAGAGAACCAGTGGTCTCGGAAATTCATCAGGGCCACCCCACCCTGCACGACACCGACCCCCTCGCTCACCATCACCGTGTTCATCACGCTGAAGATGTCGGGATGGACATCGTCCTCGGCGTCAAAGATGGTGACGACGTCCCCGGAGGCCATGGCGTAGCCGACGGTGAGCGCGCGCGGCTTGTTGAAGGGCGGATCCTCGTACACCGCGAGTCGGACGCGCGGCGAGCCGAGCCGCGCGATCTGTGCCGCCACGGCGGTGATCGTCCCGGGGTCGTCACGCTGGCAGATGACGATCACCTCAAGGAGGTCCTGCGGATAATCGGCGCCCCAGATCCTCGCGATCGTGCCCCCGATGACCTCCTCCTCGTTTCTCGCGGGGAGAAGCACGCTGAAGCTCAGCTGCGGCTCCAGGAAGCTCTCGGGACCGGCTGTCCGCCGCAGCCCCTCCGGCTCGTCCCATGCATACAGCATCAGGAAGAGCGAGAACAGGGCGTGTCCAAACAGCACCAGCGAAGCGGCGCCGATCGCGATTGCGACCAGGTTCACGACGCCGCGAATGCTCTGCGTCGTTTGCCCCAGCCGATCCGCTTGGACCCCCAGATGTACCTATCGGCGACCACAAAGCGCACAACCACGAGCAACGCCAGCGAGATGACGTTCGCCACAGAAACGCCCAGACCCAGCGCAGATACGAGCACGATCAGCAACGGCGCGCTGAGCAGCAAGGACGCGTTGTTGGCCAGCACGTACCCGACCAGCCGAGAGAATGGTGTCCGGGCGCTTTCCCGGCCGCGAAAGACAAACCGCTCTGTCATCCCATAGTTGAACAGGATCGCCACCTGAGTGGCCACGATGCTCGCGGTCACGAACCAGAGGCCGGCGGTGCGGCACAGGGGGTCGAGGACGCCAGTGTTCACGCGACGCCCAGAGCTCCGACCCCGGCAACCCCAGCGAAACGCCGCGGTTGCCCCAGCGTCCGAAGCTCGATCAGGCGACGCAGATATCTCAGCCCCTCTCGAACCGACGCCTTGCTGTCCCCGGCACGCCGCTCGCCAAAGCGGAATGGGACCTCGGCCACTGTGAAGGTGTGCCCGGAGACGAGGATCTCCAGCAGGATCTTGAATCCCCGCGGCCTCAGCGCCACAACGTCAAGGCTCGAGCGCCGGATGAGAAAGTAACCGCTCATCGGGTCGCTGACCGCGCGCAGCCGGCGCGGGAAGAGCAACTTGGCCGCCCGCGCCGACGCGCGCGACAGGAGGGTGCGGAGCGTCGAAAACTCGCCCACCTCCCCGCGCTCGCAATAACGACTCGCCACGACAACATCGACATCCGGGCCTTGGCCGGCATCGAGGAGAGCCCCCAGCAGCTCAGGCGGATGCTGCAGATCGGCGTCCATCACGCATACCAGCCTGCCCCGCGCCGCCACCATCCCCGCCTGGACGGCTCCCCCCAATCCGCCCGCACGCTCGCCCCCAGACCGGTGGATGACCGCCACACGCCGCGACGAACGGCGGGCCTCGATCTCGATCACCTCGGGAGTCTCGTCGGTGCTGTCGTCCACGAACAGCACCTCTACGTCGAGCTCCGGGCGGACCCGTTCCAGGCGACGCAGCAGCGGCGCGATGTTGTCGCGCTCGTTGCGTGTCGGTACGACGACCGTCAAATCTGGGACCATGTTTGGATCAAGCGAGTCCGCGCGCAGCGGACCCGCGGACAGCGTGCTGGCGCCGTTGGCCACGATCGTTCCCGGTGTAGAGGTTGCGAGTCGAACAGCTAATTCCGGGGCAGGTGACGTTCAGCGCCCTGTCCCAAGCCGTTCTGCGATGCCTCTCCTGCATCGGCCGCGGGCCGGCCGTACTTAAATGCGTCCGAACATTTCCGTGAGCCCCTCGGTCAAACGCGCCGAGCGCGCAGCTCCCGTACGGTGTTGTCGGGTCAGGCGCTGACGGGGCTGGCCGTCGGAGCTGCGCTGATGATGTCGCTCCACGCGGCGGCGAGTCTTTGAGCGGCGGCTTCGAGGAGGGGTGGGGTCGGGCCGTAGCAGATTCGGACGTACTCAGGGAACGCTTCGTCTGGGCTGTGCGCGCCACCGGGGGTGATGGCGACGCCGTGGCGCAGCGCGGCCTGCGCGAACGCGGCGCCGCTGCCGGTGGGTGGTGCGAGCCACAGTGACCATCCGCCTTGGGAGGCCGGGATGGTCCAGTCGGGTAGCTCGCGGCGAAGTGCATCCACGATCGCGTGCATGTGTTCGTTTGCCTGCGCGCGCCGCCGCTGGCAGAGCTGCCGGTAGTTCTGAAGAATGGCGAGCGCTGCGAGCTGGTCAAACGCGCCGACGCCGATGTTGAGCGCTCCTTTGATGCGGGCAAGGCGCAGAATCACCGGTCGCGGCGCTCGTAGCCAGCCGACTCGCAGGCCTCCCCACGCGACCTTGCTGAGCGAGCCGGCGGCGAGCACGCGCTCAGGTAGCAGCGCCCAGAGGGGAGGGCCGGGGTCACCGTCGAAGCTCAGTTCGTCGAGCACCGTGTCTTCGATCACGGTCAGCTGGTGGTCGGCGGCGAGCGCGGCGATCCGCTCGCGGCGGTGTGGCACGGTGCGACCGCCGGTCGGGTTGTTGCAGGATGTGGCGGTGTAGAGAGCGTGGACGTGGTGGCGCGCGAGGAGCTGTTTGAGGCTGTCGGGACGTACGGAGGCTCGCTCGAGCACCGGTTACAGCTCGACAACCGGCTCGAACATCGGGCCGCTGACATGAAACCCGCCGATGATCGCCCCGACTGGGTCTTCCCCGGTCAACCGTTGCGCGTACGGACGGGCGAGAAGCCTGGCTCCGCGATGGACTTATCACCGTGTGTCGGCAGCGGTTCTGGTCGGGACGTCCCCCTAACGCTCTCGAACCTAATTGGGCACGAGGACGACCTTGCCGATGTTGCGCCGCTCGCCAATGAAGCGGTGCGCGTCCGGCGCGCGGTCGAACGGGAAAACCTCTGCGACGACTGGCTGTAGCTCCCCCTGTTGGAGTCCCACGACCAGCGGCGCGATGACGCGGTCAAGACTTCCCTCGGCGTCCCACCAGGAGAGCATGTTGAGGCCGAACACTCCCTTGTTCTCGTTCATGACTCCGAGCCCCTTCCACCAGGGCATCGACGAGAATGGGCTGCGGGCCAGGGTCCGCAGCGCGATCGGCATGCTTCGTTTCTCGCCCGTCTGCACCTCCGATGCCCCGTACATGATCAGTCGCCCTCCTGGCCGCAGCAGCCGGTAATCCTTGCGAAAGCTCGAGGGACCCAGGGCATCAAACGCCACGTCGATCCCCTCGCCGGCGGTGATCCGGCGTACTGCCTCGGCGAAGTTCTGGGTGCGGTAGTCGATGGCATGGTCGACCCCTTGCGCGCGGATCGCGTCGTGCTTGGAGGCCGATGCCGTACCGAACACCTCGGCGCCGATCCGCTTCGCGATCTGGGTTGCCGAGATCCCGACGCCGCCGGCCGCGGCGTGAATCAGGACCCGCTCGTCCCTGCGCAGCCCTGCCATCGTGACAAGACCGGCCTGCGCGGTCGCGTAGTTGACCGGGAACGCAGCGCCCTGCTCAAACGACAGATGATCGGGCAGCTCATACACCATGTTCTCCGGCACGGTGACCAATTCGGCCTGGCCGTTGAAGCGGGTGCCGGCCAGCACCCGATCGCCTGGCTTGACTGACTGAACCCCGTCTCCAACTGACTCGACGGTGCCCGCAACCTCATACCCCACGACGCATGGCACCTTGGGCGAGTCCGGGTACAGCCCGGTTCGGGCAAGCGTGTCGGCGAAGTTGACTCCCGCCGCTTTGACCGCGATTCGGACGTCACCCCGCCCCACCGGTGGGTCGGGCCGCTCCTGGACCTGGAGCACCTCCGGCCCGCCGTGCGCCGTGATCACCACCGCTCGCATCGCGACGCACTCTATGCGAATCCGGCATCTCCACGAGCCGTGACAACACCCGCACGTTCGGTCGGTCGCCGCGATGCCGATCGGGCGAACTCCCAGCGCCTCGACGGGCGTGAGTGTGGTTCAGGCTGCCGTCGCGGCGACGTTGTTGCAGGAGGCCATCAGATCAGATCGAAGACTCCTGTAGAACGCTCCTGCCCACAGCAGCAGGGACGACCGCGCGGGCACGTGAGTGTTCCGCCGGATATTTCACTTCGGAACAGAGGAGTCACACATGCCGCAGATGACAGAGGCATACGAATGGCACGGCCGTAACGTCGTCGACAAGGCAAGAGAGCCGGTCGGAAAGATCGAGGAGATCTATCGGGACCAGCTGAGTGGAGAGCCAGAGTGGGCGTTGGTCCAGACGGGCTTGTTCGGCTCGCGTCCACACTTGGTGCCGCTTGCCGGCTCCTCACCCGACGGCGAGGACGTTCGCGTCCAGGTCCTCAAGGAGCAGGTTCAGGGCGCGCCTACGCTCGAGGCCGGCGAACAGCTGTCCGATCACCAGGAGCGGCAGCTCTTCGCGCACTACCGCATGCAGTTCGCCGAGCCGCGACCCGAGACAGGGATCGCCGCCCAGGTGCGGGCGTCAAGGAACGGCACAGCGAACGGTCGAGCCGTCGATGACGGCCCGACGGCCCCGCGTCGAGCTGCGACTCGAGCCGAAGCCGCGCCGCCGGATCTCGCCGATCAACCAGGCCTCCCACTCTCCGAGCCGGGATCGGACAGTCGGGCCAACGAGGCCATCACACGCTCTGAGGAGGAGCTTCGCATCGGGCTCGAGCGTCGCGAGCGCGGTCGAGTGCGGCTGCGCAAGTACGTGGTGACCGAGCAGGTGACGAAGACCGTGCCAGTGCGGCGGGAGGTATTGCGCGTGGAGCGCGAGCCGATCACGGAACCGAGCCGGCACGGTGCGCTGCCCGAGTCCGGGATCACGGAGGAGGAGCACGAGGTCCTGCTCTACGAGGAGGAACCAATCGTCGAGAAGCGGATCGTGCCCAAGGAGCGCGTACGGCTATACACAGAGGTCGTCGAAGACCAGCGCGAAATCTCCGAGGAGCTGCGCAAAGAGCAAATCGAGACTGACGCTCGCGATCGGTAGCGCCCGAGCATCCGCACTCCGCCTCAGCGGGCTTGCAGAATGGGGCTTGGTCGGCGATGCTCGGCTTGGTGGGCAATGTCAGCGTGTGCCTTTTGGGCGGCTTTTCAGCGACGGTCGACGGCGTGCTGGTCCCGGAGACGGCGTGGCGGCTGAAGAAGGCGCGCGAGCTGGTGAAGCTGCTTGCGCTCGCGCCTGGACATCGTCTTCATCGCGAGCAGGCGATGGATGTGCTGTGGCGCGACCGCGAGCCGGCGGCGGCGGCGAATAATCTGCATCAAGCGGTTTATGTCGCGCGGCGCGCGCTCGACGCGGACGCGATCGTGGTGGGGGAGCAGTTGCTTCATCTGGCCGCGGATGTTGACGTCGACCGGCTGGAGCTTGCCGCTGGCGAGGCGCGACACGCCAAGACTCACGCCGGCTATGGTGCCGCGCTCGCCTTGTACCGCGGTGAGCTGCTGCCGGAGAACCGCTACGACGACTGGGCGTCGGAACGACGTGACGAGCTCGCGGCGCTGGCCGCGGAGCTTGCCGACGAGCTCGCGGCCCTCGGCTCTGCCGAGCCCGGCCGGGTGTCTTCGTTGCCCGCGGTCGCCAGCTCATTCGTGGGACGAGACCGAGAGCTCGCCGAGCTCAAGGCGCTGCTTCGCAGCACGCGCCTGCTCACGCTTGCGGGGACCGGCGGCATTGGCAAGACGCGGCTCGCGCTTGAGCTGGCGCGTGCTGCGGAACCATCGTATTCGGACGGCGCTGCGCTCGTCGAGCTTGCCGCGGTCGCAGACGCCGGACTTGTCGCGGATGCGGTCGCGGCCGCGCTCGACGTGCGGCCGCTGGCTGGGCAGAAGCTCATCGACGCGGTGGTCGAGTTCCTGGCCCCGCGCTCGCTGTTGCTCGTCGTGGACAACTGCGAGCATCTGCTCACAGCGATGGCTGGGCTGGTGGACATCCTGCTTCGCTCGGCGTCTCAGCTCACGATCCTCGTCACCAGCCGCGAGCCGCTGCGCATGCCGAGCGAGATCGTGTTTCGGGTACCGTCGCTCGACATCCCTGATCCTGAGCGGACGCTCGAGCCGCGCGAGCTGGTCCGCTATGAGGCGGTGCGGCTGTTTGTCGAGCGGGCCGCTGCGGCGGCGCCGGGCTTCTCCATCGATGAGAAGAACGCGGTGGACGTTGCCGGCATCTGTTTTCGCCTGGACGGCCTGCCGCTCGCGCTCGAGCTCGCCGCCGGCCGCCTCGGGGCGCTCGGCCCGGCGGCGATCGCGGAGCGGCTCGACGACCGCTTCCGCGTGCTCCGCGCCGCGCGCCACGCTTCGCCGACACGCCAACATACGCTGACGGCAACGCTCCAGTGGAGCCACGACCTGCTCGAGCCCGACGAGCGGACGCTGTTTCGGCGGCTCGCGGCATTCGCCGGCGGCTTCGAGCTTGACGCGGTCGAGAGCGTGTGCGCCAACCGCGAGCTTGACGCTCCACGCATCGCCGATGTGCTCGCACGTCTCGTCGAGAAGTCCCTCGTGGCCGCCGACGACGGCTCCTCCCGCGAGCGCCGCTATCGGCTGCTCGAGACGGTGCGCATCTACGCTTGCGAACGCCTCGACGAAGCGGGCGAGACGACCGCATTCGCCGAGCGACACGCGCGCTGGGCACTTGCGCTGGCCGAGGGGGAGCGCGGCGGGGCCCGGCTCGACACAGATGCAGCGAACCTGCGCGTGGCTCTGGACGCGCTGCTCGAACGCGCGCCCCGCGACGCGATGCGGTTCTGCGTCGTCCTGTGGCCGTTTTGGATGCGAAGGATCGACCTGCATGAGGCGCAGCGAAGCTTTGACGCGGCGCTGACCGCCAGCCCAGACCGAACGGCGGTTCGGGCGATGGCGCTGCTCAGGGCCGCGGCCATCGATTTCAGAAGCGGCGAGCTCTCCCGGGGCCGTCAGCTCGCCGAGGAGAGCTATTCCGTCGCCGTTGAGATCGGAGACCCACATGCCGAGTGGCGGGCGCTTCAGTTCCTCGGAGAATACGGTCTTGCGAGCGACGCGGCCGATCTGGCGATGCCGCGGCTTGACCAAGCGCTGGAGTTGGCGCGGGCCGCCGGGTTCGCGCCCGAGGAGGCAATCGGCGTCTACTCACTTGGCGTCGCCTGTTGGATCTTGGGGGATGGGCCTCGCGCCGAGCAGCTCGTAGGTGCGAGCGTCGATCTCTTCGGCGCGTTGACCGGCTCGTGCGAGCGGATCATGTCGCCGGTCAACATCGCGGAGATCCGGACGAGCCCGGCCGGCGGCCGGCCGGGATTGCGCGTGGTCTTCCAGGACACGCTGCAGCCGTTCCTCGAGGTCTCCTGCGATGCTGCCCTCGGCTATATCCTCGCCAATCAAGCTGCCCTGGTCAGCGCCCGTGGTGACCTCGTGCGGGCGCGCGCGTTGCTGGAGGAGAGTGAGTCGCGGTTTGGGGACTTGGACGACGAGCGCGGCAAGGCGGCAGTGTCGGTCAGACGCGCGTACCTCGACCTGGCGGAGGGCGACCTCGAGGCAGCTCGCCTGGCTCTGGAGAAGGCGCTCGAGCTACGCCGGGGTCAGAGCGACCGACGGGGTATCGGCCTGGTGCTCGCGGGACTCGGACTGATCGACACGAGGGCCGGCGAATACGCGAGCGCGGAGCGGCACCTGGCGGAGGCCCGTGAAATGTTCCGGCGTGCCGGCGATCGATGGGGCCTTGCCAGCACGCTCTGGCGAAGTGCGGACCTCGCGTTCGCACAAGCCCGGCTCGAGGACGCCGAGGGCGCGCTGCGAGAAGCCGGGGCCGTGCTCACGGCGACGGGCCGGGAGCGCTGGATCGCCAACACCCTCGCCGGGCTGGCAGAGGTCGCACTGCTCCGCACCGACGTGCAGCGGGCGTGCGCGTTGCTCAGCGACGCGCGTGATCGCTACGCCGCTCGGGGCGATGCGCTGGGCGTCGCGGATGTCGAGGAGCGGCTGCGCGTGCTCTGCTAAGCCCGCGCTAAGCCCGCGCGAAGAGCGCCTGGTTAAAACGACTGCTCCTCCAATACAAAGGAAGAGCGACATGAGTCACACGATTGTCCCGGTTCTCGGGGAAGCAACACTTCAGGATCTGCGGGAGGCCGTCCGGGGGGAGATCGTGACCCCGACCGATGACGGCTACGCAGAGGCGTCGAGGATCTGGAACGGCGTGCATGACGGCAGAACGCCTTCCCTCGTCGTCCGCTGCGCCGGCGCCGCGGACGTGGCCGCGGCGGTCGGTTTCGCGCGCAGCAACGATCTCCGGATCGCGGTTCGCGGCGGCGGCCACAGCGTCGCAGGGTTCTCGACCGTCGATGACGGGATCGTGATCGACCTCTCGCCGATGAGTGACGTCCACGTTGATCCGGCAGGCCGCCGGGCGACGGTCGGCGGAGGCGCGGTCTGGGCCGACGTCGACCACGAAACGCAGGCGCACGGCCTCGCGACCACGGGCGGCCTGGTGTCGAGCACCGGCGTCGCCGGGTTCACGCTCGGCGGAGGGATCGGCTGGACGATGCGGAAGTTCGGCCTCGCATGCGACAATCTCGCGGCGGCCGACGTCGT
>JBJMLD010000004.1:0-3270 GCA_045805545.1 Solirubrobacteraceae bacterium | reverse complement strand
TGGCTCTCGGACGGCGGCGGGCTGACTCGCTTTGTCGCTGTCGACCGTAGGGTCTGACTTTGCATTTGCTGTGTCGCCCGTCGCCGTCCGAGGATCACCGGCGTGACCTGATAGGAGCGTGGCAGCGCCCTGACTGAGGTGTGTCCGCCGGAGATCCGCTCCGTCAGGCATATCTAACGAAGGGACGGTGCAGATGATCGTGATTGGGGCAGACACCCACAAGCGGTCCCACACGCTGGTCGCTGTCGACGCGGCGACGGGCCAGACCCGAGGGCAGCTGACGATCCTCGCCAGCGACCAGGGCGAGCTGGATGGGCTGCGGTTCGCGGCCGAGCTTGATGTTGAGCGGGTGTGGGCGATCGAGGACTGCCGGCACGTGTCCTCGCGGCTGGAGCGCTCGCTGCTGGCTGCGGGCGAGCGGGTGCTCCGGGTCACGCCGTCGTTGACAGGGCCGTCGCGGACGAGCTCGAGGGTCCCGGGGAAGTCCGATCCGATAGACGCCGCCGCGGTTGCGTTGGCCGCGATCAGAGTCGGCCTCGATCAGCTCCCGGCCGCGCACCTCGACGAGCAGGCGATGGAGATCCGAGTGATCGCCGACTATCGCGACCAGCTGATCGCGGAGCGCACCAAGATGATCAACCGGCTGCGCTGGCACCTAGTCCGGATCGCCCCCGAGCTCGAGGCGCAACTCGGACCGGCGTCGGTCAAGCATCCTCGCAACCTCGCGCGACTGAGCCGCCAACTCGCTCGCCTGGCGCGCACCCCGCAGCTGCGAGTCGCCAAGGCGCTGGTCGCCAGGATCGGGCAGATCACCCGAGAGGAACGCGAACTGCTCGACGAACTCAAGCAGCTGATCCAGGCGCACTGCCCGGCACTGCTTGAGCAGCCAGGCTGCGGCATCGTGACCGCGGCGATCATCATCGGGCACACCGCCGGCGCGCAGCGGTTCCGTACCGAGGCCTGCTTTGCCCGACACGCCGGGACCGCGCCGATCCCAGCCAGCTCCGGCAACACCACCCGCTACCGGCTGCACCGCGGCGGGGACCGCCAACTCAACCGCGCGATCCACATCATCGCCCTCTCCCAGGCTGTCTGGGATCCAAACACCCGCGCCTATCTCGGACGCAAGACCGCCGAGGGCAAAACCAAACGCGAAGCGATCCGCTGCCTCAAACGCCACCTCGCTCGACGCATCTGGCGCCTGCTCTACCTCGACACCAACACCTCAACAACCCCGACACGCACGACCATCGCCAGCGCACCAGCACTCATGCCATGCACCAGCTGAAACCCGCAAATAGCGACTCTCCCTTGACATAGGAGCTGCAAAGCGAAAGCAGTGCGGCTTGACGCTTGCGGACGAAAGCGATCGCCCACCACAACACTGCTCACCACGGACGCTCGACGGCTCGCCCGTCCTCGTCAGTAACCGACCACACCTCGAGACGGTCGCGATAACGGCTGCCTTCGAGTCGCTCCTCTGTGGCGGCATCAAGCGCGGGGTGCCGATGGGCCTGACGAGGCAGCGAGTGCCGTCACCTACAACGGCACCCTAAAGCCGCACTCACCGTCTTCAAAAACCAAACAGCACTGAGTTGACGGCCAGATCCGACAGAGGCCGGCGCTGCTCCGCCGGACTCGTTACAGCACCGCGCAACGGCCGGCGAGCACCGGCCGTCGCCCATGTGAGACGGCACCTACGGCGTGCCGGACCAGGCGGTCGTCGGAGACGCCTGCGCGGCGGACGCAAAGATCTTCAGCGACGGCTTTGCGCGAAGGTTGTGATATGTCAGCCCGTAGTCGTTGTCGGGGTTCGCGGTGCTGCCGCGCGCGTCATCTAAGTAATAGATGAACGCCGCGCGCATCCAACCCTTCCAGCGCGTCTGGGAGTAGTGCAGCAGCGCGCGCAGGCTCGCGGCCTGACCGGCGACGCTCACGCATCGATTGCTGCCCCGCGCGCACGTCGGCCATCCGACCTCGGTCGACCAGAAGGGCTTGGCAGCGGCGCCGTGAGAGACGAACTGCTTCCGGATCAACTCGATCCGGCGCATCTGCTCGTACCCATCGTACGGACGCCCGGAGAGCGCCGGGGAGAGCTTCGTGATGTCGTGGCCGTACGGGTGCACGGACACGCCGTCGAAGTAATTGTTGAGGTCGGGAACCGCCTGATATACGGAGTCGACCCACCAGACCCACCGATGGCTCGATGGCGAGAACGTCCCCTGCATCTCCGCCGCGATCAGGAACTTGGCCTGCGCATCCGCGGCGCGGCCCGCGGTCGTGGCGGCCTTCACGAGCCGCGCGTAACGCCCGGGATCGTAGTTGCCGTCGTTCCCGTTCGGGTAATACGGCTCGTTCCACAGGTCGAACGTCGAGACCGCCGAGCCACGAAGATTCGGGTGCTGCTGCCACAACGTCCCGTTCGGGCCGTAGCGGTGAACGACTGCCGCGACGAACCGGCTGTACGCCGCCGGATCCGACGGAATACTGATCGGCGTCGGTGAGGCCCACGACGGAGCGTTGTCGAGGAGCGCCAAAACCTGTTCGTGCCGACGGGCGGCGGTCACCATGAATTGGTCGTAGTGAGCGAAGCGGAACATGCCCGGTCGGGGCTCGATCTCGCTCCAATAGAAGCTCTCGCGCAGCCACTTCGCATGCGTTCGCGAGATCACCTGCGTCAGGCGCTCGCCGACGCCCTGATCACTCCAACCGGCCGTGCCGGAGATGATCCCGACCACCGTGCCCCCGGCCTGAGCTGCATGCGCGCGGCCGGTGGTCGTTTCGGTGGCCGTGGTCACGCGGGCGGTCGAGCCGCCACAGGCGGCAACAAACAAGACTCCGGCGACAGCGGCGAGAGCGTATGTGACCGCGATAGGCCGTCGATGGCGAGCCAAGGGGTCTCTCCTGGGCGCAGACAGAACGAAGGAGGCGCAGACTGCTTGGCGGCGACCAGGCGCGTCCCACGCCGACCGACAGACTACCGAGCGTCAGGCGACCGTCCTCCGGGTAGCGTGACGCGTCAAGTGCGCGGCCTCAGAGCGTCCGACTGCAACAGGCGGAGCGTCGAACAGACCTTGAGGTACCAATCACGCGATCCCAATCGGCGCGAGTCTGCTGAATCTCGGCGGCGAGCATCGCGGCCGAGATGCCGACTGCCCTACAACGGCCGGGGAGCGCGTCGCCCGGACGATCGCTGATAGGTCAACCTAGGGGTTGCCTCGACCGCCGCCGGGAGAGGGCCTCGATCGCTTGCCCTTTCGCGGAGGGCCA
>JBJMLD010000003.1:0-12239 GCA_045805545.1 Solirubrobacteraceae bacterium | reverse complement strand
GACCTCGTTCCATTCGCCCTGCCTGAGACGGACGCGATCGGGCAGCAGCGCCCGCGGCTCGACGTCCGAATAACGCGACCGAGCCAGCCGATCGAAAGACTCGATCACGCGGATCACGATTCCGTAGTCATGCGGTCCGACGAAGCTGCCGATCCAATCCCCGGGGCGGCCCTTGTCGGTGAAGATGCCCTCGCGCACGCCTTCCCAATAGGCGTGCTGAAACAGGCAGCCGGCGTCGCCGCGCTTGATCCAGCAGCCCGCCGCTACGCCCCGATCCCCGCGGGCGATGCCGCGTAGACCCAGCTGCAACAGCCGCCGGCCGTCGGCCGAAGCGGCCAGCATTGCCAGGTCCGCCCGCAGGCGCTGCTCCTCCGCCATTTCGGCGTCCCTTGGGGCCGTCACCCGGATCCCGCTCGACTCAGTGCTCATCAAGCTCCCCTTAGGTTGGAGTTAGGGGGTGATTCTGTGCAGTTGCGGACGTGGTGTCAAGTGTGGTCCTTTTAGCCATTTGGCCATTCGAGGCGCCCGCGCCGGCGCCGGTCCGGCCGGCCGCGGCGTCGCACAGGGCGGCGAACAGCCGGCTGCGGTCGTCGGTCTCTGGATGCCACTGCACGCCGAGGGCCCAGGCGCCACCGGTGGTCTCGATCGCCTCGGTGACCCCGTCGGTCGCCGCCCGGCCGCTGACCACCAGGCCCTCGCCCAGCTCGAGCACAGCCTGGTGGTGGTGACAGCGGGCGATGTGGAGCCCTTCGCCCACGGCCCGCGCGGCCAGCGAGCCGGGATTGAGCGTCACGTCGTGCTCGGTCCCGTCGAAGGTGCCAATCACCTTGCGGTGCGGATTCGATCCATCCTCGGCGACCAGGCTCTGCTGGAGCGTGCCGCCGAGCGCGACGTTGAGCAGCTGCATGCCGCGGCAGATGGCGAGTAGCGGCAGGCTCCGCTGGAGCGCACCGAGCAGCAACGCGATCTCGAACCGATCTCGTTCCGGATACGTGGCCTCGGTCGCCGGATCCTTTACAGCCCCGTAGGAGGCCGGATCGACGTCAGCTCCGCCGACCAACAGCAGCCCGTCGATCCGGTCGAGCAGCACGTCGGGGGCGCGCAGGTCGATCGGCAGCAACATCGCGATCCCGCCGGCGCGCTGCACCGAGGCGACGTAGGTCCGCGCGACCAGATCCGCCTCCTGGTCCCAGAAGCTCCAGCGCGCCCGCTCGCGGACGGCGCAGATGCCGATCACAGGTGGGTCAGACGGTTCGCTCGTAGCGCTCTCGCTCCCAATCGCTGACTGCCTCGCGCCAGGCGTCGAGCTCCCAGGCTCGCGAGGTCCGGTAGTAGTCGCTGAACGTCTCGCCGAGCGCCGCACGGAAGCCGGCATCGGCGTCGAATGCCTGCAGCGCGCTCTCCAGCGAGCCTGGGAGCGATGGCAGATCGGTCCGCTCAGAGGCGTCGCCGACGATCGGCTCGGGCGGTGCGGCGCCACGCCGGATCCCGTCGGCGGCGGCCGCAGCGAGCGCGGCCAGGGCCAGATAGGGGTTGGCGTCGGCCCCGGGCCGGCGGCACTCGATCCGCCAGCGCTCGCGGTGCTCGCCGCGGATCGCGCGTACGGCGCAGGAGCGGTTCTCCAGTCCCCAGCTGACGTTGACGGGCGCGAACCAGCCGGGCACCAGCCGTTTGTAGGAGTTGATCGTCGGGTTCAGCAACAGAGAGGAGGCCGGCAGGTGATCGAGCATTCCGGCAATCGCCGCGGCGAACACCGGCGGAAGCGCGCCGGCGTCATCGTTGCCGGCGAAGGCATTGATGCCATCGGCCCACAGCGACAGATGGACGTGCCCGCTCGAGCCCTCCTGGCCCGGCTGTGTCTTGGCCAGGAAGCTGGCCTTCAGTCCCATCGCGCTCGCCACTTCCTTGACCGCGAGCTTCAGGAACACGGCGTCGTCGGCGGCGCGCAGCCCCTCCCGGGCCGCGACATTCAGCTCCAGCAGGCCGGGCCCGGCCTCGGTATGCACCGCGGACAGCTCGACTCCGAGCGCCTCGAGCGCCGGTAGCAGCCGCGCCACGAACTGTTCAAAGCGCGAGATCTCGCCGAGGCTGTAGCTGAGCCCGCTCGAGAGCGGCTGACCGTCGGCGTCTACGAGCCGAACCTCGTACTCGAACGCGGCCAGCGTCTCGTACCCGAGGCCGCGCAGCTGCTCGAGCACCCCGCGCAGCGCCTCACGTGAGGACAGCTCGCACGGGCTGCCGTCCGGCCACACCGGCGTGCACAGGCAGATCCGCCAGCCGGGTAGCCAGGCCAGCTCGCGCAGCGTCGTGGGGTCCGGTCGCACCACCAGGTCGCCCGCGCCCGAGCGGATGCCGAAGCGCTCGTAGGTGGTGATCGGCGTGTCGGTCGGGTCGAGCGCGAGCAGCAGGTCGGTCATCACGCTGCCCTGGGCGAGCGCGGATTCGAACGCGTCGGGGCGCATCGCTTTGCCGCGCACCGAGCCGTGCACGTCTGGCATGCCGAGCAGCACAAACTCAGCACCAGCCTCTGCGCTCGTTCCGGCGGCGCTCGCCGCCAACTCCGAGATCGACAGAGCTCCTTCGCTCACGATCGCGCTCCGCTGAGCGACTGTTTGACCGCCGCCTCGACATCGGCCACAGCCGCGGCGAACCGCTGCACCATCTCGTGGAGCTCGGCGTCGCTAGCCACGAAGGCCGGCGCCAGCAGCGTCTGATCTCCCGCGTAGCCGTCCTTGTTGGAGTGCGTCGAGGTGACCAGCACGCCGTGCCGGAGCGCGGCGTCGTCGAGGAGCGCTGCGACGTCGAGCTCGTCCGGGAGCACCGACTCGCCGTCGCGCGGATCGACGAACTCGACGCCGAGCAGGAAACCGCGCCCGCGCACCTCCTTGACGATCTCGTTCTGGCTCAGGGCCTGCTCCAGTTGCTCGCGCAGCGCTGGACCGCGGCTGCGCACCCGCTCCAGCAGCTTGCCCTCGACGATCGCGTCCAGAACGGCGAGCCCGACGGCACACGGCAGCGGCGCGCCGTCCCACGTGTGCCCGTGCTCGAACTCTCGCGACCCGGCAGCCAGCGCGTCGTACACGGCCCCCGTGCAGAAGGCTGCGGCCAGCGGCGCATATCCGGCGCCAAGGCCCTTGCCGCCGGTGACGATGTCGGGCTCGATCGGCAGCTGCTGCCCGGCGAACCAGCTGCCGGTCCGGCCCATGCCGGTCACGACTTCGTCGAAGCAGATCAGGAAGCCGTGCTGCGCGCGGCGCTCGGCCAGGCCCTGCCAGAAGCGCTCGGGTGGCGAGTAGCCGGGCAGCGCGGCGCCGCTCACCGCCTCGCAGAAGAACGCGGCTACGGTGTCGCGGCCGGCCTCGTCGAGGAGCCGGTCGAGCTCGGTCAACGCTCCCTCACCGGTGGGGTCGAACCGCCACGTCGCGGGCGGGATGTGCAGGTGCCCTCGGAGGTACTCGTCGTAGGGGCGTCTCAGGCTCTCGCGCCCGGTCAGGGCGAGCGCGCCCATCAGCGCGCCGTGGTAGGACTGGGCTTGGGTGATGATCCGCCAGCGTCCGGCCTCACCCCGGTCGACGTGGTACTGGCGCACGAGCCGCAGCGCCGTCTCGTTCGCCTCCGACCCGCCGGAGACGAACCGCACGCGCGCCATCTCGGGCGCGGCCAGCTCGATCAGCCGCGCGGCGAGGCGCTCCTGCGGCTCGTTGGTGAAGTGGTGGTTGTAGAGATAGGAGATGCGCCGCGCCTGCTCACGCGCCGCGTCTGCGATCTCGGTGGCCCCGTGGCCGAGGCACGCCACCATCGCTCCGCCCGAGCACGCGTCGAGCAACTCGAAGCCGTCGGTCGTGTACAGGCGCACGCCCTCGCCCCGCTCGATGTTCGGGTACGCGAGGTCAAGCAGGCGGGGGAACACGTTCGTCTCCGCCGCTTCGATGACGCTCAAAATCGTCTCCTTCGGATCGCCGTGAGGACTGCCCGCAGCCCCTGGTCGCTGGCCGCCACGTGAACCTGCATCGCCTGGGCGGAGCTGTCGCTGTCGCGCTCCTCGATCGCCGAGGCGATCGCGTGGTGCTCGCCGCTCAGATGGCGGTGCCAGGAATCGGACTCGGGCAGCAGGCTGATGACATCGTTCAGGCGCAGGCGAATGTCCTCGATCGCCTCCACCATGAAACGGTTGCGCGTGGACCTGGCGATGGCCAGGTGAAACTCGGTGTCGTGGCGCATGTACTCGGGATCGTCGGCCGCCGAGGACATCCGGTCGATCGCCCGCCACATCGCCTTGAGATCGGATGCGCGACGAGTCTCGGCCGCCGTGCCCGCCACCGCCGGCTCGATCGCCTGCCGGTAGCCGAGCACCTCCTCGATCTCGCTGCGCCGGCGCAGAACCCGGGCCATCAGCTCGTCCATGGCCAGGCTGTTCTCGGCCGGTTCGGCCACGAACGTGCCGCCGCGCCGGCCCCGCCGCGCGACGATCAGCCCGTCGGCCTCGAGCAGGCGCAGCGCGTGCTGGATCGTCGGACGTCCGACGCCGAAGATGGAAGCGAGATCTCGCTCCGAGGGCAGCGATTCGCCCGGGGAAATCAGCCGGAGCGCGATGTGCCGGCGGACCTGCTCGGCCACGTACTCGTGCGCGCGCAGCTGCTGGATCGGCTCGAACTCGACGCCGCGACCGCCGGTCTGCGGGCGGGCCCGGGGCTTGCCAGCCCTGGCCTCAACGGCCACGAATCACCTCGCGCTGCTTCGCCACCCGCGCAAGGAAGCCGTCGAACAGCCGCCACGCCGCGGCGCGCGAGCGGCCGGCCAGCTCGTAGGTGCGTTCGAGCAGGCGGTCGGGATCGACGCCCTCTTGATCGAGCTCGTGCCGGTAGACCTTGACCCAGGCGTCCATGATGTCGGTGGTCACCTCAGGGTGGAATTGCAAGCCGAGGCTGTTCCCGATGGTGAATGCCTGCGGTCCGACCCGGCTGTCCGCGATCAGCTTCGCGCCCGGCGGCGGCGTGAACGTGTCGAAGTGCCACTGAAACCAGGGTCCCTCGCCGACGAGTGACGTGTCGCGGCTGCGGACCGGAAGCCAGCCGATCTCCGACTGCTCGCCGCGGAATGAGCGACCGCCGAGCACGCGGGCCAGCAATTGGCCGCCGAAGCAGATGCCGAGCACGGGGACATCGGACTCGGCGGCATCGAGGAACAGCTTCTTCTCGCGCTCGAGCCAGGGGATCGAGTCGTCGAAGGCGGCGAACTCGGATCCGAGCGAGACGATCAGGTCGTAGTCGCGGGCGTCGCGGTCGCGCTCCTCGACGTCGATCCGGAACACGTCCTGGTCCGCGCCGCGCTCGTCCAGCCATTGGTTGACGTAGCCGCCCGGCGTCGGCTGCTCGTGCTGCAGGATAAGAGCGCGCAGCGGCTCGTTGTTGCTCCTCATTGGCGGTCTCCTGCTGAGACGGGTGTCGGCATCGCGTCACGGCCGGCCAGCTCGCGGTCCACTTCGGCGGCGACATCCTTGATCACAGCGGTGACACGTTTGACCATCTCGGCCAGATCCTCGTCGCTGGTGGTGAATGCCGGCGCGAACAGACTCTGGTCGCCGGCGTAGCCGTCCCCGGTCGGCTGGGTCGAGAGGATCACGAGTCCGCGCTCCAGCGCGAGGTCGTCGATCCGCCCGGCGACCTTGAGCTCGGCGGGGAGGAAGGCCTCGCCGTCGCGCGGGTCGACGTACTCGATCCCGAGTAGGTAGCCGTGCCCGCGCACCTCCTTGACCATGGCGACATCGTGGAGCGTGGCTTGCAGCTCCTCGCGCAGCTGGGCTCCGCGCCGGGACACGTGCTCGACCAGGTTCTCGCGCTTGAGCGCATCGATCACCGCGACGCCGACGGCGCAGGGCAACGGAGCGCCGTCCCAGGTATGGCCGAGTGTGAATCGGCGCGAGCCGTTCGCCACGGCTTGGTAGACGCGGTCGTGACAAAGGGCGGCGCCGATCGCCGTGTAGCCGGCGCCGAGGCCCTTGGCCGTGGCGATGATGTCGGGCGTCAGCGGCAGCCGGTCGGCGGCGAACCAGCTGCCCGTGCGGCCCATCCCGGTCACGACTTCGTCGAAGGCGATGAGGAAGCCGTGGCGTTCGCGGCGGTCGGCCAGTCCCTCCCAGAATTTCGCTGGCGGCGTGTAGGCGGGCAGCGCGGCGGCGCTGATCGCCTCGCAGAAGTACGTCGAGACGGTATCGGGGCCAACGCGCTCGAGCGCCTCATCGAGCGCGTCCAGCGCCTGCTGGCCGGTGGGGTCGAACCGCCACGTGCTCGGCGGGATGTGCGGCTGCTCCTCCAGGTACGGCGTCAGCGGGCCTTGGAGGCCGGGTCGTCCGGTCAGCGCCAGCGTGGCCATCGTTGGGCCGTGATACGCCTGGGCCGGGGAGATGACGCGCCAGCGCTTGGGCTCGCCGCGCTCGACGTGGTAGCTGCGCGCCATGCGCAGCGCCGCCTCGTTGGCCTCGGCTCCGCCCGTGACGAAGTGCACGCGTGTGAAGCCTTCCGGCGCGACCTCGATCAGGTCATGGGCCAGCTGCTCCTGAGCAGGGTTGGTCAGCCGCTCGTTGTGCACGAACGCGAGCTTGCGGGCCTGCTCGTAAGCCGCCTCGATCAGATCCGTCCGGCCGTGGCCGAGCGTCAGCGCCATCGAGCCACCGCTCATCGCGTCGAGGTAACGACGACCCTCGGCATCCTCCACCCACACGCCTTCGCCGCGCACGATCACCGGGTAGCGCCGGTCGAACTCGGGCGCCAGTACGCGACTGGTGGAACCGTTTGAGAACGCGTCCGTCACAACGTGAGTCCTCTCTCCGCGAATTGGTCCTAGTTGAGGTCCTTATAGCAGTACAGTTGACGCAAGTCGAGCACGCGGGACGCTTTGCGCGCGGTCGGCGGGCTTGGCCTGAGCGGTAGGTGATGATAAAGGACTCATCACCAAACCATTAGCGATTTTTCTTAACCGGAGGGTGTGACGTGGCGACGAGCGCCGAGACGATGTTGAAGGTCGTGGAGCCGGCGACCGAGGAAGTGCTCGCGGAGCTTCCGCACGCGGGCGTGGACGAAGCCGACGCTGCTGTGGCGCGTGCCAAGGCTGCGTTCCCGGCCTGGCGCGACGTGTCCCCTGGCGCGCGCGCCGCGTTGCTGCGCGACGTGGCGACCGCCGTCGCCGCGCACGCGGACGAACTGGCGCTGCTCGAGGCGCGCAACGTCGGCAAGCCGATCGCCGACGCGCGCGGCGAGGTGGCGATGGTGTCCGACGTGTTCAACTACTACGCCGGCGCTCCCGAGCGATTGCTCGGCGACACGATCCCCGTAGCCGGCGGCATCGACATGACGTTCCGTGAGCCGCTCGGTGTCGTGGCGCTGATCACGCCGTGGAACTTCCCGCTGCCGATCGCCACCTGGAAGCTCGCGCCGGCGCTGGCCGCCGGCAACACGATCGTGCTAAAGCCGGCCGAGCTGACCCCGTTGACCGCATTGGAGTTCGAGCGCATCGCCGTTTCCGCCGGCCTGCCGGAAGGTGTTTTGAACGTTGTCGTCGGTCCGGGTCGCGTGGTTGGGGAGCGCCTCGTCCAGCACCCCGACGTGGCCAAGGTGGCGTTCACCGGTTCGACGGCGGTCGGGCGCCGGATCTCGGCCATGGCCTCCGAGCAGATCAAGCGCGTCACGCTCGAGCTGGGCGGCAAGTCGGCCAACGTGATCTTCGCCGATGCCGACCTGGAGGCCGCCGCCGCATCTGCGCCGCTGGCAGTGTTCGGGAACGCGGGACAGGACTGCTGCGCGCGCTCGCGGATTCTGGTCGAGCGTCCTGCGCTGGATAAGTTCATGTCTCTGTTCGAGGACGCCGTGCGTGCCCTGCGCGTCGGCGATCCGCTCGACGACTCGACCCAGATGGGGCCGCTGATCAGCGCCGACCAGCGCGCGACGGTCGGCTCGTACGTGAACGGCGAGGAGCCCGTGGCGTTCCGGGGTGGCGCGCCCGACGGGCCCGGCTTCTGGTTCCCGCCGACGGTGTTGTGCCCGGTCTCCAACGATTCCCGCCCCGCCCGCGAGGAGATCTTCGGTCCCGTCGCCGCGGTCATCCCGTTCGACGGCGAGGAGGAGGGCATCCGCCTGGCCAACGACACGATCTACGGCCTGTCCGGCTCGATCTGGACACGTGACGGCGCGCGCGCGCTGCGCGTTGCGCGTGCTCTGGAGAGCGGCACGCTGTCGATCAATTCCAACACCTCGGTGCGGGTGTCGACGCCGTTCGGCGGCTTCAAGCAGTCGGGGATCGGCCGTGAGCTCGGCCCGCACGCCCTGGAGGCGTACACCGAGCTGAAGAACGTCTACATGGCTATCTGACCGCGCACGCGACGCGGACCCCGTCGGCCGCCCCCGCCGCTAATTTCGGCGGGCGGTGCGGTCGAGCGCGTACATCCCTCTGCTGCGAATCGCGACGGTCCGTCGCCAGGCCGTCGCCGGGTTCGTGTCGCAGATCACCCAGGGCGCGGCCGGCGTCGGCACCATCCTCGTGCTGCGCCAGCACACCGGCTCGCTGGCCCTGGCCGGCGCGGTCGTCGGGGCCTCATCGATCGCCGCCGGCCTGGCCCGTCCCGTCCAGGGCCGGCTGATCGACGCCCGCGGTGCGACCGGCGTGATGGTCGTCTGCGGCATCGTGCACCCCGCGGCGCTGATCGGCATCGTCGCCCTGGCCCTCGCTCACGGCCCGCATTGGCTGCTGATCGCGCTCGGCATCCTGGCCGGGCTGGCGCTACCGCCGATCTCGACGAGCATGCGCGCGTCCTGGGGCGAACTCGACCTCGACGGCGGACGGACAGCCGCGTACAGCCTCGTTTACCTGGTGCAGGAGCTGTCGATCCTGATCGGGCCGCTGATCCTCTCGGCCGTGATCGCGGTGGCCTCGCCAGCCGCCGCGTTGGTCGTCGTCGCTGCGCTCGCGGGTCTCGGGACGCTGGCCTTCGCCGCCGCGATCCCGCGGGTCGGCGGCACGCACACGGCGGCGCCCCCGCGATCACGCGGCGCTGTTCTGCGCGCGGCGCGGGCACGCGTCGTGCTGCTGATCGCGCTGTTCGTGGGGGGTACGGTCGGCGCGCTCGAGGTTGCGGTGCCGATCTTCGCCACTGCTCATCACTCGCCGGCGAGCGCCGGACTCCTGATCGCGGTTCTTTCGATCGGTGGGATCGCCGGCGCCGCGATCTACGGCAGTGGGCACTGGCGCGCGAACCCGGCCGACCGGCTCGTCGTCCTGCTGGCGTTGATGACGGTTTGCCTTGCCCCGCTCATCGGCGTCGACGACCTGCTTGTCGCCGGGCTGCTGTTGCTCCTCGCCGGCGGTCCGCTGAACCCGGCGCTGGCCACGTTCTCCCTGCTCCTCGATGCGTACGTTCCGCTGGGGGCGGCCGCCGAGGCGTTCGGGTGGCTGTCGACGGCGTTCGCGGGCGGTACCGGCGTGGCCAGCGCGCTCGCGGCGGCGGTGGCCCACGGCCGTGATCCGCGCGCGGCTTTCGTGGTCGCCGTGGCAGCCGCGGCCGGCGCCGCCGTCATCGCTGCGGCCAGCGCGGTGCGTTCACACCGGAGGTGATCGTCGTCGTATAGGTTCTGCGGCGTGCTTGGACTACCCGACGGCGTCAACACGTGCCTGTTCGACCTCGACGGCGTACTGACGCAGACAGCCAAGGTGCACGCAGCGGCCTGGAAGCGGATGTTCGACGACTACCTGCGCACGCGCGCCGAGCAGCACGGCGAGGAGTTCGTGCCCTTCGACAAGGTCAAGGAGTACGACGAGTACGTCGACGGCAAGCCGCGCTACGAGGGGGTGCGCTCGTTTCTGGAGTCGCGCGGGATCGAGCTGCCCCAGGGCTCGCCCGACGACCCGCCCGGGGCCGAGACGATCGACGGCCTCGGCAACCGCAAGAACGAGATCGTGCTGAAGCTGATCAGCGAGCACGGGGTCGAGCCGTATGACGGGTCGGTGCGCTATGCCAAGGCGGCGGCGCAGGCCGGCCTTCACCGCATCGTCGTCTCCTCGAGCACGAACTGCCGCGACGTGCTCACGCACGCGGGAATGATCGATCTGTTCGAGGACATCGTCGATGGGGTGGTGGCCGACCTGGAGCACCTCAAGGGCAAGCCGGCGCCGGACACGTTCCTCGCCGGCGCGCGCAAGGCCGGCGTATCCCCCGCGCAGGCGGCCGTGTTCGAAGACGCGCTGGCTGGGGTCGAGGCCGGGCGCGCGGGGAACTTCGGCTTCGTCGTAGGCGTCGACCGGGTCGGACAAGCCGATGCGCTGCGCCAGCACGGCGCCGACATCGTCGTCAAGGACCTCGCCGAGCTGCTCGACGCGCGGTGATCAAGCATCGAGCCTTTCCGGTCGAACCGTGGGCGGTTCGTGAGACCGAGCTGGATCTCGACCGCCTGGCGCAGACCGAGTCGGTGTTCGCGCTCGCCAACGGGCACATCGGACTCCGCGCCAACCTAGACGAAGGCGAGCCGTTTGGCCTGCCCGGTACGTACCTGAACGGATTTCACGAGGTCCGCCCACTGCCTTACGCCGAGGCCGGCTACGGCTATCCCGAGGTCGGCCACACGGTCGTGAACGTGACCAACGGCAAGATCATCCGGCTGCTCGTCGAGGACGAGCCGTTCGATGTCCGCTACGGCGAGCTGCGCCGGCACGAGCGCGTGCTCGACCTCCGGGCCGGCGTGCTGCACCGCACAGCCGAGTGGGCCTCGCCGACCGGCGGTTCCGTGCGGGTGTCCTCGACGCGGCTCGTGTCGTTCACCCAGCGAGCGATAGCCGCCGTCCTCTACGAGGTCGAGCCACTCGAGAACCCGCTGCCCGTGGTCGTCCAGTCCGAGCTGGTCAGCAACGAATCGATGCCGACGGGGCAGGCCGATCCGCGCGCGGCGGCGGCATTGGCCGCGCCTTTGGTCTCCGAACTGCACGAGGCGATGGACCACCAGGCGATACTCGTCCATTCGACGAAGGTCAGCGACCTGCGTATGGCGGCGGCCATGGATCACGTGGTCGAGCCGCCGGACGGCACCGAGTTCGGCATCGAGAGCCATCCCGACCTGGCCCGCCTCACCATCACCGCCGACATCGCGCCCGGAAAGCCGCTCCGGATCGTCAAGATCCTCTCCTACGGCTGGTCCGCCGCGCGCTCGCTCCCGGCTGTGCGCGATCAGGTCGCGGCGGCGCTGGCCGGGGCCCGCCACACCGGTTGGGACGGGCTGCTGGCGCAACAGCGCGCCTATCTCGACGACTTCTGGGACCGCGCGGATGTCGAGCTCGAGGGGGACGAGGAGCTTCAGCAGGCCGTGCGCTTCGCGCTCTTCCACGTGCTCCAGGCGGGGGCGCGCGGCGAGCAGCGAGCCATTCCGGCCAAGGGCCTGACCGGCCCCGGCTACGACGGCCACGCCTTCTGGGACACCGAGAGCTTTGTCCTTCCGGTGCTCACCTACACCGCTCCGAACGCCGTCGCGGACGAGCTGCGCTGGCGCCACAGCACGCTCGACCAGGCGCGCACGCGCGCCGAGCTGCTGGGGCTGAAGGGCGCGGCGTTTCCGTGGCGGACGATCGCCGGCGATGAGAACTCCGGCTACTGGCCGGCGGGCACGGCGGCGTTTCACATCAACGCCGACATCGCCGACGCAGTCGTGCGCTACCGCAACGTGACCGAGGATGACGCGTTCGATCGCGAGGTCGGGCTCGAGCTGCTCGTCGAGACTGCGCGCCTGTGGCGTTCGCTCGGCCACCACGACGCGCACGGGCACTTCCGGATCGACGGTGTGACCGGGCCCGATGAGTACAGCGCCATCGCCGACAACAACATCTACACCAACCTGATGGCGCAGCGAAATCTGCGCGCCGCGTCGGCCGCGGCCGGGCGGCACCCGCGACTCGCCGGCCGGCTCGGGGTCGATGCTGAAGAAGCTGCATCGTGGCGTGATGCCGCTCAGGCGATGGTGATCCCGTACGACGAGGAGCTCGGCGTGCACCAGCAGTCCGAGGGTTTCACCCAGCATCAGATCTGGGACTTCGACGCCACGCCGATCGACAAGTACCCGCTGCTGCTCCACTTCCCATACTTCGACCTCTACCGCAAGCAGGTGGTAAAGCAGGCCGACCTCGTGCTGGCCATGTATCTGCGCGGCGACGCCTTCACCGCCGAGGAGAAGTACCGCAACTTCGCCTACTACGAGCCCTTGACGGTG
>JBJMLD010000002.1:0-23332 GCA_045805545.1 Solirubrobacteraceae bacterium | reverse complement strand
CCGTGCTCGTGATGAGCGAGGAGAAGGCCAAGTCGCTGGGCCTCAAGCCGCGGGCGCGGATCATCGCCTCCACGGTCGCCGCGATCCGCCCGGAGATCATGGGCCTCGGGCCGATTCCGGCCATCCAGGCCTTGCTCAAGCAGACCGGCATGTCGATCGAGGACATCGACATCGTCGAGATCAACGAGGCATTCGCGGCCCAGATCGTCCCCTGCAAGGAAGAGCTCGACATCCCGGACGAGAAGCTCAACCCATTCGGTGGCGCGATCGCCCTCGGCCACCCGTTCGGGATGACCGGCGCGCGGATCATGACCACGCTTCTGAACGGGCTGACCAAGCTCGATGGGACGTACGGGATCGAATCGATGTGCGTGGCCGGCGGGATGGGCCAGGCGATGCTCGTCGAGCGCCTGAACTAGCCGCGGGTCCGGGATTCAGCCGCCGAGCAGCGGGCCGATGTACCGTCGGGCCAGGAGCTCGTAGAGGAACCCGGCCGGCCGCGTGGGGCGCAGCGTGATCAGGGCGCGCACCACGGTGAGGCCGTTGGCATCGGCCCGCCCCGCGGAGACGGCAGCGACGACCGAACCCGCGGACTCTTGCGTACCAGGCAGGACGGCGTGGGGGGCGAGGGCGCGACGCACGGCGGCGACTTCGCGATTGGCCACGGCCGGGCTGCCGCCCACCGTGCACAGCAGCTCGTTGACCGGGCTCGTCCCCGACGGTGGTCGCTGCTCGCCGATCGCGACCAGCTGGCCGGCCGGGAGGGCGAGTGAGGATCCCGGCGCTATCACCGCCGCCACCACGTTGCCGAGGCAGCCGGCCGCGGCCTTGTACTCGGGCACGGCACCGAGTGCGCGGCCGCCACCGAGAATCGCCAGCACCGGGGCCTGGGCGGGCCCTGCCGCCACCGTGTGGTCGGTCACGACGACGCGGTCGAGCTCGTTGATCACGCCGAACTCGGCCAGCGGGCTATTGACGTTGACCGAGTGCTCGGCTCCGAGCGCGAGGAAGTGCTGTCCGCCGGCGTCCACCTGCCGTGCTCCGAGCTTGCGCAGCGCGGCCGAGATGGCCGATGCGTCGAACGCGCCACCGTCGAAGCGGAGCGCCTGGTTGGGCGGCTGGCCGATCGTGATCGCCTGGCGCGCGCTCAGCACGTTGATCTTGGTCGGGCCGGCAACCTGCTGGGCCGCTGGGCCGAGCTGCCCCGTGCCGATCCCGTACACGCGCACCCATCGCCGCCCCAGCGACTGCACGGCGCGCAGATCGCTCCACTCCAGGTACGTGCGCGCGAACGGCGAATCGGACACTTCCTGCAGAGCGCCGGACAGTCCCGTCCCGGCCGGAGCCGAGCTTCCGTTCGACGACGAGGACGACGACGACGACGAGGACGAGGACGAGGACGAGCCGCCGCAGCCCGCGGCAGCGACGACCGCGGCGAGCGTGGCGAGAACTGCGGATCTACGCCGCCACGCCATCAAGCTCACCGAGCGCCGCCGTCAGCCCGGCAGCGGCCGCGGACAGGGGCGGGTCGAGGTCGCGATCGGCCAGCAGCCCGAAGCAGACCTTCCCGTCGTAGCTGACGATCCCGACCGTGATCCCCTGGTTGGCCGGGTTGAGTGGGACGACCGGATACACCTCGCGCATCCGTACGCGGCTCAGGTAGAACGGCTGCTGGGGTCCGGGGATGTTCGAGACGACCAGGTTGAACGCGCGGACGCTGCCCATTGCCCGGGCCAGCATCCCGGACACAAGCGGCGGCGCCCAGCCCGCCGCGCCGACCATCAGCGCCCCGGCGCGCACCGCTGCGGAGTCCTTCAGCGAGCGGGTCTGCTCGGCCACGAACCGCACCCGGGCCAGCAGGTCGGGCTCGCTGACCGGCAGGTCGACGAACACGGTCGAGATGCGGTTGCCGAGCTCGCCGGTCTCGTCCGCCTCGCGGACGCTGACCGGAACCAGGGCAACGGGTAGGCGCTCGGCGGCCTCGGACGAGTCGGTCATCACCCCCGCCAGATAGCGCCCCAGCATGCCCGCCACGACGGCCAGGATCGCGTCGTTGACCGTGCCGCCGGCCCGCTTGCCGACGGCCTTGATCGTGACCAAGTCGGCGTGCGCCACGAAGTAGCGGCGGTTGGGTGAGATCGGCCGGTTCAGTGGGGTCATCGGAGCCTGCGGGCGGGCTCTGGCCAGCTCGAGCGCCACCTCGCTGGCGCGCCGCATGTCACCCGCGACGCGCCGCGGTTCTGGGTTCAGCGTGCGCTGGAGGCCGTCGACCATCAGCTTCGGGGCCAGCGCCAGTGGTCGTGACGCGAGGCGCGTCACGCGGTCGCGGAGGTCATAGTGTCGCGGTTCCCACGCTTCGTCGGGCGGCGGGATCTGCAGCGGCGTCTCGCTGGGGTCGAGCACGAGCGCAGCCATGCCGATTGCCGCCATCCCGTCTACCAGCGCATGATGGACCTTCATCAGCAACCCCCTGCCACCACCCGTGAGCCCCTCGATCAACGTAGCCTCCCACAACGGCCGCGACCGGTCCAGCCGGTGCGAGAACTCGCGCCCGACGAGAGCCCCGAGCTCGGCGTCGCCACCCGGCGCCGGCAGGCTGGCCTGGCGGACGTGCCACTCGAGGTCAAAGCCGGCGTCGTCGACCCACGTCGGGTTGGCCAGCAGCCCGAGTGGCGGCTGGCCGAGACGCTGGCGCAGGCGCGGCACGAGGTGGATGCGTTCGGCGATCCGCTCGATCACCATCGCGCGGGTGAGCGGTGGGTCGGAGTCGAACACGAGCAGCCCGCCGGCCGCCATGTTGACCGGACCGCGCTCTGCCGCCAGCGAGGAACGATCGGCCGGCGACAGCTCCTCAGTCACGAATGCCCTACCGGGGCGGCATTCTCAGCGCGCCGTCCAGGCGGATCACTTCACCGTTGAGCATCTCGTTCTCGACGATGTGAGCGGCCAGCGCGGCGAATTAGTCCGGCCGTCCGAGACGGGACGGGAACGGGATCGCTTCGCCGAGGGCCTCACGGGTGTCCTCGGGGAGCGCTCCGAGCAGCGGGGTATCGAACGTGCCCGGCGCGATCGTGCAGACGCGGATGCCCGAGCTGGCGAGATCGCGGGCGGCCGGCAGCGTCATCCCGACGATCCCACCCTTCGAGGCGGAGTAGGAGATCTGCCCGATCTGCCCGTCATAGGCGGCGATCGAGGCCGTGTTGATGCACACTCCGCGCTCGCCGGCCGGCGTCGGCTCGTTGGCGAGCATGGCCGCCGCGGCGAGACGCAGGACGTTGAACGTCCCGATCAGGTTGACCCGGACGACCGTCTCGAACGGCTGCAGCGTGTGCGGCCCGCGCTTGCCTGCGGTGCGCTCCGCCCATCCGATGCCAGCGCAGCACACGCTGATCCGCAGCCCGCCGGGCAGCGCGGCTGCCGCGCCGACCGCGGCCTGGACCTGGTCGGGGTCGGTGACATCGGCCTTGACGAACTGAGCGTTAGAGCTGAGCTCGCCAGCCAGCGCCGAGCCTCGCTCCTCGTTGAGATCGGCGATCACGAGATCGGCGCCGCGCTCGCTGAGCGCACGCGCAGTCGCCTCGCCGAGCCCCGACGCGCCACCGGCGACCAGCGCCCCGCTGCCTTGGATTTGCATGGCGCGAACCCTACTGTTCCGGTCTCATGGATAACGGCGAGAGCACCGCGGGAAGCGTCCTAACTCATGGCAGCGTGGCCACGGCCGGAAGCGCGGCCACGTTCTGGAGCGCGGCGACGGCGGGCAGCGCCGGCACGGTCGGGAGCGCGGCCACGGCGGGCAGCGCCGGCACGATCCTGAGCGCGGCGATCGGCGCGTGTGCGCTGACCATCGTGTCCGTGGGCCTTTATCGCTGTGCCGCATGCATCGCCTGTGTCGGCTGCCGGCGTTGCGTGGGATGTGTGGCGTGCGTCGGGTGCGAGGACCTGCGCTTCGCGGTGGGCAAGATCGGCGAACGGGGCGCGAAGCGCTGAACGCCTAGCGCAACGCCGCCGGCCGCAACTACACCGGCCGCACTACGCCGGCCGCGCCAGCGAGAGCGCGAACAGCTCGTCCGGGTCGGTGAACCAGCGCTCGAGCTCCAGCCCCGCGGCGCGGTAGTCAGCCTCCAGCCGGCCCCGCGTGAACTTGGCGCTGATCTCGGTGCGCAGCTCCTCGCCGGCGGCGAACTCGACCCGCAGGCCGAGGCCGGCGATCAACACCGAGCAGGGCCGGCGGGCGCGCAACCGCATCTCGACCCACTCGTGGCGGCGGTCGAAGAAGGCGACGTGGTCAAACGCGTCCGGCATGAAGTCGGCCTCGAGCTCGCGGTTGATGACGTGCAGGACGTTGCGGTTGAACTCGGCCGTGACGCCGGCGGAGTCGTCGTAGGCGGCTTCGATCACGGCGGGATCCTTGACGAGATCCGTTCCGAGGAGCAGGCGGTCGTCGGGACCGAGCACGCCGGCGATGTCGCGTAGCAACGCGCGCCGCGTGCCGGGCGGGAAGTTGCCGATCGTGCCGCCGAGCAGGGCCACGAGGCGCGGCACGCCGTCGGACTGCGGCACTCGCGCCAGATGGCGCTGGAAGTCGCCGATCACGCCGTGCACGAGCAGCCCGTCGTACTCGTCCACGAGTCGCTCGGCCGCGCCACGCACGACGGTTTCCGAGACATCGAGCGGGACGTAGCGGCGGAGGTTGCCGGCGGCAGCCATGGCGTCGAGCAACACCCGAGCCTTCTCGGCCGAGCCCGAGCCGAGCTCGACCAACTCGCCCGCCCCGGTCGTGCGCGCTATCTCATCGGCCTGAGCGGTCAGGATGGTCTTCTCGGTGCGCGTCGGGTAGTACTCGGGCAGCTCGCAGATGCGCTCGAACAGCTCGGAGCCCCGAGCGTCGTAGAAGTGCTTGGGCGGGAGTTCCTTGAACGGCCGGGTGAGCCCGTCGAGCACGTCGTTGGCCAGCATCCGCTCTTCCGCCTCGAAAAGCCAGGAGTCGATCCGGATCTCGTCGGTGCGCAGCAGCGATCGCATCAGCCGTCCCTCGCGATGCGGAAGCCGGAGAAGATCTGTCGGCGCTCGGGGAAGTCCCAGTTGCGGAAGGACGGCGTGATGACCCGAGCGCGGGTGGCCCAGGAACCGCCGCGCAGGACCCGGTAGTCGGTGCCGAAGAAGACCTGCGAGTACTCCTTGTACGGATGCGGGGTGAAGCCGGGATAGCCGTCGAACGGGCTGGCGGTCCACTCCCACACGTCACCGACCATGCCCAGGCAGCCATACGGCGACGCGCCGTCGGCATAGGCATGAACGGAGGCGGTGCCGCCCTCCAGTTGGTCGACGTTCGCGTGGGTGGCGGGATCGACGGGCTGCTCACCCCAGGGGAACGTGCGGGCGGTCTCGCGGTCCTGGTCCCAGGTCGCCGCCTTCTCCCACTCGAACTCGGTGGGGAGGCGGGCGCCGTGCGCGCGGGCGAAGGCGTCGGCCTCGAACCAGGAGACGTGGACGACGGGCCGGTCGGACTCGAGCGGGACGAGCTGGCTCAGACGCCACTCGGACCGCAGGTCCGTCGTCCAGCCTTGAGGTCTCGTGATGTCGTACTCCTCCTTCCACGCCCAGCCCTCGGCGGACCACCACTCGCGGCGCTCGTAGCCTCCGCCCTCGACGAAGGTCAGGTACGTCGCGTTGGTGATCGGCGTGCGCCCGATCAGGTAGTCGCGCACGTCGGTGCGGTGCACCGGGCGCTCGTTGTCGTAGGCAAAACCGGTGGCCGGGGCGCCGATCGTGCACTCGCCGCCGAGCACGCGGATCAGCTCGAGACCGCTGTCCCGGCGCGCTCCGGCGAGGGCCGGTCCCTCGGCAGCGGTCGAGCCACGCTTCCGGAAGCCATCAAGGTGCGCGAGCTGCATCGCCTGCAGCATCGTCTCGTTGTGCTGCTGCTCGTGGCGGATGACGAGCTCGTGCAGGAACCCGTCCTGCACGCCCCGCTCCTCGATCACGCCGAGCGTGCGGGCGTGCACCTCCTCGAGGTACTCCCGCGCCGGCCCGGGCCGTAGGAACGGCAGCTCGCCGCGGCCGGCGCGCGGTGTCTCGAACGCGTCGTAGACGTCGGCCAGGTCGTCGCGGAGCAACGCCCGCCCGCCGTAGCGGTGCACGAGCCACAGGTCCTCGAACGCCGCGATATGCCCGAGGTCCCAGACGAGCGGGCTCATCAGCGGCGAATGGACGCGCTCCAGTTCGGCGTCAGAGAGCTCCTCCACGAGCGCCAGCGTGCGCTCGCGGGTCTCGGTCAGACTCTCGACGGCCTCAGCCTCGGTGAGGACTGCCGGCGCTGCCGTCTGGCTACCCATTGAGCTCATTGTCCCAGGTCGGATATGAACGCCTCGTGAAGTGAGTAGCGGAGGTAGAGCGAACCGTTACGTTCGAGCAGCCAGCGGATGCGAAGCGGCTGCGGATCGGCCAATTCCGGGCCGGCGGTGATCGGGACGCCTGCGCCCCCGCCGGCCAGCTTCGGCGCCAGGGTGAGGAACAGCTCGTCGGTCACGTGTTCCTGCAGCAACCCACCGAACAGGGTCGGGCCGCCCTCGCAGAGCAGCGTCTCGATGCCGTGGTTGGTGCGCAGCAGCCCAAGCACGGTGCTCGGCGTGAGCTCGTCGCGACCGAGCACCACGACTTCAACCTGCGCCTTGGCGCCGCTGGTGTCCGGGTGCGCCGGGGCAAATACGACGACGCGCGCCTCGGGCTCGGCGAACAGCGGGATGTCGGTCGGAAGCTCGCCGCTGCGCGAGATGATGCAGGCCAGCGGCTCGGCAGTCAGCCCCCGGTCGACCCGCCGCTCGCGCCGCTCAGCCTTGCCGAGCATGCGGCCGTAGCGTTCGGTGCGAAGCGTCCCGGTACCGGCCAGGATGGCGTCGACCTGCTCGCGCAAACCATGGAACATGGCGCGGTCGCCGTCGTCTCCGAGGCCGCCCGAGCGGCCCTGGAGCGTGGCCCGCCCGTCGACGCTGGCGATGAAGTTGACCATCGTGTACGGCCGCCGATCCGGGATCTCGAGGCCGGTGGTCAGCGATGCCAGCAGCGGCTCGACGTCGACCGTGGCCGGCTCGGGTAGCAGCTGGCGGAATTCCATTGCCGAACGCGGCGAACCTAGCAGTTAAAGTGCGGCTGGGCCGATGCTCGACCGCACCTATCGCGTCCAGATCCCGCACCGCTCCGGCCAGCTGGCGCGCGTCATGGAGGCGATCGCGCAAGGGGAGGGGCTGATCGGCGACGTGGTCACGGTGTCGATCGGGCGCGAGCACTCGATCCGCGAGATCACAGTAGAGGTGCGCGACGACGAACAGGCGTCGCAGATCGCTGAGTTGCTCGAGGCAATCGCCGGCGTGAGCGTGATCTGGCACGAGGACCGGGCGCTGATCCGGCACCAGGGCGGCAAGCTGCGCGTCGACCCGGTGAACCCGGTGCGGACCCTGCAGGAGATGCGCGACGTGTACACGCCGGGCGTCGCGCGTGTGTCGCAGGCCATCGCGGCCACGCCGGCGCTGGCCCGCCGCTACACGACGATCGCGCACACGGTGGCGATCTGCACGAACGGCACCCGCGTGCTCGGGCTGGGGAACATCGGGCCGGTGGCATCGATGCCAGTGATGGAGGGCAAAGCCGTCTTCTACCGTCAGTTCGCGGGGCTGAGCGCGATTCCGATCCTGATCGACAGCGAGGACGTCGACGTGTTCGTCGACACCGTCGTGCGGATCGCGCCCACGTTCGGCGCGATCCACCTGGAGGACATCTCGGCGCCCGAGTGCTTCGAGATCGAGCGTCGGCTGATCGACGCGCTGTCCCAGCCGGTGATGCACGACGACGTCCACGGCACGGCGGTGGTCTCGGTCGCGGCGGCGATGGTGGCGGCGCGCAACGCGGGGGTCGAGCTGAGCGCCTCGGTCATCGGGCAGATCGGATTGGGGGCGGCCGGTTATGGCATCGCCTCGCTCATGGTGCAGGGTGGCGGCAGGCGGGTGATGGGCTACGACCCGGTGCCGGGCGCGCGCGAGCGCGCGGCGGCGGCGGGCGTCGAGCTGGCGTCCATGGAGGAGGTGATGGCGAGCGCCGACATCGTCCTGGCCACGACGGGGCGCCCCGGGCTGATCGAGCCCTCGATGGTGCGCCGCGGCCAGGTCGTGCTCGCGCTGAGCAATCCCGACCCGGAGATCCTTCCCGAGGCGGCCGAGGCAGCCGGTGCCGCGTTCGCTGCTGACGGGCGCAGCGTCAACAACGTCCTCGGGTATCCCGGCATCTTTCGCGGCGCGCTCGAGTCCGGGGCGTCCGAGATCAACGTGGAGATGAAGCTGGCTGCGGCCAAGGCCATCGCCGAGCTAACCCAAGAGGGCGAGATCGTGCCCGACGCGCTGAGTCAGGACGTCCACGAGGCGGTGGCGCGGGCGGTGCGCGAGGCGGCGAAGAGCAGCGGCGTGGCGCGCCGCGAGCTTGCGACCGCCGAGTTGTAAAACCATTAGGCTGCGCGCCGATGGACTTCAGGCAGCTCGACCGCGGGGAACTGCTCGCCGTCGCCGGGGGGGTCTTGCTTGGCATCTCGCTGTTTCTCAGCTGGTACTCGCTGGGCAACCAGAACGCCGTCCTGAACTCCTGCAAGGGTCCGAACAGCACCTGCACCGGCTGGGCGGCGCTGTCGATCCTGCGCTTCCTGCTCCTGATCACGGCACTGGCGCCGGCGATCCTGGCCTACATCATCGTCCGCGGTCACGCCCTGTCCTGGCCGCGCGGTGAGCTGACCGCAGTGATCGCGCTGGCCGCGCTCACGTTCACCGTGTTCCGCGGGGTGATCGATAAGCCGGGCTCGCCCCCCGGCCAGATCAGCATCGACTTCGGGTGGTGGATTGCCCTCGTCGGCGGCCTGCTGATCCTGTTCGGCGCCGTCTGGCGCTCGCAGGAGAGCGCGGCTCGCCGGAAGCCGCCCGGGGTCCTCTGATGGCCACCGACGGGCAGCCGGCGCGACCGGACCGAAATCTGGCCCTGGAGCTCGTGCGCGTCACCGAGGCGGCGGCGCTGGCCGCGGCCCGGATGGTCGGGCGCGGAGACAAGGAGGGCGCCGATCAGGCGGCCGTCGACGCGATGCGCTACGTGCTCGACTCGGTCTCGATGGACGGTGTGGTCGTCATCGGCGAAGGCGAGAAGGACGAGGCGCCGATGCTCTACAACGGCGAGCACATCGGCGACGGCAGCCCGCCGCAGGTGGACATCGCGGTCGACCCGCTGGAGGGCACGCGGCTCACGGCACTCGGGATGCCGAGCGCGATCGCCGTGATCGCGCTCGCCGAGCAGGGCGCGATGTTCGATCCGGGCCCGTGCGTGTATATGGAGAAGATCGCCGGCGGTCCCGAGATAGCGGACCTGCTCGACCTCGACCGGCCGCTGCCGGAAACGCTGGCGCTGATCGCGCAGCGCAAAGAGATCGACATCCGCGACGTGATGGTCGTGATGCTCGACCGCGAACGCCATCACGAGGCGATGGCCCAGGTCCGCGAGGCGGGCGCCCGCGTCCGCCTGATCCTCGACGGCGACGTCTCGGCCGCCATGCTGGCGGTCAGCGACAACTCGCCGGTCGACCTGCTGTGGGGCATCGGCGGCACGCCCGAGGGCGTGATCTCGGCCGCGGCGATCAAGTGCATCGGCGGCCAGCTTCTCGGCCGGCTGTGGCCGCGCGACGACGAGGAGCGCCAGGCGGCCGTGGATGCCGGCTACGACCTGTCGCGGATCCTGAACTGCGATGACCTGGTGTCCGGCGAGGACGTGTTCTTCTCAGCCACCGGCGTGACCGACGGCGACGTGCTCCAGGGCGTGCGCTACCAGGGCGACCGGGGCGCCACCACCGAGTCGCTCGTGATGCGCGCCCGGTCCGGGACGGTCCGGCGGGTGCACGCCCGGCATGACCGGACAAAGCTCCGCGCGCTGACCGGCGTCCGCTACGGCTGACGAGCCGCGGACGGGGCGGTCGGCGTCTGCTCGGTCGCCTGATCGTCTGGCAGCACGACGGTCGTCGCGCCGTCGAGGGGCGGCGGGGGCGTCAGCCGGCCCACCTTCGATTCGGCCAGGTCGAGCGTGGCCAGCGAGCGCAGGAAGGCATGCGTCACGAGCACGTGGACGGAGGACTGCGTCGCCTCGTACACCGGCATGCTGAAGCCGGCCGCGATGGCCGGGTAGAAGTTCGCCACCTCGACCTCGATCCGGAGCTTCGGCTGTCCGTTTTCGAACGGGAGCAGCCGGACGTCGAGCGCGAGGAAGCCGCAGCCGCGGCCGCCCCGCGCCACGAGCAGCCCGTCCTTGATCCGCCAGATGACCTTGCCGTGATCGCCGTCGAGCACGTATTCCGGGGCATCGAAGCGCAGCAGCGTGAACGGCCGGATGAGAAAAACGACGCGGCGCTCGCTGGTGCCGTACACGACCCGACACAGGCCGAGGGTGACGCGGGAGAGAAAGCGCCAGTAGGTACGGGCCAGGTTCTCCAGGTTGGTCGGGTTCCACAGCCGCTCGAGGTCGTTGTACGGGACGCTCAGCTCGGCCATCTGCACCGAGCGCACGGCCCCGTCTCGGGCCACCACCGTCGACTGGCGGGGCGAGACGATCACCGCCCGGCCGGGCATGCGGCGGCGCTTGGCTCGCTGCGCTCCTCGCGCGGCAAGGAAGGCGGCGATGGCCCCGACGACGGCGACGATTGCGCTCACGGCCCGATTCTCCCTGTTTGGGCGCCGGCGGAATCTTAAGATGCGAGGTAAGCGAGCTCGATGCGCGTCCCGCTCGCGACGCTGCCCTCGCCCGGTTCGATCAACCCGAGTGCGTCTGCGCCGAGGAGCGAGGTCAAGATGTGTGAGCCCTGTGGCCCGTTGGGCGTGGCGGCGATCGTGCCGTCGTCGCGGGCGGTCAGGCGGACGCGAATGGCCTGTGTGCGGCCCCGGTTGCGGCGCACGTCGACCATCAGCTGGGCGGCCGAGGCCGGAGGTGTGTGCGGCGGCGCACCGAGCATGGTCTGGATCGCGGGATCGGCGAATAGCGAGAACGTGACCACGGTCGAGACGGGATTGCCAGGGAGACCGAACACCAGCTGGCCGTCGCGGGTGCCGAACCAGGTCGGCTTGCCGGGCTGAAGCGCGACGCCCCAGAAACGCTGCTCGACCCCGAGGCGCTCGAGCGCCGGCTTGACGTGATCGTGCGGGCCGACCGAGACACCGCCCGTGACGAGCACGACGTCGGCCTCGCTCAACGCTGCCCTCAGCCCCGCCTCGGTGGCGTCGGCGTCATCGGGGAGGATCCGAGGTTGCAATGCGCGGCCGCCCGCGCGGGTCGCCAGGGCGGCCAGCATCGGCGCGTTGGAGTTGTGGATCTCGCCGGGTTCAAGCGGCTCGCCGGCGGCTCTCAGCTCGTCGCCGGTCGACAGCACAGCGATCTCCGGGCGGCGGGTGACGGTCACGCTGGCGACCCCGGCGGCCACCGCGGCGCCGAGTCCGGCCGCGGTAAGGCGCGTGCCGGGGCGGAGCACGGGCGTGCCCGCGCGCATGTCCTCGCCGGGCCTGCGGATGTTGGCGCCCGGCTCGACCGGGCGTTCGATCTCGATCTGGCCGTCGCTGGCGCGGACGTCCTCCTGGCGAACCACGGCGGTCGCGCCGGCGGGCACGGCGGCGCCGGTCGAGATGCGGATTGCCTCGCCCGGCCGGAGCTCGTGCGTCGTCGGACTGCCGGCGCGCGACTCAGCGACGACGGTGAGCGGGCCGTTCTCAGGGGCGGCGATGATCGCGTAGCCATCCATCGCCGAGCATGCGAACGGCGGCACGTCGCCGGCGGCCTGGATCTCGGCGGCGAGCACGCGATCGAGCGCGTCCTGCACCCCGAGTGACTCGGTCGGCAGGCGCTGGGCGGCGTCGACAGCGCGCCCGCGCGCCTCGGCGATCGTGATCAGCGGGTCGGCCATGTGGGAGGACATTCTGGCGTGTGGACGGGCATCCGCTTAGCCAGCGCCGACTGACAGCCGTGATAAAAGCTCATCCTGATGCCGCAGGGTCCTCCACGGAGACGGCGAGCCCGACCCGTCGCCGACGCGCCGATCGACGCGCTACTGGCGCGCCTGGAGGACATTGCGAAAGGCTGGCTGCTGGCGCTTCTGGAGCAGGCGCCGCTCGACGACGCGCCCGCGATCCTGGCCGCTGATCTGGCCCGCGACGGCCCGCGCGCGTGTGAGGTCATCGTGCGGGCGCTGGGCGACGACGACGATCTGCATCGGATCGAAGCGGGCGGCGCACTCGAGCGGCTGGTGGCGCAGGTCGGGGCGTTCGCCGGCGCCGGGAGCGTCGAAGCTGTGGCGCGCGCCGTGGACGCGCTGAGCGGGGTGCTGTGGAGCGCGGCGCGCAGCGAGTTGACCTACCCCGAGGTGGATCAGGTGACCGAACTGGCCGAGCGGCTCGCCCTGGTCATGGAGCAGGTGCGGGCCGCAGCGCTCCGGGCGTGGGCCGGTGGGTCGATGCGCGGACCGCGCGCGGTGGCGCCATCCGAGCCGCCGGTGGAAGCCTCCGAACCGCCGACGCCTTCCTCGGAGACGCCGCCGCGGGCCTCTGAGGACCCACCGCCGCCTCGACCCGTGCTCAAGGTGTTCGACGACCCCAAGCGCGCGGCTGGTCCCGAGGACCAGCCCACGGCGCTGTGGATGGGCGCACTCGCCGACGAGATCCGCCACTCGGACAGCAGCGGATCGCCGCTGTCGCTGCTGGTGGTCGAGCTCGAGGAGGCCGAGCGGATGGATGCCGTCGAGGGTTCCGCCGGCGCCCGCGCCACATTCGGCCGCTTCGCCCAGGCGCTGCGCAGCGTGATGCGCCGGCAGGACATCCTGGCCTGCGAGAGCGAGACGCGGGCCTGGGTGATCGCGCGGGAAACGAGCCGCCTGGGCGCGCAGGCGCTGGGCGAGCGGATCGCCGGCGCCGTCAGCGCTACCGAGCCGTGGCGTGGCGCACCGCTGTCTGTGAGCGTCGGCGTGGCCGTGTTCGGCGAGGACGGTCAGGACGTGAGCAGCCTGATCGAAACGGCCGAGGAGTCGCGCTTTGCCGCCGCGGCAAGTGGTGTGGCCGTTGTGCGCGCTACCGAGCCGGCCGGAGGTCAGTTGTAGCTCAGCAAGGCCGAGCTGATCACTCGGATCTGGGTCAGCGCCTGACGCGCTGAGCGAGCGTGTGCGGTGATTGCGCCAGGATCAGCGCCGCTGCGCCGAGGACCTCCGCCCGGGGGCCGAGCGTGCCGGCGGCAACTCGGATCGACGCAGCCGCAGGCGCCACGCAATGTCGCGCCAGCGCCGCACGGATCGGCTCGAGGATGACTTCGCCTGCCGCGGCCAGCTCGCCACCGAACAGCAGCAGCTCCGGATTGACGACGTTGACGAGCGCAGCTAGCACCCGGCCGGTCGCCTCGCCGGCGTCCGTCACGGCGCGTCGCGCGCCGCGATGGCCGTCCGCGACCATCTCGAGCAGCGTCGCGATCGAGACCGGTTGCCCGATGCTGCGCTCGAGCAGCGCCGCGACAGCGACGGGGCTGGCGATGGTCTCGAGGCATCCCCGGTTGCCGCACCGGCAGATCGGGCCTTGTGGGTCGCTGAGTACGTGCCCGATCTCGCCGGCGATGCCGAGTGACCCGTGGTAGGGCCGCCCTGAGAGGATCAGCCCGGCGCCAATGCCGGCGGAGAGACGGACGTACACGAGGTCGTCGACTCCGCGGCCGGCCCCGAACAGGTTCTCGCCCAGCGCGCCGGCGTTCGCGTCGTTTTCGATCTTCACCGGAACGCCTAGCCGTGCCTCCATCTCGGCGGCCGGCCGGATGCCGTGCCAGCCCGGCAGGATCCCGTTCGCAGTCAGCTGACCGGTGACTCGGTCGATCGGCGCGGCGAGGTCCATCCCGACACCGAGCAGCTGGTCGTGTCCGATGCCGGCGGTGTCGAGCGCGTGGCGAACGAGCTCGTGTGCGAGATCGAGGCTCTCTGTCGGCGCGTGGTCGACCTCCGCGGGCGAGAAATCGTCCACGACCGAGTGACCGGACAGATCGCAGAGGGCAACGCGTATGTGTTGGTGGCCAAAGTCGAGGCCGACGGCGAACGCGGCATCGGCGACGAGCGAAAGCAGCATCGGCGGGCGGCCGGTGTTGCGAGGCCGCGCATCGCCGGACCCGTCGTGCTCCTCGGCGATGCCCGCCTGTAGAAGCTCGTCGGTGATAGTCGAAACCGTCTGCCGCGCGAGGCCCGTCTGCCTGGTTATCTCGGCCCGGCTGGTCGCGGGCTGACGGTAGATCGCCTCGATCACGCGCAGCGTGTTCAGCTGGCGAACGCTGAGCGGGCTAGGGCCAGATGTCATTCACGGTCCCGTTCGTCGGTCAACGGGCGAGTTTACTCAGAAACCTGCTGGTAATCAGCGGATTTGCACGACTATAGCCTCGTATTCCGACTGAATCTACAGTTAGTCGATCGCTTCATGCCGCAAAAAGCGTTGACTTCTGCCTAATCACAGCGTATAAGTCGCCGGGTTGTTGACTAGCTGACGTCCGGAGTAAGGGAAGGCAGGGAACGGTGCACGGTGCCTACGCGCGCACGCGTGAGGTGGTTACTGCGGCTAACGCAGGGACATCAACCGGGCCCGTTCCTGCCACGCCTGACCGCCGCCGGTCGCAGGAGAGGCGAAGGGTCTGGCTCGCCGTGCGGCGGGCACGATGCGCTCGGATCGGCGCTGCGGGGGGGAATGGCTATCGGAGGAGCGCAGCATGAGCGCGGACGTAACCGGAAGCAGGGGTCGTCGGTGGTCGCGACTGGCGACACGCGTCGACGGCAAGGTAATCGTGGGCGTGCGGAGCCGTGTCCTCCTCGCCTTGCTGACGGCCGGAGCGGTCGCGGTGTTGACCTTCGCCGCGCCGGCGGGAGCGCGCGCAGCGGGCCCGCCCCCGGGTAACCCGATCTACCTCGACAGCCACTACCGGTTCGCGGAACGCGCGGCCGATCTCGTGGCGCGGCTGACGCCGACACAACGTGCGTCGCAGCTCGTGTCCAGCCAGGCGCCGGCGATAACCACCGCAGCCGATCCGCTGCTGAAGGAGACGTTCGGCGGCCAGACGACACTCGCAGCACCCGCGAGCGCCGGTGACACGAACATCAAGGTCGACAGCATGGGGGGTATGGCCGTCGGCGCCAAGCTGACGATCGACCCGAACGGCACAACTGAGACGGTGACTGTTTCCTCGATCGGCACCGGTCCCTCAACGTTCTTCACGCCGACACTCGTCGCCGCGGCGAACGCGGGCGACACGAACATCAAAGTGAGTTCGACCTTCGGGGTCACGGCCGGTCACGAGATGCGCATCGACACCGGTGCCAACGTCGAGTTCGCGACGATCCAGACGGTCGGCACCTCGGGCACGGGCGGCACTGGGATCACCCTGGCCGCACCCCTGAAGCTTGGGCATGCCGTCGGCGTCCAGGCCCTCGACCTGGGAACGGGCATCACGGTCACGCCGGCTCTAAGCAGCGCGCACGCGTATGCGGCGCCGGTGAGGATCTCCGTCGGTCTCCCGGCCTACGGATGGTGGAACGAGGCGCTTCACGGCATCAACGCAGAGTCGCTGAATCCCTCGGGCAACGCAGTGACGCTGACGAACACGACCTCGTACCCGATCGACCTGTCGCGTGGCGCGAGCTGGGACCCGGCGCTCACCTACAAGGTTGCGAAGGCCGAGTCCGACGAAGCGCGGGAGATCGTCCGCAACAACAAGTTCGACCTCGACTTCTACTCCCCGACCATCAACCTCGGGCGTGATCCCCGCTGGGGTCGCAACGACGAGTCCTACGGCGAGGACCCATTGCTGGAGGCCAAGGTGGCAAGTCAGTTCGTCAACGGCATGGAAGGCAAGGATCGCAGCGGCCAGCTTCTGCCCGGTGGTCACGGTTTCTACAAGGCGACGACGACGCTCAAGCACTACGCCATGAACAACACGGAGGGCACGTCGAACGCCGACCCGAACGGGCGCCTCAATGGCTCATCGAACAGCGACGAGCGCTCCATCCGCGAGTACTACACGATGCCGTTTCGCAAGATCGTCCGGGCGTCCCAGAACGGGGCGATCATGAGCTCGTACAACGAGATCAACGGCGTACCCTCGGCCGCGAACACGTTCCTCAACGACAGGCTGATGCGCGAGACGTTCGGTCTCCAGGGTTACTTCACGGGCGACTGTGACGCGGTCAACGAGGTGAACCCGCGACATCACTGGCAGCCGCCCGGATTCGGGCACATCGCCACGGTCGTCGAGCAGTTCGCGTTCACGCTCGGCTCGGGGGAGGACGCGGAGTGCAACGCCGGCTACAACGGCAGCGGCAGCTACCGCGGCCCGACCGCGCCGAGCACCACCCAGGGCGGGCTGATGAACGCGATCGGAATGCACATCACGACGCCAACGGGCCAGACCACGACCAACGACCTCGATGTCTCCGCCACGCGGCTATTCACGAACCGGATGAAACTCGGCGAGTTCAATCCCGACTCATCAGTGCCGTGGCTGACCCAGGCGCAGGACCGGATCAAGAGCTACGGCGTCTACCCGTGGGTCAGTTCGAGCGCGAACAACGCCGAGACCGAGACCCCCAGCCGGCTGGCCCTGGCGCGCAAGTCCGGAGACGCGTCGCTCGTGCTGCTGAAGAACGCGACGGTCACCCGCAAGGACGGCTCGAGCGGGAAGCTGCTGCCGCTGTCCGTGCCACGGACGGGCGACTTCAAGGTGCTTGTGCTGGGCTACTACGCCAACAACTCGAACTTCTATCTGGGCGGCTACTCCTCGATCCAGAGCCCGGCCGGTCAGGCCAATGAGGTGACCCCGTATGCGGGGATCAAGACGGCGATCCAGGCGGTCAACCCCTCCGCGCAGGTCGACTACATGCGCGGCTTCACCGACACGGGCACGAACGCCGGCAACTGCTGCGGAAACATCGATCCGGCGGCAGTGTCGGCGGCCGCGAAGTACGACTACGTGATCGTCTACGCGGGCATGGACTCGAGCGCGTCGGCGGGAACAACTGGTACCGAGGATCGTGACCGCACCTCGCTGGCGCTTCCCGGCCAGCAAAGTCAGCTCATCAGTCAGGCGAGCTCGGCCAATCCGAACACAGTCGCGGTGATGGAGACGATCGGACCGCAGGACGTGACCGGTTTCGAGCCCACGACCCCGGCGATCCTGTGGAGCTCGTACAACGGGATGCGCAAGGGCGAGTCGCTGGCGGATGTGTTGCTTGGGAGCTACAACCCGAGTGGCCGCACCCCGGAGACGTGGTACCGGTCCGTGGACGAGATCCCGAGCATCTACAGCTACGCGCTGCGTCCCGTGGGGCCGAGCGGCCGCACGTACATGTACTTCGACGGCCCGGTCTCCTATCCGTTCGGCCATGGCCTGAGCTACACGACGTTCGCCTTCTCGCACCTGAGGATCTCGAACGACACCCCGACGGCCGACGACACGATCCGGGTCAGCGTGGACGTGAAGAACACCGGCCCGCGGGACGGCAACGAGATCGTGCAGATGTACGTGAACACGCCGCACGCCGCCGCGTCACTGGAGCGGCCGGTCAAGCGGCTCGAGGGCTTCCGGAAGGTGTTCCTTGCCGCTGGCCAGACGAAGCGGGTCACGATGCCGATCAACATCGCCAATCTCGCGTTCTTCAGCGAGGCTGACAAGCGCTTCGAGGTCGACCAGGGCGCCTACGGGATCCAGATCTCGACCTCGAGCGCCGATAGCGACATTCAGGCCCAGCGCATGATCAACGTGCGCGGCCCACTTACCCAGAGGGCGAGCGTGCTCACGGCGCGGCCGCGGATCGCCGGACGAGATGCGGCAGGCGGCACCACTCAGCGGGTCATCTTCCCTGAGAACGTCAAGATCGACCCGGGCCTGACTCTCGCGATGAACGACGACTCGCTGTACGGGTGGATCGCGCCCGGCCAGAGCAAGCCGCTTCCGGCCGGGACGAAGCTCCGTTTCTTCACCGACCGTCCGGACGTCGCCCGCGCCGACGGACGTGGCGAGATCCGCACAGTGTCCAACGGTGCGGCGACGATCACCGCCGTCGCGACCTACCACGGCGCGAGCGCGTCGACGTCGTTTGTCGTGCGTGTGCTCTCGGACCTCAGCGACCTGAGGATCGACGGCAGGAGCGTTCGTGGCTTCCACCCGGAGGTCTTCAACTACGACGTGATTCTTCCGTCCGACGCCAAGCACACGCCACGCGTGACCGGCAAAGCACATACGGGGAAGGTCAACGTCACCCAGGCGAATGGCGTCCCTGGCACGGCGACGGTCACTTCGACCGGGCCGGACGGCATCGTTGCGACATACACGGTTCACCTCGCCCGCGCGGCGTCAAGTGATGAATTCAACGGCAACCGGCTGGATCCGAAGTGGAGCGTGATACGCCCGAACCCGGCGAATCTGTCGGTTGGCGGCGGGTCGCTGACGATCACGCCGGAGACGGGCGACCTCGTCACGACGAGCAACAGCGCCAAGAACATCGTGGTGCAGAACGCACCCGGCGACTGGACGATGACTACGAAGCTGCGCTTCAGCGCCGTTCCGAACGCCGCAACACAGCAAGGCGGGATCCTCGCCTACCAGGACGATGACAACTACCTGAAGTTCGATCTCGAGGCGACATCGTCGAGCAACATCCAGCTCTCGACATCGCTCGAGGACAGCCTGCAGACCAACCCGGCGGTCAGCCCCGGCCCGATCCAGGTCAACCAGACGCTCAACACGACCCCGATGAACGGAGTCCTCCCGGGCGACAACTCGATCTGGCTGCGGATGACCAAGCAGGGCTACACCTATGCGACCTCCTACTCACTCGACGGAACCAAGTGGGTGCCCGTGTGGTCGACCGGGGCGACGCTGACCAACGTCAAAGCCGGCCTCTTTGCCTATGGCGGCGCGGCCACCACGACGAACCTCCAGGTTGCCTTCGATTTCTTCCACGTGTCGAACGCGAGCCGGCAGTCCTTTGGCCCGCTCCGGCGACTCGGCGCGTTTCGCCGAGCTCGACCCGCGGCGCGCGGACAAGCCGCAGCGGTTGGCAGACAACGAAGTCGAAGGCGGGTTCCGCTGCGGTAGCGGGCCTCGACCCGCCCGGAATTCCGACTCGTGGGAAACGCCGCGCCGAGTGATGCCGGCGGTCAAATTGATCCGTCCACGGAGCGACGGTTGAAGCAGTCATGCCGTGAGATCGACGACGACCTTGATGTCATCCGGTCGGCGATCGAGCGCCTCCGGCCAGCGAGCCATTGGCACACGCCGAGTGATCATCGCGCCCAGCCAGGTGGGATCGGCAGAGGCAAGCGCGTCGACCGCCTGCTCCCAATGACGTCGTCCGGCGTTCACGGTGCCGAATAGAACCCCGTTGTTCAGCACGAGCCTGCGATTTCCGGCAGTCGAGTCGACGTCGAGGTGTGGCTCGACGTTCATGATCCCGGTCAGGCAGATGATCCCGCCGCTCACGACTCTCTGGGCGGCTGAGCGCGCGACAGCCCCCAGCCCGGTGCACTCGATCACGACGTCCACCTCCGCGCCGACATCCGCTGCGTCTCCGACGTGGTAATGGGCGCCGAGGGCTTCGACCAGATCGCGCTTGGGGCCCTCGGTCGCCAAGTCGACGACGTGCACCTCGTATCCCCGCTGCACCCCCAGCAGGCACGCCAGCAGCCCGATTGGTCCCGCGCCGGTGACAAGCGCCCGGTGTCTGGTGAAGAACGCGCGCTGGGAGATCCGGTCGACCTGGTCCCACGCCTTGGCCAGCACTGAGGTGGGCTCGAGCAGCACTCCCAACTCGCCCAACGTGGTCGGGATCGCCAGGGCGAAGTCCGGCTCGACGCGCCACTGCTCGCTGCCGTAACCGTGGCGGCGGACGATCCCGCGTTCGGAGAACTGGTCGTTGCGGCACATGTCCCACTCGCCGGCGGCGCACGCCGGACACGGAACCGGATCGGGACGGCGCACAATCCCGACCACCAGATCTCCGGCACGGAAGCCGGACTCGGCCGGTGCCTCGAGCACCTCGCCGAGACCCTCGTGGCCGATGATCAGCTTGCTCTCCCCAGCCGGCGGCTCGCCGTATCCGCCCTCCGCGATCTCACGGTCTGTGCCGCAAACGCCCATTAGGAGGCCGCGGACCAGCACCGCACCCACGTCATCCGCCGGCTCGGAAACCTCATCGACGCCAACGCTCCCGCGCTGCCCCGGCACCGCAGTGATTGCCCGCATGTCTACAGGCTCGCGTCGAGCTGGCAATGCCACATCACCCGAACTAGGCGACGCCCGCCGGCAACCTCACCCCGAAGATCGTCACCATGACTTCATCGTGCGCCACGAGCCTCGATGTCGTGGTGATCGGTGCCGGACCGGCCGGCGTGGTGGCGGCACTTCGAGCGGCGCGACTGGGAGCCCGAACCGCGCTGGTCACGCGCGATGAGCTTGGTGGAATGGCCGCCGCCGACGGACCGGTACCCGTCCGTGCGCTGGCGCACGCCGCCCGGCTGATGCGCGAAGCCTCGCAGCTCCCGCGCTACGGCATCACCACCGATGAACCCACACTTGACTACCCGCGGCTGCTGGATCGCGTCAGCGAAGTGACCGGCGAGGTCCGCAAACACTCACTGCTGCGAGAAGAGCTCCAACAGGCGGGAGTCACGATCCGCGAGCACGCCGGTGTCGCCCGATTCGCCGAGCCGTGCGTGATCGAGTGCGAGCACGGACCACCATTCCACGCCGCGAAGATCATCATCTGCACCGGCGGCATGTCACGTCGACTTGACCTTCCCGGCTTCGAGTTGGCCTGCACCCACAGCGACGCCTGGACCCTCTCCTCCGCTCCTCCCTCGATGCTGGTGATCGGCGCCGGCGCGACCGGAGTGCAGCTCGCCTCGATTTTCAACGCGTTCGGGTCACGGGTCACTCTGTTCGAGGCCGCGCCCCGGATCCTCATGAGCGAGGACGAAGACGTCGCCGCCGCGGTCAGCGAAGCCCTCGCCATGTCTGGGATCCAGGTCCTCGCGAACGCCGGCAACATCGACCGACTCGAGCCCTGCTCCGCTGGAGTGCGGCTGATCTACGCGCGCGACGGGACTTCTCGCCCCATCGACGCAGCGCTGGCGGTCGTCGCGGTCGGCTGGGTCGCCAACACCGCGGAGCTCAACCTGCCCGCCGCCGGCGTCCAGACCGACCCACGTGGCTACCTCCAGGTGAACACCCAGCTTCGCACCAGCGCGCCTCACATCTTCGCCGCCGGTGACGTCACCGGGCGCGTGATGGTCGTCCACGAAGCAGTCCGCGAGGCATACCTCGCCGCGACCAACGCGGTCCTCGGAACCACGAGCGCCCTGCCCGCCGAGGTCAGCCCCCTCGGCAGTTTCACCGATCCGGAATACGCCTCCGTTGGGCTTGCCGAGACGGCGGCCCGCACGACCCGCGAGGTCATCGTCGCGACCCAGCAGTTCGACTCCCTGCCGCGACCGATCATCGACGGACGGCCCACCGGCTTTTGCAAACTCATCGTCGACAGCCGGCACCACACCATCCTCGGCTGCCACATTGTCGGAGAACGCGCCGTCGAACTCGCCCAGCTTGCGGCGATCGCGATGGCAGCCGAGATGAAGGTCGAGCAACTCGCGCTCGTCCCGTTCTCATTTCCTACCTACGCCAACGCCCTCGGACGCGCGGCCATCAAAGCGGCCCGCGAACTCGACACCAACACCGCTCCCGCCGAGGACCACCGCTCCGACGCGGCCGAAGCCGCCACGCTTGCCGGTTGAACCACCACCGTGCTGGCGGCTGGTCACCTAGTGCTGGTGGACGGTTGTTCTGCGGCGCTGGCTGGAGCGGGCGCGGCGGCGGCCGCGCGGGGCTTGGGAGGTGCTGAGGAGGGCTTCTGGGTCATTGCATAGATCCCGACGGCCGCGACGGCGATGACCAGAACGCCGCAGACTGCGCTCAGGGTGTAGAGCCCGCGGCGAGCGAAGGGACTGGTCGCGGTCTTGGCGCGCGAGATGCCGAGCAGTAGAAGCCCGAAGACGATCACGACGCCGGTCCCGGCGATGAGCGCGGTGAGACCGATCTTCCCGACTTCGTTCCAGTTGATCAGTGCGGTGGCGCTGGTGCGCATTTCGTTTGCTCAGGCGTTCGCCGGCGCTGTGTGTCCTGTCGGCACGACTATGGCCTCGGGTGTAACGGTGGTGCGGTCGAGCTCGTCGGGAGTGATCTTGTTGCGTTGCGCGAGCTTGAACAGCGCCATCGCGCCCACGGCCGCGATCAGCGCGATGACGACAGACCCGGCCGTGCCGTTGCTGAACAGGCCCGAGATCTCCCAGGCTGCCGCTGCGAGCAATGCGGCAGCGGGGATGGTGAAGATCCATGCGGTGACCATCTGGCCGACCACATCCCAGTGCACGCTCGCGAGGCGCCTGCCGAGCCCCGCGCCCGTCACGCCGCCTGAGACAACCTGAGTCGTGGACAGCGGATACCCGTAGTAGGACGAAGCGAGGATCACAGCTGCGCTTGAGGACTCCGCGGCGAACCCCTGCGGCGACTCGACCTTGGTGAGCCGGTTGCCCATCGTGTTGATGATCCTCCAACCTCCCGTCGCGGTCCCCAGCGCGATTGCGAGGGCGCAGCCGAGCTTGACCCAGAACGGCACGTAGAAGTGCGTCGTGCTGATATCGCCATGCGCGATCAGCGCGAGTGAGATGACGCCCATCGTCTTCTGCGCGTCGTTGGTGCCATGCGCGAGCGACACCAGAGAGGCCGAGCCGATCTGGCCTAGCCGAAACCCCTTCTCGGCCTCACCCGCGCGGAGCATCCGAATCAACCGGTACGCGGCGTAGGTGCCCAACAGGGCGACCGCGCCGCAGATGAACGGCGAGAGCACCGCCGGAACGATCACCGCCTGCAACAGCTTGTGGACGTTGACCGCGCCTGAGCCGCTTCCGACGATCGTCGCTCCGATCACGCCGCCGATCAGGGCGTGGCTCGAGCTCGAGGGAATCGTCAGATACCACGTGATCAGGTTCCACAAGATCGCCCCGATCAACGCCGCCAACACCAGCACCATCCCCTCACCGCCGGCCAGCACGGCCGGATTCACGATGCCCTTTGCGATCGTTGCGGCGACGCTGATCGAGATGAACGCCCCCACGAAGTTCAGCAGCGCGGAGATCAACACAGCGACTCGCGGCTTCAGGGCCCCGGTCGCGATCGACGTGGCCACCGCGTTCGCGGTGTCGTGGAACCCATT
>JBJMLD010000001.1:0-15910 GCA_045805545.1 Solirubrobacteraceae bacterium | reverse complement strand
TCGCCGCAGCCGCCTTGCGCGAGCGGCGCGCCGCCAGCTTGATCTGCGTCACCTCGATCCGCGTCAGCTCCTGGCGGTGCCCGGTGCGCCGCTTGTAGCCGCGCTTGGGCTTGAACTTGACGATGCGGAGCTTGGGGCCACGCTCGTGGCCCACGACCTTCGCCTGCACGCTCACGCGCCCAAGCTCAGCGCCACCGTCGACCACGGTCGAGCCGTCGACATAGAGCAACGGGTCGAGCGCGACCGAACCGCCGTCCTCGACGGGCAGCCGTTCGACGAGCAGGGACTGACCCTGCTCGACGCGGTACTGCTTTCCACCTGTCTTGACGATTGCGTACATGTCTTTAGTCGGACGATGAAGGCGCCGCCGAAGCGGACTCGGCCTTGGCGCCGGAACGGCGCCGTCCGCCTCTGCGGCCGCGGCGCCGAGGCTTCGATTCTAGGGCATCGTCTCCGGAGTCCGGAGGCGACGCGGGGTCCGCACCGTCCTGCGACGCGCCGCTCGGCCCCGGCCTGACGTCGACCAATGAGGCACGCGCCGCCGTGCGCCCGACGTCCTCGATCCGCACCAGGTGCTTCTCGCCGACGTACGGAGTGCCGCCGCTGATCGAGATGATGTAGCCGTCGATCTTGGCCACGGCGTCGCCCGGGTTGTACATGTGCGGCTCGACGATCTCGACGTGGACCTCCTCTCCCTCGCGGAACGGGAGCGCACGCTCGAGCACCTTCTCGCGGTCGGCCTCCATCAGCACCACGAAATGATCGAGCGGCAGGCCCTCCGATCCCTCGAAGTGGAACCACTTGCCGGTCTCGTCTTCGATCTGGTGAAGCACACGCGCGTCGTCAGCGGTGTACTCGGCGCTCACGCGCGGGTTCATCTGGATCAGCAGCGCCTCGGCCGCGGTCTCCTTGGCCAAATCGCGCATGCGACGCTCGAACTCGATCGCGATTGTCTCCTCGGACTTGATCACGCCCTCGCCGCTGCACGTCGGGCACGGGCGGGTCATGATCTCGCGCACGCCGTCGGTGACGTTCTGGCGCGTCATCTCGACCAGCCCCAGCGGGGAGATCTCGACCACGAACGTCTTCGTCCGGTCCTCGTCGAGCGCCTTGCGCAACGTCTTCAGCACAGCGTCGCGGTTGCGGGCGCGCGCCATGTCGATGACGTCGATGACGATGATCCCGCCGATGTCGCGGAGCCGGAGCTGGCGGACGACTTCGTCGGCGGCCTCCAGGTTGGTCTTCGTGATCGTGTCCTCCAGCCGGGCTCCCTTGCCGCGGCCGATGAACGAGCCCGAGTTGACGTCGATGACGGTCAGCGCCTCGGCGTAGTCGATCATCAGGTAGCCGCCGCTGGCCAGGTCGACGCGTCGCGACAGCGTCGAGTCGAGCACCTTCTCGACCCCGAACGCCTCGAACAGTGGCCGCTCGTCCTCCCACAGCTCGACGCGATCGACCAGCTCGGGCGCCGTGCGCGAGAAGAACGAGATCAGCCGATGGTGCTGCTTGGCGTCATCGACTATCGCCCGCTCGAACTGGGCGGAGAAGATGTCGCGCACGACGCGCACCGACAGGTCGGCCTCCTGGAAGACGAGGGCCGGCGCCGGCGTCTCCTTGACGCGGTTCTGGAGGACCTCGTTGAGCTTGAACAGATACTGCAGCTCGCGCTCCAGGTCGGCGCGCTTGGCGCCCTGGGCCGCGGTCCGGACGATCGCGCCCATGCCCTTCAGATCGAGCTTGGCCGCCTCCTTGCGCAGGCGCTCGCGCTCCTTGTCATCGAGCCGCCGGGACACTCCGACGCCCTCGCCGTACGGCGCCAGCACCATGTAGCGCCCGGCGATGGTCAGGTCCATCGACAGGCGCGCGCCCTTGGTCTTGAGCGGATCCTTGACCACCTGCACGACGATCTCCTGACCCGGCTTGAGCAGGTCGGTGATCTGCCGTGCGTCGCGTCCGCTGCCGCGCCCGCGGCGCGGCGCCTCCACGCCGGGGAGCACGATCTCGTCGACGTGCAGGAACCCGTTCTTCTCCAGGCCGATGTCGACGAACGCGGCCTCGAGTCCGGCCAGGACGTTGTCGACCCGGCCCTTGTAGATGTTGCCGACGATCGAACGAGCGCCGCGGCGCTCGAGATAGAGCTCGGCAACCTGGTAGCCGGCGGCGGGGTTCTTCGTCTTGCGACGTCGCCGCGCGCCGGGCTTTTGTTCAGCGACCGTTCCGGTCGCCTCGAGTAGCGCGACGCGGGTCTCCCCACGGTCGACGCTGACCAGCACTTGCTTCTTCAATTGTTGTTCAGTCCTTTTGGTGTTTGCGCTGCAGACGCCAGCCTGGCGCCCGGCGCGGTTTCACCGGCTGCTCACGTGGTGGCGCCGGCATTACGAAATGAGAGCCCTTCCCTTCCCGGCAGCCGCCATCCGAGCTTGGATGTAGATCGACTGCAGGAGCCCCAGGGCGATGAAGGTGACGACCACCGACGAGCCGCCGTAACTCATGAGCGGTAACGGCACACCGGTGATGGGCATGACTCCGATCGTCATGCCCACGTTCACGAAAACCTGGAACATCAGCATGGCGAGGATGCCCGCCGCAATCAGCGTGCCGTACAGGTTCTTCGCGAGGGTGAGTATTCGCAGCGTTCGCCAAATCAATAACGCATACAGCGATAGCACGAGCGCTGCTCCAACGAATCCGTAGGTTTCCCCTACCACGGAGAAAATGAAGTCTGTTTGGTGCTCGGGGAGGTAGTTGAGGCTCGTCTGCGTGGCGTGCGCCACTCCGCGTCCGGTCTTCTGCCCCGAGCCGATCGCGATCTCGGATTGGAGGATGTTGTAGGTCTGGTTGCCCGGATCGCGTGAGGGATTGAGGAAGCCGGTCAACCGCTGCACCTGGTAGGGCTTGAGCACATGGACCCCGAGGGCGGGCGCGCCGGCCAGCACGATCGCCACGGAAGCTACGAACGCCAAAACCAGCGCGGTGAGCTGCTTCCACGAGGTGCCGGCGAAGACCAGCATCATGAACGCCACGGCCAGATACACCATGCCCGTGCCGAGGTCGGGCTGCGGGATCACGATCAGCGCCGGCAGCAGGGCGAACAGCATGATCCGCGCCGTCGTGCGCCGTTCGTGCAGGCGGCGCATTCGATCGACCGCGAACGCCGCGAGGGAGATGATCAGCAGCACCTTGCCGAACTCCGAGGACTGGACCTGGAAGAACGGCAGCGGGATCCATCGGTGCGCCCCGCGCACCACCGGCATCCCGAACACGACCACGTTGAGCGCGATGAGCAGGCCGTAGAAGCCGTAGCGGTACTCGCGCAGCCGCGTGTAGTCGATGCGCGAGAGCAGCACCGCGATCAGCACTCCGATCCCTACGTAGATCGCCTGGCGCTCGACGTAGAAGAGCGGCTGGCCATGCACCGTGTGCTGCGTGGCGCCCTTCAGCGTGATCAGCGAACACGCCACGAGCCCGGCAGCACCGAGGATCAGGAGCGGATCGAACAGCACGAGCGGCCGCGTCCGCGGTGTAACGGTCTCCTCCGGAACCTGGATCGGGTTGACGACGCTCATAGGGTCTTCGACGTTCCGGCCACGAACGCCCCGCGCTTGCCGTAGAACCATTGCGAGAGGATCTCCCGCGCCGCCGGCGCCGCGGCCTGGGCGCCGAAGCCACCCTGCTCGACCGTCACCACGACGAGGATCGGCTTGACCGGGTCGGGCACGAAGCACACATACCACGATTGGTCGGCCTGTCCCGTGTGCTGGGCGGTTCCCGTCTTGCCGAACACCGGGTAGCGCACCTGATCCCAATTGGCGAACACGTCGGCCGAGGTGCCGCCCGACTGCGAGGCCGCGGCGTGCAGGCCGGCGCGGATCGCGTCGAGGTTCTGCGGGTCGATGTGCAACCGGCGCGACGGCGGCGGGTCGATGCGCTGGAGCACCGTCCCGTCCGGCGCGTCGACCTCGAGGCCGACGTGCGGGCGCACGACGTTGCCGCCGTTCTCGAGCGCGGAGTAGGCCACTCCGAGCTGCAGCGGCGTGGCCTCCAGGTCGCCCTGGCCGACGGCGAGGTTCTCGTTGTCGCCGACCGACCACGGGCGGCCGTCGGCGATCCCGCAGGTCTTGGTGTGGTGCTTGCGCTCGCAGCTCAGCTCGAGGCGGTCGCGACCCGCGCGCCAGGCCGGCGAAGGCAGGATCCCCGAGTTCTCGCCGCCGAGATCGATCCCGGTCGGGCGTCCGATCCCGAAGCGCCGCGCCCACTGCTGTAGCGCGCCACCCCGCGGATGCTTGCCCGGATCGGAGTTCAGCAGACGGCCCAGGTTGTAGAAGAAGTTGTCCGAGGAGACCATGATCGCCTGGGTCAGGTTGAGCGCGCCGTACGCCGCGTGGCCGGCGTTGTGGCGGGTATCGCCGACGCCGTTGGTGTAGACGCCGCTGTCGTCGTAGATGCTGCCGAGGCTCCAGGCGCCGCTCTGCAGCGCGGCCGTGGCCGTGATCCCCTTGAACGTCGAACCGGTGGGATAGGCGCTCTGGATCGCGCGGTTGAACAATGGGTAGCCGCTCGAGGCGTTGTTCAGCTGCTGGTACTTGGACTGCGTGAGCGGCTTGGTGAAGATGTTCGGATCGAACGTCGGGGAGGATCCCATCGCGTAGACCTCGCCGTTGACCGGGTTGAGCGCTACGAACGCGCCGGCCGGCGCCGGATAGCTGTTGGCGATCGCCTCCTGCAGCGCGTGCTGGCCGGCGCGCTGGAGCGCCAGGTTGAGCGAGAGCTTCAGGGCGTGGCCAGCGACGGGCTTGCGCTGAGACAGGTAGCCCTTGAACCGGCCGAGCGCGTCGACCTGCACTCGGTCGGCCCCGTCGACCCCCCGCAGGTAGCGGTCGTAGTAGTACTCAAGGCCGGACTGACCGACGATCGCCTGGCGCGAGACGCCGCGGTATCGCGCGTCCTTGACCTCGGTCGAGTTGATCGGCCCGACGGTCCCGAACAGCTGCGCCGCCAGCGAGTGCAGCGGATATCGCCGTAGCCAGACCTGCTGGACGCTCACGCCCGGGAACTGCTCCTGGCGCTCGGCCAGGTAGAAGTGAACGTCGTCGGGCACGTCGGTCTTGACCGTCACGTCGGCGTACGGCAGCAGGGCGTGCTGCTGCGCTACGGCACACGCAATGGGCGATAGCCGGTGGGCGTGGTGCTGGCCGACGACGGGGCAGCGCGACGGCTCTGTCGGCACGCCGAGCACGTTGGCCAGCCGGTTGTACAGGCGAGCCCGGCGGACGCGGTTGCGGGGCAGATCAGGCGGCGAGAGCTGGACCGCGATCGACGGCTTTGAGTCGACAAGCACGTTGCCGTCGCGGTCGAGGATCTGCCCGCGCTCGGCCGGCACGGCCAGCTGTCGCACGCGGTTCGTGCTCGCCTTCGCCAGGTACTGGTCGCCCGTCAGCACCTGGAGGAACCACAGACGGAAGAAGATGATCGCGAACAGCGCCAGCGCGATCGAGCCGACCACGGCCACGCGCAGCGCGAGCTGCGGCGTCAACGGCGGCCGGCGGTCTTCTGGTGTTTGGATCATGGGGCGGCTGAGCGCGGGATCTGGCCGAGGCGTTCAGATGGCCGTTGCAACGGGCTGAGTCCGCCCGTCGTGTAGGCGCGGCGCCGTCGCCGGCGCGGGTCGTCGGGCAAGACCGGCTGGATGATCCGCCGCACCAGCATGTACACGGGCAGCGCGATCAGCGTGTTCACCAGCACCGTGACGAACAGTTGCTGGACGAGCAGGAGGCTGACCGGCGCGTCGACCCCGAGGAGAATCTGGATCAAAGCCATGCCGATGCCGGCCACGGCTGTGGCGGCGGCACCGACGACGAGCGGAACGAGGCCATGGGCGGGGTCACGAAGCTCGCGCAAGCGACCCGACCAGTAACCGATCGCGATATAGAGCAGGCTGGTCACGCCGAGCGTCTGCACGAGCACGAGGTCGACGAACAGCCCGATCCCGAACCCGGTCACCGCCCCAAGAAGCGATCCCGTGAGCAGCCCGACCGACATCACGACGAGCGGCGTCAGGTCAGCGCTGACGCCGAAGATCGAGATCTGCGAGACGGCCGACTGCTGAAGCACCACGGTGAGGAAGCCGAGCAGGACGAGCCGCAGCGGTAGGCGGAGCGACTCTCTCATGGGCCGCTCTTGCTCGGCAGTTGTACCCGGCGCGTCCCGCCCTGCGGCTGGGTCAGGATCTGCACGAAGTCAAGGTGCCGCAGATCGGCCGACGGCGTCACCTTGACCTGGCGGTTGTTGATCAGGTCGTCCTGGTTGGCGTCCGAAACCTGCCCGATCGGGATGCCGGCCGGGTAGAGCGACTCGAGCGTGCCGGACTTGAAGCCGGCAGTGACGACCTGCTGGCCGGTGGAGATCTGAGCGTGGGGCGGCAGGTACTGGAGCAGCAGCTGGTTCGGGTTGCCGACCGCCGGCACGAGCACGCCGGTGTCCCCGACCTGGTCCTGCACCTCCGCCGAGACCGCGAACGAGTGGTCAGTGACCAGCGTGACCACGGAGACGTTGGGCGCCACGGTCGAGACCTTGCCGACCAGCGCGCCGTCGCCGACCACGGGGTCGTCCTTACGCACCCCGTCGGCCGTGCCCTTGTCGACCTCGATCGTCGCGTACCACAGGGTCGGGTCGCGCGAGATCACGTGCGCGGCCACGGGCTGTAAGGCATCGATGCCGATGCTGTTGTCGAGCCCGACCTGCTTGGTCAGCTGCGCGTTCTGGATCAGCGCCTGCTGGAGCTTGGCGTTCTTGGCCCGGAGCGCCGCCACCTCTTTTTGCAGCTGGTCGCGCTCAGACTTGGCGTGGAACGTGGAGGAGAACCACCCGGCGATGTCGCGCACCGGCTTCAGCGCCTTGCTGGCCCCTTCCTGGATCGGCGAGAGGACCTGCACGATTCCGCGCTGGACGCTGTGCAGCGGGCTGCTCGGCGACTCGCCGAAGTATGCGGTTAGGAGAATCAGGGAAACGCCGACGAGCAGGGCGAGCACAGCCCGCCGCCGCCGGATCTGCTTCTTGTCATGCACTGGGTGCGTGTCTCCAAGGGGTTGCTCCTGCGCCGTCCGGTACTGAATTCAACCTAGTTGGTCGAGTCCGATCTAGTACCGGCGGCGCCGATTGCGTGAATTCTTGCTTGAACGGTGGATCGCCTCGAATTCCTCCAACGACCTCCCCGACCCAACCGCCACGCAGGTCAGCGGCGATTCGGCCAGGTGCGCGGGCATCTGCGTCTCGTGACGCAGGCGCTCCTCGAGACCCTGTAGCAACGATCCGCCTCCGGCCAGCATGATGCCACGATCCATGATGTCGGAGGCCAGCTCGGGCGGAGTGCGGTCGAGCGTTTCCTTAACAGCGTCGATGATCTGCGACACCGGTTCCTCGAGCGCGCCCCGGATCTCCTCGCTCGTCAGCACCACCGTCTTCGGCAGGCCCGAGACCATGTCGCGGCCGCGGATCTCCGCCTGGACCTCCTCCGGCATCTGGTAGGCCGAGCCGATTTCCAGCTTGACTTCCTCGGCCGTCTGCTGGCCGATCAGAAGCTTGTACTCCCGCTTGACGTAGTTGATGATCGCCTCGTCGAGCTCGTCGCCACCCACGCGGATCGACTGCGAGACGACGATGCCGCCGAGGCTGATGACGGCAACCTCGGAGGTACCGCCACCGATGTCGACGACCATAGAGCCGGTCGGCTCGCCGACCGGAAGGCCGGCGCCGATCGCGGCAGCCATCGGCTCCTCGATCAGGTAGGCCTGCCGCGCGCCGGCCGACAAGCAGGCCTCCTCCACGGCGCGTTTTTCGACCCCGGTCACGCCGGAGGGGACGCAAACCACGACCCGCGGGTGGGCCCAGCGGTTCTGGTGCACTTTCTGGATGAAGTGGCGAAGCATCTCCTCGGTGACCTCGAAGTCGGCGATCACGCCGTCCTTCAGCGGCCGGATGGCCGAGATCGTCCCGGGCGTACGCCCGAGCATCCGCTTGGCCTCGATGCCGACGGCGTGCACCTCGCCGGTGCGTGCATCGACCGCCACCACACTCGGCTCGGACAGCACGATCCCCCGCCCGCGCACGTACACGAGCGTGTTCGCGGTGCCCAGGTCAACCGCCATGTCGCGGCCACCGAAGCCGGTCAGGTACGTAAAAAAACCCAATAGATCAGGAGGTAGGGGGAAGCGGCGGACAGCGCGGCGAGTTAGGCAGGGGCCGCGCCCGGGCTGCCCGCACCATCCGCGAGTGAGTTTAGCCGAACCACCGGGGGGCGGCAGTCCGCGCACGGCGCCTTTCAGCCAGAAAAACCTGGAAACCGGGAGATTGGACCGTTAGGGCTCCGCACCAGCCACAGCCGGACTCAGCGCCGGCTCCGCGTGTGGCGCAGCCCGTTTCCACGTACGCGACGAGTCCGGCTGCGGCTGGACGCGGCGCTTACGGTGTCCCCCGTGGCTGTTGCTGGGAGGCCGTGCGTGGCCTGCCAGGTATGAAGCAGGGTGCCGGCGGCCGTCTTGCCGTGCTGCGCCAACCAATTTCGCCCAACGACCACAATGCATGCGAGCGACGCTGCCCTGAGGCGCTTGCATGCGTTCTGGGCGTTATTCGACCAAAGTGCATGCAAGCGGCTAAATCCGGCCGCGCTCGCATACGTTGTGGTCGTTCAGCCTGGCGCAGACCGGCCGGCGGGCAGCAGAGGCCCAAGCTCGTGCTTCAGCGGGACGGAGCGTGCCTGCGTGAGGGGGTCGCCCGCCGGCATGGATGCCGGCGGAACTGGGCACGGACGAAGTCCCGCACCGCGACCGCCCCGGCACTACGCCCAGACGAACGGTGGGTACGGCTCTTCCATCCAGTAGGCGTAGGCGTAGCCGCGCAGGGCCCAACGGAACGAGACCGTGATGAAGCTGAAGATGCCCTCGGGGAAGCGGCCGGTGATCAGGATCGCGAACCACGCGATGAACACGCCGATTTCGGCGGCGAAGATGAGGAAGCTGGCGCAGATCAGGTACGGGATCGCGAGCAGCCAGGCAATCAGCGGGCGCCAGCGGTCGACCTTCGGCGGGTAGTCGATCTGGACCCGGACGGGGTAGGCCGGATCGTCGTCGAGGCTGAACGGCGGGTACACGTCGGTCATCAGGAACACGTAGGCCTGGACGCGCGTGCTCCAGCGGATCACGCCGACCATGTAGTTGAACATGCCCTCGGGATAGCTGCCGGTGATCAGCACGGCGAACCAAGAGATGAACAGCACGATGTACGCCCCGATGGCGAGGAAGATCAATGCGATGAAGTGGGGAATCGCCAGCAGCCACTTGACGAAGATCAAGAGCCGGCTGAGACTGTCCGGGTAGTCGACTTCAAGCCGGACCGGATAGTCGGGGTTGGGTGGAATCATGGTGAGTGCTGCCCTCCTGCGCTCATCGGTTACCTGGACTGCGCGCAAGCTATCCGACGGTACGGACGCGGGGGCATAAATTGGTGCGATGAGCCGCAGCGACCTCGCAGCGCGGGCCGCCGCGGCATGGTGGCGCGGGGGCAGAGCGCGGTCAGCCGCCCAGCAGGTCCGGCGCCAGCTCCAGCAGCGTCGTGACCGGCAGTCCCACCACGTTCGAGTAGTCGCCGTCGATGCGCTTGACCAGCGCGGCGCCCCGGCCCTGGATGGCGTAGCCGCCGGCGCGCTCGCGCCACTCGCCCGATGCCACGTACCACTCGATCAACCGCTCGTCCAGGGCGCGGAACTCGACCACCGTCTGGGCGGCCGCCGTGCGCGGCGTACCGTCGTCGAGCACGCACACGCCGCTGATCACGGCGTGGGCCCGGCCGGACAGGGCCTGCAGCGTCGCCCGCGCCGCATCCGCATCCCCAGGCTTGCCGTACAGACGCGTCCCGACGGCCACGATCGTGTCGACACCGAGGACCCGAGCCGGCGCGCGCACGCCATCCGCCGGCGCGCGCACGCCATCCGCCGCCCCGCGCCCGCCATCCGCCGCCCCGCGCCCGCCATCCGCCACCGCGGTCGCCTTGCGATACGCGTTCTCCAGGGCCACCTCGTGCGGCGGCCCGGACTCGAGCTCCTGGACCCCGTCCGGCACCACGACCGAGAACTCAACGCCCAGCTGCTCCAGGATCGCGCGCCGCTGCGGCGAGCGTGAGGCGAGGACCAGTGGGCGCGCCACGGCGCCGGGCTCAGCCGAGATCCGGGAAGAACAGCCCGACTTCGCGGGCGGAGGACTCGGGCGAGTCCGAGCCGTGCACCATGTTCTGGCCGACGGCGATGGCGTAGTCGCCGCGGATCGAGCCGGTGGTCGCCTGGAGTGGGTTGGTGGCGCCGATGACCTGGCGCGCCGCCTCGACGGCCTGCTCGCCCTCTAGCACCATCGCGACGAGCGGGCCGGACGTGATGAACGAGACGAGCTCCTCGTAGAACGGCTTGCCCTCGTGCTCGGCGTAGTGGCGCTCGGCCAGCTCGCGCGTCATCGTCATGTGGTTCAGCGCGGCCAGGCGCAGGCCCTTGCGCTCGAACCGCGCGATGATCTCGCCGGTCAGGTTGCGGGCGAAGGCATCGGGCTTGACGAGGATGAGCGTGCGCTCCATGGCGAGTGGTCTCCCTTCGAAGGTGGCGGGCGCGGCGGCGCGTCAGGCTAGCGACCAGCGACGCGCGACGGCGGCGCGTCAGGCTACCGGCGCCGGGCGCGCGACGGCGCCCCGGTCAGGTGACTGGCTGGCTGCCGGCCGCGGCCTCGCCGGCGGCGCCGGCGATCGGCTGCTCGGTGCCGGTCTCACGCCGGCGGCGGGTGCGCCGCGGGGCCGGTGGCGCAGACCCGATCTCGGCCTCGCAATACGGGCAGATCTTCCAGGCCGGATCGAGCGGGCGGCCGCACGTCGTACATGGGTCCTTGAGCTTGCGCATGCAGCTCGGGCAGCGCAGGAAGTCCTTCTCGACCTCGAAGTCGCAGTGCGGGCAGAGGTGATAGCCGACCTCGGCCAGCCGGGCCTCGGCAGCTTGCATCTCCAGATCGCGCTCGCGCACGTCATCGAGATACTCGGGTGGCCGCACGATCATGTAGACGATCGTCCCGATGAATGGGAACAGCGACGCCGCGGCGGCGCAGCCGATCAACATCGGGTCACCGATCCGCCGGCGCGCATCGGCGTAGGTCCAGTAGACCAGCGCCAGCCAGATGACGACCAGGAAGAGGATCAAGAGTTCCACGACCAGGTTGATCGTGTTGTTCTTAATCCCGAAGATGCCTTGTACCAAGAACATTAAGGTCCCGAGTGTAATGGGAGACGCGGTCGAACTACTCCGGTCGCGCGGGAGGCGCGCCTAGAGGAACACCCGGCCGAACAGGTAGCCGATACCGAAGAATACGAGGATCACGACCGCCACGATCAGCGCGACGAGCCCGATCATCGTCAGGAAGCTTGGATGATCATCGGGCTCGTTCACAGCATCGAGGCGCGCCGGCTGCCGGCCGGCGCGAGCAGGTCGGCGACCAGGTAGATCGAACCGGTCGCGATCACGATGCCGTCGGCCCCGGCCAGCTCACGCGCGCGGGCCACGGCTTCGCGCGGCGTCGGCACGATCTCCGACGGCGGACCGTGGAGCTGGCGAGACAAGGACTGCAGCGTTGGCGGTGGCAATGCGCGCGGATTCTGACTGCTGGTGAAGACGGTGGCATCGCACACGGGCATAAGCCGCGCCAGCATGCCGGCGGCGTCCTTGTCGTCGAGGATGGAAACCACGGCGATCACCGGGTCGTGCGAGGCAGTGATGGCCGGCATCGACTCGGCCAGCGCCGCGATCCCGTCCGGGTTGTGTGCGCCGTCGAGCAACGTCAGCGGGCTCTCTCCGACGATCTGCAGGCGTCCCGGCACGCGCACGTCCCGGGCCGCTGAAGCCACCGCGGCGGGATCGAGCGAAGCCGCGCCGAGATACGCCTTCGCCGCCGCCAGCGCCAGCGCAAAGTTCCGCCGTTGGAACTCGCCGAGCGCTCCCAGCTCGACCTGACCGGGATCGGCCGGCGCCTGCACGATCCTCGCGCCGCGCTCCGAGGCGACGGCGCGAGCCCGCCGCGCCGCGTCGGGGTGCAGTCCAGACCCCAGCACCAGCGTCGCCCCGGGCTGTACGACGTCGAGCTTTTCGCCCGCGATGTCGTCGATCGTCGGCCCCAGCCAGCGCGTGTGCTCGAGCCCGACACTCGTCAGCACCTGCACGCGCGAGGGGATCACGTTGGTCGCGTCATAGCGGCCACCGAGGCCCGCCTCGATCACAGCCACCTCGACGTCCTGCCGGGCCAACTCGGAGTACGCCGCGGCGGTCAACGCCTCGAATTGCGTCACCCGGTCGTCGCCGGCCAGCGAGCGATCGACGAGCTCGGCCGCCCGCGCGGCACGCGCGACAGCGGCGCCGAACGCCGCCGGGTCGAGATCCTCGTCGTCGGTCCGAATCCGCTCGGTGAACGACACGAGATGCGGAGACAAGTAGGAGCCCGTGCGCAGCCCATCCGCGGCAAGAATCGCCGCGATCATCCGCACGGTCGAGGACTTGCCGTTCGTGCCCACGACATGGATCGAGTCGAAGCGCCGCTCCGGGTGGTCGAGCGCAGTCATCAGCCGCCGCATCCGGTCCAGGCCGAACCGCATCCCGAACAACTCGAGCGAGAGGAGATAGCGCTCGGCCTCTTCGACGGTCATGCTCATGGTCCGTCCCCCGTCGGCGGACCGCACAGCGCTTCGCGTCCTGCGCGCAGCCGGGCAAGCTTGTCGCGCTCGGCCTGGACCACGTCGGGGCGAGCTTTGTTCACGAACCCCTCGTTGGCGAGCTTGCGCTCGCTGCGCTCGATCTCGCGATCGAGCGCGTCGCACTCGGCGGCGCGCTTACGCTCGAGCGCCTGAGGATCGAAGTCTTCGTTGGGGAGGATCTCGATCGCGCCGCCCGGTACCGGCACCGACATGACCGGCTCACCGCCGTCCGAGGAGAACGACAGCCGCGCCAGGCGAGCCAGGTGCTCGGCGGTCGCCGCATAGTCCGGCGCGGCGAGTCGCGTCGGCACTACGGCGCCGGCGCGCACGCCCGCCGAATCACGCCACGCCCGCACCGCCTGGACGGCCTCGATCAGCCGCCCTAGCTCCGCTTCCGCCGCCTCGTCAACCGCGGCCGCCGCCGCATCGCCGGCCACCTCCGGCCGCACGAACCCGGCCAGCAGCCCCTCGGCCCCGGGCACATAGGAGTAGATCTCCTCGGTCACGAACGGGATGATCGGGTGGGCCAGCGCCAGCGTCTCGGTCAGCACGTACAAAAGCGTCGCGCTCAGCTCCGGCTCCCCGGCACGCAGCCGCGGTTTGACCAGCTCGAGATACCAGTCGCACAGCTCGCCGTAGACAAAGTCGTAGAGCCCGAGCGCCGCGCGCGAGAAATCGAAAGCGTCGATCCGAGAGGCGAACTCGCGCCTCGCCCGGGCGAGCCTCGACAGGATCCAGCGATCCTCCACGGCATTCGGCCTCACCGCGGCGCGCGCGTCGGATTCGGACCCGCCCGCCCCGCCGACACCGAGCAGGATCAGCCGCGATGCATTCCACAGCTTGTTGGCCAGCTGCTGACCCTGCAGCACCTTGTCCTCGCTGAAGCGCACGTCCTGCCCCGAGGACATGGCCAACAGCCCCCAGCGCACGGCGTCGGCGCCGTAGGCCGGAAAATCGCCGCCCGAGGTAAACACCGGCGGCCGCGGACCCCCATTGATCAGGTCCATCGGATCGATGCCCGTGCCCAGCGACTTGGACATGCGCCGCCCGTCGGGCGCCTGGACGATCGAGTGAACGTAGACGTCCGAGAAGGGCACCTGCTCGGTGAACTCGAGTCCCATCATCACCATCCGCGCCACCCAAAGGAAAATGATGTCCCGCGCCGTGGAGAGGACGTCCGTGGGATAAAACGCGCGCAGCTCGGGCGTCGCCTGCGGCCAGCCGAGCGTCGCGAACGGCCAGAGCGCGCTCGAGAACCAGGTGTCGAGCACGTCGGGGTCGCGTTCCCACCCGTCACCGTCCGGCGGCTCGGTGCCGACGTACGTCTCGTCGTCGCGATACCAGACCGGGATCTGATGGCCCCACCACAGCTGGCGCGAGATGCACCAGGGGCGGATGTTCTCGAGCCAGTCGAGGTAGCGGCGGCGCTCGGAGTCGGGGTGGATCTTCACGCGCCCTGAGCGCACGACCTCGATCGCCGGCTTGGCCAGCTCGTCCATGCGCATGAACCACTGCAGCGAGAGCAGCGGTTCGATCCGCTCGCCCGAGCGGTGCGAAAAGGGCACGGTGTGCGTATAGGGCTCGGTCCGGGCGATCAGCCCCTGCTCGCGCAGCTCGGCGAGCACCGCGTCCTGCGCCTCGGCGATCGTAAGTCCGGCGAAACGCTCGGGCGCCTCGTCGGTGATCCGGCCGTCCTCGCCGATGACGCTGATCACCGACAGGTCGTGGCGCCGGCCGATGTCGAAGTCGTTGGGGTCGCTACCCGGCGTGATCTTCAGCGCTCCGGTCCCGAAGTCGGGCCTGACGTAGTCGTCGGCGATGATCTTCAGCCTGCGTCCGACGAGCGGCAAGATCGCCGTCTCGCCGATCAGGCGCCGATAGCGCTCGTCCTCGGGATGCACGGCGATCGCCGTGTCGCCGAGCATCGTCTCCGGCCGGACGGTCGCGATCGTGAGCGCCCCCGTGCCCGACGCGAGCGGGTAGTCGACGAAATACAGCGTGTCGGTGACCTCGCGATCCTCCACCTCGAGGTCCGAGATCGCGGAGCGGGTTCCGGGGTCCCAGTTGACCATGTAGCGGTCGCGGTAGATGTAGCCCTTGCGGTAGAGCGCACCGAACACGTGCAGCACGGCCTGCGCGTAGGCGTCGTCGAGCGTGAAGCGCTCGTCGTCGTAGTCGCACGAGGCGCCGAGTCGCTTGAGCTGCTCGATGATCGTGCCGCCGTACTGCTCACGCCACTCCCAGACGCGCTTGATGAACTCCTCGCGACCGAGCTCCTCGCGGCTCGTGCCCTCGCGCAGCAGCGCGCGCTCGACCTGGGTCTGCGTGGCGATCCCTGCGTGATCGGTGCCGAGGATCCATCGTGTCCGTCTCCCCTGCATCCTCCGGTAGCGGGTCAGCACGTCCTGGATCGAGTTGTTGAGCGCGTGGCCCATGTGCAGCGCGCCCGTCACGTTCGGGGGCGGGATCGCGATCGAGCAGTTCTCCTCCGGCGTCCCGTCCGGCTCGGCGTGGAACAGCCCGGAGGCGAGCCAGCGCTCGACGATCCGGGGTTCGACTTCGCCCGGCTCGTAACGCGTTGTGGCCTGCAGATCCGGCATCAGATATGGAGTCTATGTAGGAAGGGAGCGGTGCAGCCGGACGACACCAGCGGGGCCATTAAGGCGAGGCTGGATGCCGAGCGGCCCGCGCTGGTGACCGCTCCCCCGGCGCGTGCATGCACGCCGCGGGCCTGCGGTGCGCTCGCCGTCCAGGCTCGCCTATTGCACCGCGCCCGCGTCATCCAGCTGCCGGGGCCGCATGCGGCCCCCGGGACCAGATTTAAGCCGCTTCTTCCTCCGGCGCCGCGACTGTGACCAGCGTGGGCGGCGTGCCCTTGTCGATCGTGTCGCGCGTGACCACGCACTTGCGGACGTCGCGGCGCGAAGGCAGCTCGAACTGAACCTCGAGCAGGACCTCCTCGATGATCGAGCGCAGGCCGCGGGCGCCGGTCTCGCGCTCGAGCGCCTTGTCGGCGACCGAGGTGAGCGCGTCGTCGGCGAATACGAGCTCGATCCCGTCGAACTGGAAGAAGCGCTGGAATTGCTTGACGAGCGCGTTGCGCGGCTCGGTGAGGATCTGCATCAGCTCGTCGCGGCTCAGCTGG